>NZ_JAMYPO010000020.1:0-106889 GCF_040320365.1 Mesorhizobium sp. M0701
ATCACCCGTTGCTCAACCCGCGCCATACGGCGTAAAACCCGCCGAGGCTCTAACTGCAGCCGGATGAAAATTCAGTGGCAGGTCACGCTCTTGAGCGATATGCCGGTCAGGGCGATTTGATAGCTGCTTCAGGCCATCGCTTCGCGATGCGGTTTTGTTTTGTGTTGCCAGCCCCCGCTCGCGGGGTGGGCGACGCTCCTTTCTAAGCCCGCTGCGGCGTGCCGCAATGCCTGCTTGGCTCACATTCTCCACTCCGTTGCGGCCCTCCGGGTGCGGCCCGCCTCGTTCAGCGGGCCAAGCCAGTCGCTTTCTGCCGCCCACCCCACTCACGGGTAAGGCGCGGGAGATTAGCGACCGGAAACGAAGATCATGCGCAGACCGGCAAGCGTGGTGCCCGTGGCGAAGTGGGCGGGAACAAGAACGAGGCTCCAAGGGCGAGCCTTGATTGCGAGATCACCGACCGCATCATCGCAGATCTGGAGCGGGGCTCGCTGCCTTGGGTCAAACCCTTGGGGCAGCGCCAAATCAGCTCTTGGCTTGCCGAAGAATGCCGCCACCGGTCGCAACGTTCCGGCATCAACATCCTGATCCTGTGGGGCGCGCTGATCGAGCGCGGCCACCCCGGCCAGAACTGGCTCACCTTCCGGCAGGCGCTTTCGCTTGCGGCAATGTCGAAAAGGCGAGCACGGCTCGACTATCGTTCATGCCGATCGCTTCATCCCGAAGAACGAGAAGGAACGCGCTAGAAAAGAAGACACCGAGCCGCAGGCGGTGCCCTTCCTCAAGCGTTTCACCGTCTTCAATGTCGCGCAGTGCGAGGGCCTGCCCGAGCAGTTTTACACCCAGTCTGAGCCGCTGCCCAAACGCGAAATCATCCCGCAGGCCGAGGCGTTCATCGCTCCCAGCGGCGCAGAAATTCGCATCGGCGGCAATCGCGCCTTCTACACGCCGGGCGGCGACTTCATCCAACTGCCGCCGCAGCCCGTTTGTTTGCCGAGGCCTCGCGGACAAGCGACAGGCAAGGTACGCGTTCAACCCAAATCCCTCCCTGGCCGAGCAGTTCGCCATACTGGCGGCATGACAGCGGCCGGTCTCGACCACCTTCATGACGCAGAAAAACTTTGCAACACAACCCATCCGCCGCCGCCAGCACCTGCTTGCGTGTCGCTTCGGAGGGTCGGCCGGTTCCCGAAAGCACGTAAGATGCCGTTGCGACCGACGCCTGCCACCGCCGCGACTTCCTTGATTCCGGACCGTTTCAGGGAATGTGCCGCCGGCCGGTAACGTCAAGCGGCAACGAGCCGCATGATCGTATCGATATTGAACTGGATGCGCTGCTCCAGGGCGTCCTTGGCCATCAGGTCCCGCTCGTAGATGATCGAACCGGTGAAGCGGTTTGTCAGGTAGTAGTAGCCGACGGCCGCGATGGTGATGTTGAGCTGCACGGGATCGATGCCGTCGCGGAGGACGCCCGCCTTCACCCCGCGCTCAAGGATGCTTGAGACCAAGTTCACGAGCTTCCTGCTGGAGACCTTGACGATCTCCGACTTTTTCAGGTGCTTGGCTCGATGCAGATTTTCGCTGTTGACGAGCGTCAGAAATTCCGGGTTCTTCAGGTAGTATTCCCAGGTGAAGCGCACCAGTTTTTCGAGCGCTGCCTTCGGGTCAAGATCTTCCAGGTGCAGCTTCTGCTCGGCGTTGCGAATATCGAGATAGGCCTCTTCGAGAATGGTCTGGAACAGGCCCTCCTTGCTCTCGAAATAGTGGTAGATCATGCGCTTGTTGGCCTTCGCCTTCTCTGCGATGTCGTCGACGCGCGCCCCACCCAAGCCTTTCTTTGCAAATTCTTTTTTTGCCGCCTCGAGGATGCGCGCTTTGGTGGCTTCCGCGTCGCGGATGCGCGGTTTTCGTCCCGGTTTTTCGTTTCGTTCGCCCGTCATGTTTTGCGCCTGCCCTCTGCCGCGGTCGGGATTTCTTCCCTGCAACTCATACACGCGCGTCGCCGTCCGTCACAGCCGTTCGACGCGATTGCTTGTCTTGATCATACTGAAACCGCTTGACTTGGGCAAACTAAAAGAAGTAACTGGTTAGTGCGTTAAATGGCGTAGGTCACGCCGGAGCGCCTCGCCCGAAGGCAGGGCTCTCCTGTCGACAGCAGCGCCAGTCGTGACGCGCGAAGCGTTTCAATCGAAGATTGGGAGGAACCAATGTCGACCTTTATCAAGGATTTCATCGAGCGCGAAACGGTCAGCCGTCGCAATTTTCTGTTCGCAGCTGCGGCCGGCATGGGCGCGGCTGCCGTGCCGGGACTATTCGGTGGCGGCATCGCACGCGCCGCGCTGACAGACCCGGCGATTGCCTGGAGCTACCGCGACCGCGCCTCGGCATACTGGAACTCTGTCGTCTCCGGCGGCGAGGCCTTCGTGGAGTCGCTCGGCAAGCCGAAGAGCACACTCATCAGCCTTATCAACGAGGGCTCGACGGAAAAGTCGCTCGCTGACATCAAGGCCTTCCTTGCCAAGAACAATGGCAATTGCGCCATTGCCTGCGATGCCAATGACAGCCCGAACGCCCGTCCGGTCGTCGAGGCCGTTCAAGCTGCCGGCGCCTATGTGTCGACGATCTGGAACAAGACCGACGACCTGCACCCCTGGGACTTCGGCGACAACTATGTCTCGCACATGACCTGGTCGGACGAAAAGCCGGCGGAAGAAACCGCCCGCATCCTCTTCAAAGCCATGGGCGGTGAGGGTGGCGTGGTCCATCTCGGCGGCATCGCAGCCAACAATCCGGCCGTCGAGCGCCTCAACGGCCTCAAGAACGCACTGAAGGACTTCCCGAAGGTCGAGCTGCTCGATGCCGAGCCGGCCGACTGGGACACACAGAAGGGCGCGGCACTGATGGCCTCGTTCCTGACGCGCTACGGTGACAAGATCAAGGGCGTGCATTGCGCCAATGACAACATAGCCTACGGCGTCATCGAGGCGCTGCGTGCCGAGGGCATCGAGAACATGCCGATCGTCGCCTATGACGGCAATCCGGAAGCCGTGCAGATGGTCATGGATGGTCAGCTACTCGCCACCGTCTTCACCAATCCGCATTGGGGCGGCGGCATCAGCGCTGCACTCGCCTACCATGCCGCCATCGGCACCTTCAAACCTTCCGAGGAGCCGAAGGAGCATCGCGAATTCTATGGCCCGACGATTCTCGTTACGGCCAAGGACGCGGCGGAATTCAAGGCGAAGTACCTGGATTCCGTGCCGACCTACGACTGGAAGGACTTCTGGGGCCCGTCGAACGGTCAGATCCAGTACAAGTCCTGACCATAGGCAGGGCGGCAGCCGTACGCTGCCGCCACATCTCCTGCGAAATTCATTAGAGGGGTGTCTGACGTGACACGTCGCCTTTCGCGCGAAACCTTGATCAAGTGGGCGCCGCTACTGGTGCTGATCGCGCTGCTGATCTTTTTCACCGCACTCAACCCGACCTTCTTTTCCTTGCGGAACTTTGCCCGTATCGCGATCGCGGCGGCCCCGGCGCTCATGGTCGCCGTCGGCGTCACCTTCATCATCGTCATGGGTTCGATCGACCTTTCCATGGAGGGAACGGTCTCGCTCACGGCGGTCTCCTTCGCCTTCATCTTCGCCCAGCTTGGCGGCACGCTCGCCGGCTTCGGCTGGATAGCCATTCCGCTTGTGCTCGTGCTCGGCGGCATGCTCGGGCTCTTGAACGGGCTGGTGCATGTGAAACTGAAGATCCCGTCCTTCATGGCAAGCCTCGCCATGGGCTTTGTCGGCACCGGTGCCGCGATCCTGCTGACCGGCGGTGATATCGTGAAGGTCAGCGATGCCACCTTCCGCGGCCTGCTCACGGTGCGCTGGCTCGGCTTCCCGCTGATGGTCTATGTCGCGGCCCTCTTCCTGTTCGTCGGCAGGTTCATCCAAACCCACACGACGCTCGGCCGCAATTTCTACGCTGTCGGCGGCGGCGAGGACCTCGCTCACGCCTCGGGCCTCAACGTCACCCGCGTCCGCGTCACCGGCTTTGCGCTCGCCGGCGTCTTCTACGCCATCGCCGCGATCCTCGTCGTCGCCCGCATCGGGCAGGCGGAATCTGTGACGGGCGCAAACTTCATGTTCGTCTCCATCACCTCTGTGGTCGTCGGCGGCGTGGCGCTCTGGGGCGGCATCGGCGGCGTGTGGAACGCGCTCGTCGGCGTTCTTATCGTCAACGTCATCGACAACGGCATGGTCGTCATCGGTCTGCCCGATTTCCTCCAGGACGGAGTGCTGGGCCTCCTCGTCATTCTTGCGGTGGTGCTTTCCACCGACCGCAAGATGGTTTCCTTCGTTAAGTGAGGAGCGCCATGTACGAGCTGAAAGCCGTCGACAAGAAATTCCCCGGCGTCCACGCGCTGAAGTCTATCAATTTCCACATCAAGCGCGGTGAGATCGTCGGTCTCGTCGGTGAGAACGGCGCCGGCAAATCCACGCTGATGAAGGTCATCTACGGCGCCTACCAGCCGGATGGCGGCCAGGTCCTTATCAACGGCGCGTCCGTTCGCTTCGCCAATCCGCGCCAGGCGATGGAAAAGGGCATCGGGATGGTGTTCCAGGAACAGTCCCTGATCCCGAACCTCTCTGTCATGGAGAACATCTTTCTCGGCTACGAGCGCCAGTTCGTCCGCTTCGGCGTGGTCGACTGGAAGGCGATGGCGAGCGCGGCCAAGGCGCAGCTCGCCAAGGTGAAGCTCGACGTCGACCCGGTGACGGTGACCTCGAAACTCTCCTTCGCCCAGCGCCAGCTTGTCGAACTCGCCAAGGTTCTGACACTGGAGGAGCGGGTGAAGGGCGACCTCGTCATCCTGCTTGACGAGCCGACCTCGGTTCTATCGAAGGAAGAGGTCGAGCTGCTCTTCAAGCTTGTGCGGGAGCTGACGACGCGCGCCTCCTTCATCTTCGTTTCGCATCGCATGGAAGAGGTGATGGAGCTCTCCGACCGCATCTATGTCATGAAGGACGGCGAGGTGGTCGACGTGGTAGAGCGGGGCGGCGCGACGGCGGAGGCCATCCAGCACAAGATGGTCGGCCGCAACGTCGACAAGCAATATTACCGAGAACACCTGCAGAAGCCGTTCGATGGCTCGAAGGTGCTGGTCGAGATGGCGGCCGTCGGACTGCCGGGCAGCATCCAGGATATCTCGTTCAAAGTGCATGCCGGTGAAGTCCTGTGTCTCGTCGGCACGGAAGGTTCCGGGCGCGAGGCGATCCTGCGCACGATCTACGGCATGCTGACGCCGGCGACCGGCCGTCTCAAGATCAAGGGCGCTGACGCCACAGGCTATTCGCCGCGCCAGTCGGTCGCCCATGGGGTCGGCTATGTGCCGCGCGAACGCAAGATCGAAGGCATCGTCGCCGGCATGAACGTCTACGAGAACATGACGCTCTCGCAGATGCGGAACCATTCGAGCGGGGGGGTACTGCGCGTTAACGAGGAGCGGGCGCTGGCGCGCGACTGGATCAAGAAACTCTCGATCAAGGCACATTCGGAATTTGCCGATTGCGGCAATCTCTCGGGCGGCAATCAGCAGAAGGTCGTGCTGGCCAAATGGCGTTCCGCCGGCTCCGACATCATGTTGCTCGACCACCCGACGCGCGGCCTCGACATCGGCGCGAAGGAAGACGTCTACGACATGATCCGCGCGATGGGCGCGGCAGGCGTCGGCATCGTGCTCGTCGCCGATACGCTGGAAGAAGGGATCGGCCTGTCGCACACCATCATCGTCGTCAAGGACGGGCGCATCCAGAAGCAATTCGCCTGTAAGCCGGGCGCCAAGCCCACGCCCTTCGACCTGCTGCACCATATGATCTGAGGGAAGAGATGGATATTCAGCGCCTCAAACCGCACCTACCCTGGATCACGCTGGTCGTGCTCGTCGCGACCGTCGGCGTCAACGATCCCGGCTTCCTGCGCCCTTCGAACCTACTCGGCATCGCCGGGGATATCGTGCCGCTCTTCATCATGGCGCTCGGGCTCACCTTTGCTATCTATATCGGGGGCATCGATCTTTCGGCGCAGTCCATGGCGAACATGGTGACGGTCGTCGCCTCGGTATATCTCGCCTCCATGGGGGCGTGGGTCGCCCTGCTGTGCGTGCTTGCCGGCTTCCTGCTCGGCATGCTCTCCGGTTATGTGACGACGCGGCTTTTCGTGCCGTCCTTCATCTCCACGCTCGCTGTCGGCGGTGTCGCCTTTTCTATTGCGCAATGGCTCTCCGGCCAGCGCGCACTCAACATGGATGCCACACAGCGCAACGAGACCTTCGGCTGGATGATCGGCCGCACCTGGGGCGTGCCGCATGAGCTGCTGATTGCCGCGGCGCTCGTCGCGATCTGCCTCTTCATCGAGCGACGCACGACGCTTGGCCGTGCCCTGAAGGCCGTCGGTGCCGGCGAACTCGCGGCCGCGGCCTCAGGCCTCAATGTCGCCCGCTACAAGATTCTTGCTTTCGCGATCTCGGGCGCACTCGCCGCCATTGCCGGCCTCCTCTTTGCGGTAAAGCTTTCGGGCGGTGCGCCGACGATCGCCAACGGCTTCCTGCTGCCGGCCATCGTTGCGGTGCTCGTCGGTGGTACGCCGCTGACAGGTGGCGTCGGCGGTGTCGTCAACACCGTGGTCGGTACGCTCATTGTTGCCGTCATCCGCGCCTCGATGCTCTATTTCGAGATCGACGCGACGCGCCAGCAGATGGTTTTCGGCGTCGTGCTGATCGTCGCCATCGCGCTGACCATCGACCGCGCAAAGCTGCGCACCGTGAAGTGAGGATCTGGCCATGAGCACCATGCGCGCCGCTGTCCTCACTGCGCCGAAGCGCTTCGAACTCCGCGACGTTCCGGTGCCGTCCGTCGGGCCGGATGATGTACTGGTGCGGGTAACGCGCACAGGCATTTGCGGCACGGATATCCATATCTTCAACGGCCACTACGCCGCTGACCAGTTGCCGCTGATCCCCGGCCATGAGTTCTGCGGCACGATTGCTGAGATGGGCACCAATGTGCGCCATCTGGCGCCTGGCACGCGCGTGGTCGTCGACATTAATATCGGCTGCGGCACATGCTTCTGGTGCCGGCGTAATGAGGTGTTGAACTGCGCCGAGGTCACCCAGGTCGGCATCGGCAGGGATGGGGCTTTCGCCGAATTCGTCGCCGTGCCCGCGCGCCTCGCGATCCCCGTTGAGGGTAACATCGCTGACGAAGTTCTCGTCCTCACCGAGCCGGTCGCCTGCGTCGTCCGCGCCGCGCGCAAGGCGAGGGCGACCTTCGGCCAGTCGGTCGTAATCTTCGGCGCAGGGCCGATTGGCAATCTTCATGTGCAGATGATGCGGCTCGTCGGCGCGGCCCCCATTATCGTCGCCGATCTGTCCGCCGAGCGCTCCCGGATGGCTCTCGAAGCCGGCGCGGATGCGGCGGTGTCCGATCCGGCCGAGCTCAAGAAAACCGTGCTGCGGATGACCGGCGGACGCGGCGCGGATCTGGTGGTCGAAAGCGTCGGCAACAGAAAGCTCTATGAACAGGCTTTCGACCTGACGCGCCGCGGCGGGCACATCGCCTTCTTCGGCATCACGTCGCGGGGCGAGACGGTCCCCCTCGATATCCTCCGCACGGTTCTGGAGGAGACGAGCCTCAAGGGCTCCGTCGCGGGCATGGGGGAGGATATGCATGACGCATTGACCCTTCTATCGCATGGCCGGTTCCGCACGGATGATTTCACCAAGGCGAGCTACTCCCTGGAGAATATCCAGGCGGCTTTCGACACCCTCGGGGAACGGCCGCACGACCTGAAGACGCAAATCGCCATTGCGGCGTAAGACCTATCGAAGTGGAGGTATCCCGTGGACCAGAAAAACCCGTTCCTTTCTGCCCCGGCCGCAGCGCGCACCTTCGGCTTTTTCGTCGATGGCGAGTGGAAAGACGGCGCGCAATACTTCGAACGCACGTCGCCCGGCCACGGCACGCCTGTCACGCGCACGGTTCGTTGCACGGTCGATGATCTGAACGCCGCCGTCGCCGCGGCACGCCGCGCCTTCGAAGATCGCCGCTGGGCTGGCCTTTCGGGTGCGGCCCGCGGAAGCGTCCTGTTGCGCGTTGCTGAAATCTTGCGCCGCCGTCGCGACGAAATCGCCTATTGGGAGGCGCTGGAAAACGGCAAGCCGATCTCCCAAGCGCGAGGTGAAATCGATCACTGCATCGCCTGCTTCCAAACGGGCGCCGGTGCGGCGCGCATGCTGCACGGAGACAGCTTCAACTCGCTCGGCGACGATCTCTTCGGCATGGTGCTGCGCGAGCCGATCGGCGTCGTCGGCCTCATCACGCCCTGGAACTTCCCGTTCCTGATCCTCTGCGAGCGCGTGCCCTTCATCCTCGCCTCTGGCTGCACGATGATCGTGAAGCCGTCGGAAGTGACCGCTGCAACGACGCTGCTGCTCGCCGAAGTGCTGGCGGAAGCGGGCCTTCCGGCCGGTGTCTACAACGTCATCACCGGTGCCGGCCGCAGGATTGGCCAGGCGCTGTCCGAGCATCCTGACGTCGACATGCTGTCCTTCACCGGCTCGACAGCCGTCGGCCGCTCCTGCGTCCACGCGGCAGCCGACAGCAACTTCAAGAAGCTCGGCCTGGAGCTTGGCGGCAAGAACCCCATCATCGTCTTCGCCGATGCCGATCTGGAAGACGCCGGCGACGGCGCGGCCTTCGGCATCAGCTTTAACACCGGGCAATGCTGCGTCTCCTCCTCGCGCCTGATCGTCGAGCGCTCCATCGCCGCCGAATTCGAAAAGCTGCTCGTCGAAAAAATGAAGAAGATCCGCGTCGGCGATCCGCTGGACGAGGCGACTCAGGTCGGGGCCATTACGACAGAGGCGCAGAACGCCACGATTCTCGACTACATCGCGAAGGGCAAGGCCGAGGGCGCAAAACTTCTCACCGGCGGCGGGCCGATCAATCTTGGTCGCGGCCAGTATATCGCGCCGACGCTCTTCTCCGGCGTTTCATGCGACATGGTCATCGCCCGCGACGAGATTTTCGGCCCCGTGCTGTGCTCCATGCATTTCGATACGTTGGAAGAAGCGATCAAGCTTGCCAATGACACGGTTTACGGTCTTGCGGCGAGCGTCTGGACGAAGAATATCGACAAGGCACTGATGGTGAGCCGCCGGGTTCGCGCCGGGCGCTTCTGGGTCAACACGATCATGGCCGGCGGTCCCGAAATGCCGCTCGGCGGCTTCAAGCAGTCCGGCTGGGGCCGAGAGGCCGGGATGTATGGGGTAGAGGAATATACGCAGGTGAAGTCCGTTCATGTCCAGATCGGCAAGCGCACGCATTGGATCGCATGATGGCCGCTGGCTATGACTATGTGATCGTCGGCGGCGGTACCTCCGGGTGCGTGCTGGCGGCGCGGCTTTCGGAAAACCCGTCCGCGCGAGTGTGCCTCATCGAGGCGGGCGGGCGCGATACCAATCCGCTCATCCACATGCCCGTTGGCTTCGCTAAGATGACGACGGGGCCGCTCACTTGGGGCCTGAAGACCGCGCCCCAGAAGCACGCCAACAACCGTGAGATCCTTTACGCGCAGGCCAAGGTGCTCGGGGGCGGGTCGTCGATCAATGCCGAGGTTTTCACGCGTGGTGTGCCCGCCGATTATGATCGCTGGGTCGAGGAAGGCGCGGAAGGGTGGGGCTTCAAGGACATCCAGAAATATTTCCTGCGATCGGAGGGCAATTCGATCCTCTCCGGTGCCTGGCATGGAACGGATGGCCCGCTCGGCGTCTCCAACATCCCCGAGCCGCAACGCATGACGCGCGCCTTCGTGCAGAGCTGCCAGGAGTTCGGCATTCCCTACAATCCGGATTTCAATGGCCCGGTGCAGGAGGGGGCGGGCGTTTACCAGACGACGACGCGCGACAACCGGCGCTGCTCGGCGGCCGTCGGCTATCTGCGTCCGGCCCTGAAGCGTCCCAACCTGACGGTCGTCACCGGTGCGCTTGTCCTGCGCATTGTCTTCGAGGGACTCCGTGCGGTGGGCGTCGACTATGAGGCCGGCGGCTACCGCACGACGGCGCGGGCGGAAAGCGAAGTGATTCTTACCTCTGGCGCCATCGGCACGCCGAAGCTGATGATGCTCTCCGGCGTCGGGCCGGCCGATGCGCTCAACAGCCACGGCATCGAGGTGGTGCAGGACATGGCCGGCGTAGGGCAGAACCTCCAGGACCATTTTGGCGTCGACATCGTCGCGGAACTGAAGAACCACGATAGCCTCGACAAATACAACAAGTTGCACTGGTCGATCTGGGCAGGCATTCAGTACACACTCTTCAAGTCCGGCCCCATCACCTCCAACCTCGTGGAGGGTGGGGCGTTCTGGTATGGCGACAAGGCGAGCCGCATCACCTCCAACGTCGTGCAGGGTGGGGCGTTCTGGTATGGCGACGAGGCGAGCCCGACCCCGGACCTGCAGTTCCACTTCCTTGCGGGCGCGGGGGCGGAGGCAGGCGTACCGAGCGTGCCGAAGGGCGCGTCCGGCATCACGCTGAACTCCTATACGCTTCGGCCGAAGTCGCGCGGAACCGTGACCTTGCGCTCGGCCGATCCGCGCGCCTTGCCCGTTATCGATCCGAACTTCCTCGGCGACCCCGACGATGTAAGGATTTCCGCTGAAGGCGTGAAGATCAGTCAGGAAATCTTTGGCCAGCCTTCCCTGCAGAAATGCATCAAAACGTTGCATTTTCCCGATAGAAACGTGCGCACGCAGGAAGACTATGTCGCCTATGCGCGCCAATACGGGCGTACCTCCTATCACCCCACCTGCACCTGCAAGATGGGGCGGGACGAGATGTCGGTGGTCGACCCGCAACTGCGCGTCCACGGCCTCGATGGCATCCGCATCTGCGACAGTTCCATCATGCCGAGCCTCGTCGGCTCCAATACCAATGCGGTGACTATCATGATCGGCGAAAAGGCATCGGACATGATCCGCGGCAATGCCTGATCGATCGAGGCGTCTCAAGCAAAAGGGCGGCCTTGCGGCCGCCCTTTTGCGTCAGTCCCATTGGGGGACCCAGGGCAGTTGCCCCGGCTTGACAATGCGGTAACCGGTCGCGTTCAGGGCGTCGATCCTGTCCATGTCGATGGACGACAGCGTGAAATCCATGATGTCGAAATTCCCCCGGATGTTTTCCGGCTTCGTCGACATCGTGTTGAGCGGCACACCCTTCTGGAGCGTCCAGCGCAGCACGACCTGTGCAGCAGATTTTCCGTAGGTTTTGCCGATCTCGGCGAAAAGACGGTGCTTGAACACTTCGCCGCGGGCGATGGACGCGTAGGAGGAAAGCGGGATGCCCGTCTCCGATGCGGCGGCGAGGAGCTTCTGCTGGTTGACCAGCGGGTGAAACTCCACTTGGTTGGTGACGAGCGGTCCTTCGACCACGGCGCGCGCCACACGCATCATGCGTGCGGTATAGTTCGAGACGCCGATGGTATCCGTAAGACCCCTGTCCCGGGCGGATTGCAGGAGGCGCAGGGATGGCGCGACGTCACCGTCTGCCGGCGGCCAGTGCAGGAGAAGCGCATCGAGGCGATCGATCTGCAATGACTTCAGGCTGGCCTCGACCGAGGGCAGGAATTTTTCTTCTGAATAGTTGTCCGGATGCACCTTCGTGGTAATGCAGAGCTCTTCCCGCGCGACGCTGCAGACTGCGAGTGCCGCACCCGTATCGGCCTCGTTGCCGTACATCTGCGCCGTATCGAACGCTCGGTAACCGGCGCCGATGGCGGCAGCGATCGTGTGTCTGAGGTCGTTTCCCTTCAGCGGAAAGGTGCCGAAGCCGCGCTGAAAGCTCTTCTGGAAATAGATGTTCATGCCTCCTCCTTGGCTGTCTGGGAGCATCGATGGCGCCATGCGCGTCGACGCGAAAAACCTGCTTGCCTGATTGCCCAGGCCGTGTTTAATCTATAACTAGTTAGTTACTTAATGCAATGCGGAACGGAGGTGAAGTCGATGAAGAAGGTAAAGACGGCGGAGGAGGCGGCCCAACTCGTCAGGGATGGTGCGGTCGTTGCAGTCAACTCTTCGTCGGGCCTGTGTTGCCCTGAGGCCGTTCTCAAGGCGCTAGGCGAACGCTTTGATCGCGAAGGCCATCCGCGCGGTCTCACCTCCATTCACCCGATCGCGGCCGGCGACTTCTTTGGCACCCGTGGTGTTGACCACATCGCCAAGCCGGGCATGCTGAAGAAGATCATCGGCGGCTCCTATCCCTCGGGGCCAAGCAATGCCGAGCCGCCGCTGGTCTGGCAGATGATCCTCAAGGAGGAGCTCGCCGCCTGGAACGTGCCCTCCGGCATCGTCTTCGACATGCTCCGGGAGGGCGCCGCCAAGCGTCCGGGCGTGCTCACCAAGGTCGGCATGGAGACCTTCGTCGATCCCGATCAGGAAGGCTGCGCGATGAATGCGAGTGCGCGCGCCGAGCCGATCGTTCAGCGGGTTTCGTTCGCGGGAGAGGACTGGCTGCATTTCCCGGCGCTTCGCCCCGATGTTGCGATCATCCGTGCGACGACCTCCGACGAGAAGGGCAACCTCACCTTCGAACAGGAGGGTGCGACTCTCGGCGCTATGGAAATGGCGCTGGCCGCCCGCAATTCCGGCGGTCTGGTCATAGCGCAGGTCAAGCGGGTGGCGGCCAGCGGCACCCTGCGGCCCCATGACGTGCGCGTCCCCGGCATCCTCGTCGACGTCATCGTCGAGGCGCCCGATCAATTGCAGACGACGGCGACGCCCTATGACCCGGCGATTTCCGGCGAGCTCTTCCGGCCGCTCGAAACCTTCCGCCTGCCGGCCCTCGATGTTGGCAAGGTCATCGCCCGCCGCGTGGCGCGGGAACTGCAGGATGGCTGGGCCGTCAATATCGGCTTCGGCATTTCGGCCAACGTGCCGCGCATCCTCATCGAGGAGGGGCTGCACGGCAAAATCACCTGGGTGATCGAGCAGGGCGCCGTCGGCGGCGTGCCGCTTCTCGATTTCAAGTTCGGCTGTGCCTCCAACGCCGAGGCCTTCGTCGCCTCGCCCCATCAGTTCTGTTACTTCCAGGCGGGCGGCTTCGACTGCTCGCTCCTGTCCTTCCTGGAAATCGACGCCGAGGGCTCGGTCAATGTCAGCCGCCTGGCGGCAACGCCACACCGCACCGCTGGCGCCGGCGGTTTTGTCGATATCACGTCGCGTGCGAAAAAAATCGTCTTCTCCGGCAATTTCAATGCAGGCGCCAAGATGCACATCGAGGACGGCCGGTTGGTGATCGACATGGAGGGCCGCATCGCCAAGTTCGTGCCAAAAGTTGATCAGGTCAGTTTTTCTGGCAAGCGCGCCCGCGCGCAGGGGCAGGAGATCACATGTGTCACGGAGCGCTGCGTAATAGAGCTTGATACGGACGGACTTGTGATAACAGAGATCGCCCCCGGCCTCGACCTTCAGCGTGACGTCCTCGACCAGGCGGCGACGCCGTTACGCGTCTCGCAGACGCTCAGGGTGATGGACGATGCGCTATTCCGCGCTGGCACCATGGGGCTGGCGCTGTGAGCGATCCGCGCATCGAACTCCGAATCGAGGGACACCTTGCGCGGCTCACCCTGCGACGGCCGGAAAAGCTGAACGCGATCGACGAGGACATGGTCGATGCGCTGTTGCGGGCCTGCCGTACCATCGAGCGCTCGGATGCCCGAGTTGCGATCCTGTCGGGAGAGGGCGGCAGGTCCTTTTGCGCGGGGGGCGATATCGAGGCGTGGAGCAGCCTCGACGCCGACACGTTCTCGCGCCGCTGGCTGCGCGACGGACACGGCGCCTTCGATGCGCTGGCCCGCCTCACGGTTCCACTGATCGCGGTGCTGAACGGCCACGCGCTCGGCGGCGGGCTGGAGCTTGCTGCCTGCGCGGACCTGCGTATCGCCGAAGTGCATGTGAAGATCGGCCAGCCGGAGGCCGGCCTCGGCATCATTCCCGGCTGGTCCGGCACGCAGCGCGCCTCGCGCCGCTTCGGCACGCAGCTTGTCCGCCGCATGGCGCTTTTTGGCGAAGTCTACTCAGCTGATGAGGCCATCGCGCTCGGGCTCGTTGATCAGGTCGTGCCCACGGGCGAGGGTGGCGCCGCCGCACAGGCCGCCGCGGCCCGCGTGCTGAAGCGATCTCCAAGGGCGACAGAATTGACGAAGATGCTGATCAATGCCGCCGAGCACGAGGAGAGCGAACGGGTCGTAGAGGCCTTGGCCGGCGCGGTGGCGGCTGCATCCGAAGATCTCACGGAAGGGCTGGCGGCCCACAGGCAGAAGCGGCCGGCGCGTTTCGACAGATAGCTTTCGGTCATCGCATACTCCTGATCCGTTTGGCGGTCTCATGAAGCCTGAAGACAAAGATTTTCTCGCACAACTCTTTCGCGCAGCGATCGAAGCCGCGGCTCCCGAAAAGGCCTTAAGCACATATCTACCGACCCGACCCAAAGGAAAGACCGTCGTCATCGGCGCGGGCAAGGGCGCCGCGCAGCTTGCCGCGGCTTTCGAAAGGCTGTGGGATGGCCCACTGGAAGGGGTTGTGGTGACGCGTTATGGCTATTCGGCGGCCTGCCAGAGGATCCGTGTGCTGGAGGCTGCCCATCCCGTTCCGGATGTTGCAGGGCTTGAAGCGTCTCAATCGCTTTTCGAAGCTGTAAAGGGGCTTGGTGAGAATGATCTCGTCGTGGCGCTGATCTGTGGCGGCGGGTCCGCCCTGCTCCCAGCCCCGCCCGGCGATCTCACGCTGAAGGATGAAGCCGCTCTAAACAGCGCGCTGCTGGCGGGCGGTGCGCCGATTTCCGTCATGAACGCTATTCGCAAGCAGGTCTCCGGCATTAAGGGTGGGCGGCTCGCCGCCGCATGTCATCCTGCAAGGGTTGTGACGCTCGTTGTCTCCGATGTGCCTGGCGACGACCCGGCGCAGGTCGCCAGTGGACCGACCGTGCCGGATGCAAGCAATCGCAAAGAGGCGCGCGCACTGGTCAAGACATGGGGTGTCAAGCTGCCCGAGCGGATCCTGGCTTGGCTTGATGAAGACGTGGGCCAGCCGCCATCGCCTCATGACTCAGCCTTTGCCAGTCATGAGGTCCACATCATCGCTTCTGCACGCCTCTCACTGGAGGCTGCCGCGCAACGGTCGGAGGCGCTCGGCGTGCCCGCCGTCATTCTATCGGACTGCATAGAGGGGGAGGCACGCGACGTCGCGGGTGTTCACGCCGCTATCGCTCGCGAGGTCGCCAGCCGTGACCGCCCGTTCTTGCGTCCCGTCGTCATCCTCTCCGGCGGAGAAACGACGGTGACGATCAAGGGACGTGGCAAGGGTGGACGCAACACGGAGTTTTTGTTGTCGCTCGCGCTCGCAGGCGAAGGTGTGCCGTTTGCAGCACTTGCCGCCGATACGGATGGTATCGATGGCTCAGAGGACAATGCGGGGGCCTTTGCCGACGGCGCCAGCATGGGGCGCCTGCGGGAACTGGGGGCGGATCCTGCCGCACTGCTTGCCGGCAACGACGCCTGGACGGCGTTTCATCGTTTGGGCGACCTGTTCGTGCCCGGCCCGACAGGAACCAATGTCAATGACTTCAGGGCAATCCTGATCCGTTAGAGGTTGCCCGCGCCGCTTGTTGCAGCGCGGGCTGATGCGAGCTCAGCCCGGAACGGGTGCGTCCTCGCGCAATAGGCCCTGCCTCTTGAGATCCGCCCAGAACTCTGCCGGGATCGGATGGGAGAACCAGGCAAGGTTCTGGTCAAGCTGTTCGACCGTGCGCGTGCCCGCCATGAAAGAGGGTACGGCAGGATGGGCGAGCACGAATTGCAGTGCGGCGGCGGCCAGCGGCACGCCATGCGCCGCACAGACCACCTCGATTTTCGCGACCTTTTCCAGGATGTCGCGCGGCGCCGGCGCGTAATTGTACTTCGCCCCTTCCTTCGCGCCGGTGGCAAGGATTCCCGAATTGAAGCCGCCGCCCACGACGACCGCCGCGCCACGTGCCTCGCACAGCGGAAGGAACGCGTCGAGCGCGTCCTGTTCGAGGAGGGTGTAGCGGCCGGCCAGCAGGAAGCAGTCGAAATCGTGACGGCGGAGGGCCTCATGGCAGACCTGCCATTCGTTGACGCCGACGCCGATCGCCTTCACGACCTTTTCCGAGCGCAGCCGCTCCAGCGCGCGCCAGGCGCCGTCCATCGCCTGCTCGAACACTTCCGGCTGCTCGCTCCCGCGTGTGAAAACGTCGATGTCATGGATGAAACACATGTCCATCCGCTCCAACCCCAGCCGCTGCAGGCTGTCCTCGAAGGCGCGCATCGTGCCGTCGTAACTGTAGTCGAAATGCATGGTGAAGGGCGCAGCATTCGTCCACGGCGCAAAATCGATGGTGTCGCGCCGTGCCGGTCGCAGCAGGCGCCCGACCTTGGAGGAGAGGACGAAATCGTCTCGCTCCTTCCAGCGCAGGGCGTGGCTCGTGCGCAGTTCGGCAAGCCCGTGGCCATACATCGGCGCGGTGTCGAAGAACCGTACGCCGGCGGCCCATGCGCGTTCGAACATATCGCCGGCTGTGGCTTCGTCGATCTCGCGGAAAATGTTGCCGACGGGCGCGGTCCCAAAGCCGAACGTCGTGACGTCAAGTTCTGTTCGGCCGAATTTCCTCTTTTCGCCAGGGTGCATGCCTCTCCTCCATAAGTAACCAGTTGGTGAATAAATAAGCACGGACCAAACGCCTGTGCAAGCAGCTTTCTTCCCGGTCTCCGATTTTTCCGACTTGACGTCTTGAGACTGGGGAATGTATATAACCGGATAGTTACTAAGTGGGAGTCGAGGGCCATGTATCTCACTGAAACGCAGGAGCAGGTGCGAGAGATGGCGCGCGCCTTTGCCGACGAAATGATCCGGCCCGTGGCCGAGGAATTGGACCGCGAGGAACGCTTCCCGACGGCTCTTTACGACGAAATGGCAAAGCTCGGCCTATTCGGCATAGGCGTGCCGGAAGCCCTCGGCGGGCCGGGCTTCGACACGCTGACCTATGCCCTTGTGATGGAGGAGTTGAGCCGCGGATATGCTTCCGTCGCCGACCAGTGCGGCCTGGTCGAACTGATCTCAAGCCTGTTGGTGCGCCACGGCACTGAAAGCCAGCAGGCCCTGCTGCCGGAAATACTCGGCATGCGCTCGAAGGTCGCCTACTGCATCACCGAGCCGGAGGCGGGCACTGATGTTTCGGGCATCCGCACGACGGCCGAGCGCGACGGCGACGGCTGGCGTTTGAACGGCGGCAAGATCTGGATCCACAATGCGCCGGTGGCCGACTACGGTTTCGTGCTGGCGCGAACCGACAAGCAAGCCGGCAATCGCGGCATGTCGATCTTCATCGTCGACCTGCATGCGGCCGGCGTCGAGAAGGGGCCGAAGGAGCACAAGATGGGCCAGCGCGCCAGCCAGGTCGGCGCGCTGAACTTCACCGATGTGCGCCTTCGGGCAGATGCCCTGCTCGGCACCGAGGGGCGCGGTTTCCACATGATGATGTCGGTCCTCGACAAGGGGCGCGTCGGCATTGCGTCACTCGCCGTCGGTATCGCACAGGCCGGCCTGGAGGCCGCCCTCGACTATGCCGGGACGCGCAAACAGTTCGGCAAGGCGATCGCCGACTTCCAGGGCGTGCAATGGCTTCTGGCCGACATGGCGAAGGACATCGAGGCCGCACGCCTGCTCGTCCATTCTGCCGCTTCGAAAATCGACAGCGGCGCGGATGCGACCAAAGCCTGCTCCATCGCCAAGTGCTTTGCCGGCGACATGGCTGTACAGCGTACCGCCGATGCCGTGCAGGTCTTTGGCGGATCCGGCTATATCCGCGGCTTCGAGGTGGAGCGGCTCTACCGCGATGCAAAGATCACACAGATCTATGAAGGCACGAACCAGATCCAGCGCATGATCATCGCGCGCGAACTCCTGAAGAAAGGCGCTAGGGCATGAGCGCCGCGTCCGCCCGGCTGGTCGCGCTCGTCACCGGCTCCTCGCGCGGCATCGGCCTTGCCGTTGCTGAAGCTCTGGCGAAGGAAGGATTTGCGGTCGCCGTCAACGGGCCGGCTGAGGACGCCGAACTTGCCGCCGCGGTCGAGCGCGTCGCCGCCCATGGCGTCCCCGTCGTCGCCGCCGCGTTCGATGTCGCTGCGATCGGCGGTCACGGTGCGGCGATCGATGCGGTCGAGGAAAAGCTCGGGCCGCTTACCACGCTCGTCAACAATGCCGGTGTCGGCGTGCTCAAGCGCGGAGACATGATGGAGGTCTCCGAGGAGAGCTGGGACGGGTGTTTTGCCGTCAACACGAAGGCTATGTTCTTCCTGAGCCAGGCATTCGCGCGTCGTCTGCTTGCACGCGCGCGGCCGCCACTCTTCCATTCGATCGTCAATGTCACGTCTTCGAATGCGGTCGCGGTGGCGGAGCAGCGCTCGGAATACTGCGCCTCGAAGGCCGCCGCCGCCATGGTCTCCAAGACTCTCGCCGTCCGTCTCGGGCGCGAGAACATTGCCGTCTATGACGTCCAGCCGGGCCTGATTGCCACCGAGATGACCGCGCCGGTTATCGAGGCCTATCGCGAACGGGCCGCGCAGGGCCTCACGCTTTTCCCGCGTGTCGGCGAGCCTGAGGAGGTCGGTGCGCTGATTGCCTCGCTTGCGACTGGCAGGCTTCCGTACACAACCGGACTGTCGATCCCAGCCGATGCCGGCATGCTCGTCCCGCGCTTCTGAGGTTTTTCATGAAAATCGCCCTTCCCGATACCGCTGGCCGCCTTGCGCACTATGCCCTGACCGGAAAGCCAATCGCCGCCGCCACGCTTGGCAGGAACCCGGCGCGAACAGTCTACTCGGCCGCCCACGTCGTCGCCGATCCCTTCACTGCGAACGATCCGTCGGGTCGCGCCACGGTCGACTGGGCCAAGACGATGGAGTTTCGCCGCTATCTCGCCGGCCTCGGCCTCGGCATTGCCGAGGCGATGGATACGGCGCAGCGCGGCATGGGTCTCGACTGGCCGGGCGCACTGGAGCTGATCCGCCGCACCCGCGAGGAACTCCCGGATGCGGTGGTCGCCAATGGCTGCAGCACGGATCATCTCGACCCCGCGGCAGTGGCGAGTCTGGACGATGTGCGCCGGGCCTATCTGGAACAGGCGGAAGCCATTCAGAAGCTCGGCGGCCGCCTCATCCTCATGGCCTCCCGTGCTCTGGTGCGCGTCGCAAAAAAGCCGGAAGACTACGTCAAGATCTATTCCGATGTGCTCGCCGCCTGCGACCAGCCGGTGATCCTGCATTGGCTCGGCGATATGTTTGATCCGCAGCTTGCCGGCTATTGGGGCGACGCGGCGTTTGACCCCGCCATGCAGACGGCGCTCGCCGTCATCGAAGCGAACACGGCCAAGGTTGACGGCATCAAGATCTCCCTTCTCGACAAGGAAAAGGAGGCCGTCATGCGCCGTCGTCTGCCCGCCGGCGTGAAAATGTATACGGGCGACGACTTCAACTATCCGGAACTCATCGAAGGTGACAGCGAGGGCTTTTCGCACGCCCTTCTCGGCATCTTCGACCCGCTCGCGCCGGCCGCCGCCTATGCGGTGGAGCGGCTGGGCGACGGCGACAAGGCGGGCTTCCGTGCAACGCTCGACCCGACCGTGCCGCTCGCTCGCCTGATCTTCCGCGCGCCCACCCAATACTACAAGACCGGCGTCGTCTTCCTCGCCTGGCTGAACGGCTTCCAGGATCACTTCGTGATGCTGAACGGCGCCCAGGCGATGCGGCCGCTGCCGTATTTCGTCGAGGTGTTCCGTCAGGCGGACCAGTGCGGCCTGCTGCGCGATCCCAACCGCGCCGTCGAGCGCATGAAGAAGTTGCTCGCTGTTTACGGGGCGTAGGCGATGCGCGATTTCTCGACGGACCATTTGGCGCTCGCGCTCAACACCGCCAGCCTCGGACACAACTTGGATGGCCACGGTGCAGGCTGGTCACCGGAGCGGGTGATTGATGCGTGTGCTGCCCGTCGTTTCGGCTCGATCGTCTTCTGGCGCCGCGAAGTCGGTGCGCGGGCGAACGAGATTGGCGAGCGGGTGCGCTCGGCAGGCCTTTCCGTCGCCGGGCTTTGCCGCACACCGTTCCTTGTCGGTAGCGAAGCGATCGACAGGACAGCGGTTCTCGATGAGGCGAGGGCGTCCATCGATATGGCTGCCGGTCTGGGTGCCACTGTGCTGACGATTGTGGTGGGCGGCGTACATCCCGGCACCAAGGGCACTGCCGAGAGCTTGAAGATTGTCGCTGAACGTGTTGCCGACCTCGCACTCTATGCGGCGGACCGCAATGTCAAGCTGGCGCTGGAACCTCTCAATCCCGTCTACGCCGGGAACCGCTCCTGCCTGACGACCGTGCGTGACGCTGTCGATATCTGCGAGGCGGTTGATGCGCCGAACCTTGGCATTGCCGTTGACGTCTACCATGTCTGGTGGGACTGCGATCTTGACACCCAGTTGCAGCGCGCCGGCAAGGACAGGATTTTCGGCTATCACCTTTGCGATTGGCTTGCCGACACGCGCGACGTGCTGCTGGACCGCGGTATGATGGGCGACGGTGTTGCCGATCTCAAGACGATCCGCGCGAGTGTCGAAGGCACCGGCTACACCGGTCCCTGCGAGGTCGAGATTTTCTCCGCTAACAACTGGTGGAAGCGTGATCCCGGCGAGGTGCTTGACGTCATGGTCGAACGTTTCCACGCCCTCTGCTGACGAATTTTGGAGTCGAGCCATGAAGATCTTGGTCCCAGTCAAGCGCGTTGTTGATTACAACGTAAAGATCCGCGTGAAGGCGGATGGCTCCGGTGTCGAGCTTACGAATGTCAAGATGTCGATGAACCCGTTTGACGAGATTTCGGTTGAGGAAGCGCTACGCCTCAGGGAAGCCGGCAAGGCTGAGGAAGTGGTTGTGGTGTCGATCGGTCCTGCGAAAGCCGAAGAGACGCTGCGCACCGCGCTTGCCATGGGCGCCGATCGCGCCTTGCTGGTCGAGACGGACGACGCCGTCGAGCCGCTCGCCGTCGCCAAGATCCTCAAGGGTGTCACCGAGGCCGAACAGCCCGGCCTCGTCATCGTCGGCAAGCAGGCGATCGACGACGACAGCAGCCAGACCGGCCAGATGCTCTCGGCCCTTCTTGGTTGGGCGCAGGCGACGTTTGCTTCCAAGGTCGAGATCGACGACGGCAAGGCACCAGAGGGCACAGCCAGGGTGACGCGCGAAGTCGACGGTGGTCTCCAGACGATCGACGTGAAGCTTCCGGCCGTCGTTACGACCGACCTTCGCCTCAACGAGCCGCGTTATGCGTCGCTGCCGAACATCATGAAGGCCAAAAAAAAGCCGCTCGACAAGAAGACACCGGTCGACTTCGGCGTCGACACCGCCCCGCGCCTCAAGGTGCTGAAGACCCAGGAACCGTTCGGCCGCAAGGCAGGCGTCAAGGTTAAGTCGGTCGCCGAACTGGTTGAAAAGCTCAAGACCGAAGCCGGCGTGCTCTAAGGTGGGAAAGGGAGACTAAACCATGGCCATTCTTCTTCTGGCAGATCACGACAATGAAACCCTTTCCGACCAGACCGCAAAGGCGCTGACGGCCGCGTCGAAGATCGGTTCCGACGTGCATGTGCTCGTCGCCGGCTCCGGCGTCAAGGCTGCGGCCGATGCGGCTGCAAAACTCTCCGGCGTTTCCAAGGTGCTGCTTGCCGACGACGCCAGTCTTGCCAACAATCTCGCAGAACCGCTGGCGGCGCTCATCGTGTCGATCGCCGGCAATTACGATGCGGTCGTCTCGGCCGCGACCTCGGTCGGCAAAAACATCCTGCCGCGCGTTGCTGCGCTGCTCGATGTCGCGCAGATCTCGGAAATCGTCGAGGTCGTCTCTGCCGACACGTTCAAACGGCCGATCTATGCCGGCAATGCCATCCAGGTGGTGCAGTCGACTGACGCCAAGAAGGTGATCACCGTACGCTCGGCGTCCTTTTCCCACGCCTCCCAAGGCCCATCTGCTGTCGTCGAGGAAATCTCGACGGCAGCCTTTTCTTCAGAGCTTTCGACCTTTGTGTCGAACGCACTTTCGACCTCGGACCGACCGGAGCTGACCTCGGCGAAGATCATCATCTCCGGCGGTCGGGCGCTCGGCTCGTCGGAGAAATTCAAAGAAGTCATCCTTCCCGTTGCGGACAAGCTTGGCGCCGCCGTCGGTGCGTCGCGTGCGGCCGTCGATGCTGGCTATGCACCCAACGACTGGCAGGTCGGCCAGACCGGCAAGGTGGTCGCCCCGGACCTTTACATCGCCTGCGGCATCTCCGGGGCCATCCAGCATCTGGCCGGCATGAAGGATTCGAAGGTCATCGTCGCGATCAATAAGGACGAGGAGGCGCCTATTTTCCAAGTTGCCGACTACGGTCTCGTTGCGGATCTCTTCGAGGCCCTGCCGGAACTCGAAAAGGCGCTTTGAGGACTTAGCTGCTTCGATGACGATCGAACTCTCCGAACGCGAGAGCATGGAATTCGACGTCGTGATCGTCGGCGCGGGGCCTGCGGGCCTGTCGGCCGCGATCCGGTTGAAGCAGGTCAATCCTGATCTCACCGTCCTCGTGCTGGAAAAGGGCTCGGAAGTCGGCGCCCATATCCTGTCGGGCGCCGTTGTCGATCCCATCGGCATCGACCGCCTGCTGCCTGACTGGTGCGTGGACGATAGCCATCCGTTCAAGACCACGGTGACGGACGACCATTTCTTGCTGCTCGGCCCGGCCGGCTCGATCCGCCTGCCGAACTTCGCCATGCCGCCCTTGATGAACAATCATGGCAACTACATCGTATCGCTCGGCAATGTCTGTCGCTGACTGGCGACCAAGGCGGAAGAGCTCGGCGTCGAGATCTATCCCGGCTTTGCCGCAACCGAAGTGCTCTACAACGACGAGGGCGCGGTGATCGGTGTCGCCACCGGCGACCAGCACGGAAAGATGGTTAGTCCTCTGTTGCGATAGACCATCATCGGGTTACCTCGTTCCGAGAGTTCCCATTCTGTCAGCCCGAAATCCCCTTCGCTTTTCGACCGAAAAGCCAATCCAGAACCCCACAGCCATTCTCCGCCAATCACTGCCGGGACTGTGGTGGGCGATCAGGGAAAGAGTGAAGAGTCAGCGACGCTTTGAGGGGCGGTCCAACGCCAACGTGGACCAACGCGGCCAATTTTTTCTTCGTTGCACCAGATCCGCGCCTTCTGTCGGCCTTGTCGGGTCCGTGACACACAGTCTCTTTGTCGGATCCGTCACACACAGTCTTGTTTAGCCGATCCTTTGTCTTTGGCTAAATAGCTGTAAAGCAACCACAAAGTTTTTTCTTCAGCTCGATCAGCCAAATTGGCACGAGTTTTGTGTCTCTTCGTTGAGGAGTGGCGGCAGCAACTGCCGACCAGCATTGATGGCGCGGTTAGCCGCGATGGATGAAACAAGAAGGAGATCTGCGTCAGACCGCATTCTGTGGGAAGGGCGCATCGCCGTCCACCAGAAAGCGACGCTCGCATTCCAGTCGACCTCGGCTAGAGGATTCTCGTTGTCCGCTGTGATTGGCCAACACGTGGTTCGCTTAGGCCCTGATGGATGGCCCCCCTATGGAAGTCCTTGGCAACTGCGGTCGCCGGCGACCCCTCAGATTCTTCTGGAGAGACGATCATGTCCAAAGTGGCATTCATTTTCGGTACTCGTCCTGAGGCGATTAAATGCGCCCCAGTCATCAACGCAATGAAGCTCGACCGCAGGTTCGAGCCACTCGTTGTTTCCACGGGGCAGCATCGCGAGATGCTTGATATCACTTTACCGGAATTCGGTATTCGACCGGACATCGAACTAAACGTCATGCAACCTCGCCAGACCTTGTCGCAGGTCACACATCGAATACTGGAAATGCTCTCCGTGCAAATGGAACAATGGGGAATGGACGCGGTGATCGTTCATGGCGATACCGCGAGCACCCTGGCAGGCGCCCTGGCCGCCTTCCAGCACCGTATCCCCATCATCCATCTCGAGGCGGGCTTACGCAGCGGCAACATTGCATCACCATATCCAGAGGAGGCCAATCGGCGCCTCGTTGCCCAGATAACGGATCTCCACCTGGCGCCGACCATCCGGAGCAGCGAGAACCTTATCCGCGAAGGTGCCCGTGAGGATCGTATCACGGTCACCGGCAACACGGTCGTCGATGCACTTCATTGGGCGGCCGAAAATGCTCCCGCCTTCGCCGAGCCCGCACTTGCCGACCTCAAGAACGATACGCGGCGAATCGTGGTCGCCTCAGCACATCGACGCGAGTCGTGGGGTGCACCGATGCACGAGATCGCAAGAGCTCTGGTGCAGCTATCATCCCAGGAGAACGTGCGTGTCATCATCCCATTGCACAAGAACCTGGCAGTGCGCGAAGTCATGTTGCCCTATCTGAGCAACCAGGCGAATATTACGGTGGTGGATCCGCTACCGTACCGGAATTTCTGCAGCCTTATGCTGCGCTCGGACATCATCATCTCGGACAGCAGCGGCGCAGAGGAAGAAGGCCCTTCACTCGGCAAACCGACGCTTGTTTTAAGGGACATCACCGAGCGGCCGGAGGCTGTCGAAGCTGGCACAGCGCGCCTTGTGGGCCGCAGCACCGCCCGCATCGTGAGTGAAGCGACCCGACTGCTGCGCGATCCGGACGAATATTCACGAATGGCCCGGCCCGTGGACGCCTACGGCGATGGAAAGGCGACAACTCGGGTTATCGATGCAATCGCGAGATATTTCGCTGCACAGACGGCACGCGAGGCGCGGCTGGCCAGCTGATGGGCCCAGATGTCAGCGGCGTGGCGCGCACCGATCTTTGGATTTCGCTGCGATCCACGCCCTCCCACGAACACCACCATGTCCCTGTCGGACGGACCGGACCGGGCGACGATGGCAAGAGAGGAAGCTCATGGCTAGGCGTAACAACCGGCGAGATCTCAATTTCTCCAACGCTGTGGTTGACGCCGAACTGATTGAGGGCGCTTCGTCATTCGCACTTCACGGGCGCAATATCGTCTTCAACATCGGTGATACCGTCGTTGAGATCGCTGGTAAGCCTCGGCAAACAATCCAGCCATTTTCATCGACCACGCTCATCGACGCGGTCATCGAGAACGCACAGGCAATGATTGTGATCCGTGTTCTCGAGACAGTAGGCGCCAGGGCGAGCACTCTAGGGTGGCCGCGATATGCGGAGACGATCACCGACCCGACCGCGGAAATTCTCGGACTGCCGCTCTACCGCTCATCGCAGGACGACCTTATTGAAATTCGTCTGAGCGGTGCAGCGGCAATGCTTGCCGGGAACCCGGAGACCGACGGCATGACTTTTGCCGCGAAAGCCAATCTTTGGTTTGCTCCGGAAGCGACGGACTGCCTGATCCACAATCTGCATCCATTCATCGAGACCCATGTGCAGATCATGGGAGTGGGACGGATGCAGAAGTTTCAGACGCAGCAGCGGGAAACACTGACCGAAGAAATCCTGATGGCTCCGGGCTTCGCCCAGCCATTCTTCGATTGCACAAGCGATAGTATTGGCGGGTTTCTCTACCCATGGCATCAGTATTACGCGGATACGGATTGCATGTGGCTAGCTTTGGAGCTTCATCCGTTCGCTGGATCGCATGATTGACGTCGGCTCCATCCACAACGGAGGTTGACCACTGCATTATGAAAGGACGTCAGTCGGAGAATGGCCGTGGCAGAGAGGAAGGTGATCCAGTCGATCGATCGCGCCGTGGTTTGGGACAGCATCCATCTATAGCAGCTCAATGTGCACACGGTTCGCTACGGCGCCTGGGAAAGGAAAGGAAAATGTCGATCTGCTTTCGGCCGGGACATGAACGTTCGTTTGGAACATATCCGCTCAAGGGCGAGGATTTGGAGAAGGCATTTGCCGCTGCGTACGAGGTCGGCTATCGATCATTCGACACAGCTCAACTGTACGGAAACGAGGCCGACTTGGGCGCGGCCATCCGCCAGGCTAACGTCTCGACAGACGACCTTCTCATCACCACGAAAGTGCATCCCGAGAACTACACCGAGGAACAGTTCCTGAAATCGGTGGAGGCGAGTCTGAACGCTCTTGGCGTGTCGAAGGTCGCCCTTCTGCTCCTTCATTGGCCGGATCCGTCCGGGGACAATCGCAAGTCTCTCGCCCTACTTCAGGACGCGAAGCGTAAGGGAATCGCGACCGAGATCGGCGTCTCTAATTTCACGGCCTCAATGATGCGGGACGCGCAATCATTCACCAATGGCGAAATCGCGATCAACCAGGTTGAATTCCACCCGCTTCTCGATCAGTCAATTCTGCTCGACATGTCCTTTCAGACGGGCGTTCCGCTGGCTTCGTTCTCTTCGGTCGCGAGGGGGGAGGTTTTCAAATATCCGCAATTTGGCCAGATCGGCATAGCCTACGGAAAGTCGGCTGCGCAGGTGGTGTTGAGATGGATTCTGCAGAAAGGCGTCGCCGTCAATACAATGTCAACCAAGCCGGAAAACATGCGGTCGAACTTCGACGTCATGGATTTCGTTCTATCTAGCGTCGACATGAAGCGGATCGACGCTCTCACATGCACGAACTTCAGGTGCGTGGACAAGAACAAGGTGCCGTGGACGCCGGAATGGGATTGACCGATTGCATGAGTATGCCATGAGCAACCGCTCGCTGCTTCCTGTCTCTCTGCAAAATCTCCCTGCTCGGTCCCAAAGTTTTTTCTGCGTCATGAAGGTGGTCGAGACCGGCCGCTGTCATGCCGCCAGCATGGCGAACTGCTCGGCCAGGGAGGGATTTGGATTGAATGCGTACTTGCCTGTCGCTTGCGCATCATGTGAAGCATTTCGATCCCGGACAGGATGATGCTGGCGGTGGCCGGCGACTTGAAGGCCAGCATCGGCCGCACACGGCGATTGAATGCGCCGATGGTCCTGCTCGATCCTGTTGTTCAAGTATCGACTTTTCCTGATCGTGATCGGTTTCAGCCAGCGTACTGGGCACCACCGACAAGGGCTGATCAATGACTGTTCGCCGGGCCGGGCAATGTCGGCGAAACCATCAAGTCCGGCGACGGCAAGGTGCTTGGCCATTCCGACGTGGCAACTCTGGTCGCGGCCATGGTTGGTTTGGATCCGGCAACGTCGCCCACGGGGATCCGGCATCCAACCCAATGATGCGCGGTTTGGCGACGCCTAGCAGGTTGGAACCATCGCTGCGGCAATGCAGCAGTCCAAGATGCCGGAGGCGCGCTTACACCGCACCACCGGGGTCTTCGCCGGAGCCAAATGCAGAAAAATCCAGGCGCGTGCTGAAACATCGTGAGGAATTCGATTTGGATTATGTCAGCTGATAAAACGATCCGAATTCAAATTCGATCGATCAATCAGCGCCCTTCGCCGGGGGGCTGTCGGTCCGCATCGCGCCTGACGGTATGCCGGTGCTCCTACGGCCGCCCTGTTGGCGAGGGCTTTCGGGTCATCGCGCTGTCACGCTTCGGCTATCCGCCTTCCCCCTCATGCTCAGCCCTACTCGATGCGGTGGACGCCCCCCCAACGGCATCGCGATGTGCTGTCGTTTCCGACTCTGACACCCGCATCATCAATGGCATTCGCGACTTCGCTTTGGAGCTGATCCGCGAACACTATGTCGACTTCGGTCCAACGCTTGCCCACGAAGAGTGATCGAGCGGCATCAAATCGCCGTCAGCAGAGACGCTGCGCAAATGGATGACGGAGGCCGGGATCTGGACATCGGGCCGTGAACGCAAGCGCCGCGTGCACCAGCCGCGCGGACGGCGCGACTGTCTCGGCGAGATGGTGCAGATCGACGGCTCGCATCACTGGTGGTTCGAGAATCGTGGCCCCAAATGCGCCATGCTCGTCTTCATAGACGACGCGACCGGCAAGCTGCTGCATCTGCGCTTTGCGGGGTCGGAGAACACGTGCGACTATTTTCATGCCGCAAGGCGCTGGGGCAAGCCGCTTTCTTTCTACAGGGACAAGCATGGCGTCTTCCGGACGACACATGTTCGGAGAAGGATAGAAGCAGTGGCCTGACGCAGTTCGGCCGGGCTCTCTACGAGCTCAACATCCACATCATCTGCGCCAACTCCCCACAGGCAAAAGGTCGTGTTAAGCGCCCATCAGACGCTGCAGGACCGGCTTATGAAGGAACTGCGCCTTCGCGGCATCAACACCATCGAGGCGGCCAACGCCTTTGCGCCGGCATTCATGGCGGACTTTAACGCACGTTTTCGCAAAGAACCACGCAACCCGAAGGACATGCGCCGCCCCGATCACGAGAATCTGGTCGGCGCCATGTGCCGCAAGGAGGTCCGCACGCTGTCTCAGGCCCTGACACTGCGCTACGACAAGGTGCTGTTCATTCTCGATCCGACCGATACCGCGAGGCGACTTGCCCGCAAAAAGGTCGTCGTCTGCGACTACCCCGATGGTCGCCTCGAGGTCATGCACGACGGCATTGCCCTGCCTCCTGTCCCGCCATCCCGATGTCTGCCTGGATACGAACTGAGTGGCCGGATCGTGAACTCGGTGGACGAAGGTTTCGACCTTGCCCTTCGCGCGATGGGGCGCCGTGGCCCAGTGCCAGGCTGATGGCGCTTTACATCGCTTCGCGCGGTTTAGCTTAATCAAGCTGTTTGGAAAGGAGCCGAACCCAACAAGCTCACGATGATCCGTATGCGCCGTGATGATAGATCAGCGCCGGGCCTGGCTCTCCGCTCACCACCTGCCGGACGCTGCCGAGGATCAGCGCGTGGCTGTGGCGAATAATCGTGTCCTCGACCGTACAGTCGACCGCGGCGAGCGCGCTGTCGAGTGCCAATGCGCCGCTTGTAAGGCTAGACCAGCGGGCTCCCTCGTAACGCGCCGCCCCCCTCAGGTCACCGCGTCCGGCGAAACGGTCGGCAATCGCCATCTGGTCGGCACGCAGCACATTCACGCAGAAATGCCCATGCCGGCTGATGGCTGCCCAGGTAGACGAGTTCAGGTTGATGCTCACAACCATCACCTCTGGTTCGACCGATAGGGAATGGGCGGTAGTAACGGTTGCGCCCGTCCGTTCGTCGCCAACACCTGCGGTCACCACGGAGACAGCTCCGGCCAAGTGTCGCATCGCAAATTTCAGGGGAATCCGGGTTTCCACTGGGGGAACGCGTTCGGTCAGTGTCATCTGGATAGCCTTATCGTGTTTGCAGCTTCATGACACCTTGTGGCGCAACGCCGTTTGATATCCAAGCCATTCGTCGATTTCAGCGGCGATGCGCTCGGCATGCGCGGTGACTTCGGGAATTCCCATCAATTCGCCAACGCTGCCGCGCGCCAGTGGCCCGCTGACGAAAATCTGTCGGTCGGGCGCCCGGATGTGCCGACCGCACGGCCTTGACTGTCGGTCTCCAAAGCAAGACCAATCGGGTCGAGCCGGACCAATCCCATCCGCTCGAGCGCCGCAATCGCTGTGTTGGTCCGCAAGACATCGGCGTGCGCCGGTCCGGTCGTCACGATCACACTGTCGAAAGCATCGACAACGAGGCTGCGTTGGCCACGCAGCCGCTGCCGCACGCGAATGCATCCGTCTGCCTGTTCGGCGCCGACAATCGATGCGGCGCGATAGGCAAGCCTGCCCTCGGCAACGCGGCGATCGAGCACGGCCGCGATCTGTGGCGCGATGCGGAAGCGATGCACATCCCACAGCGCACGAAGATGACGCACCACGCGGCGCTGCTCGGCTAGCGGCAAGGCCTGCCAGATGGCCTGTCCCCGACGCCGGACGGCATCAAGCACCGGGTGCCAGTCCCCTGACGCTTGGCATCATCGTGGCCCGGATGCGCCTTCCTCACCACACACAGCCTTCTTCAATGTGCCCCGCGCAGATGCCAACATTTCTGCAACCAAACCGCGTACCTGGCACGCCGATAGGTTGCTGCGGCGGATTTTCGCTGTTCGCAGCTGAACAATACCTATCAACCTTGTCATCGCACCTAGTCGCACGTAGAGGCCGTTCGAATTCTCATCGCTCCGCGCGATGTTTGGTCCGTCTGCCCAGAAGAGCGGAGCAAGCCATTGACACCCACGAAGTTGCTGATTGGGCAGATCGCTGTCGTATTCGCAATTGTCATTCTTGGCGTGTGGACTGCAACCCAATGGTGCGCCTACATGCTCTCCTATCAGCCGCCACTCGGCGCGCCATGGTTTGTGACAGTCGGCTGGCCGATCTACCAGCCGTGGAAACTGTTCGAATGGTGGTTCCAATTTGACGCCTATGCGCCTGAAGTCTTCGACAAGGCTGGCATACTTGCCGGAGCCAGCGGGTTCCTGGGCTGTGCCGCCGCGATAGCTGGGTCCCTCTGGCGCGCACGGCAGCGGGGGTTGGTCACCACCTATGGGTCCTCACGATGGGCCATGAAGCTGGAGATCGAGAAGGCGGGGCTGTTTCAGCCGGCCGGCGTTTTCCTTGGCGGACTGAATTATCGCTATCTGCGCCATGACGGACCGGAACACGTCATGGCCTTTGCGCCGACACGTTCGGGCAAGGGCGTCGGACTCGTTGTTCCAACCCTTCTTTCCTGGACCGGCTCGGCCGTCATTCACGACATCAAAGGCGAGAACTGGCAGCTGACCTCTGGCTGGAGATCGAAGTTCTCGCACTGTCTCTTGTTCAATCCGACCGATCCGAGATCGGCGCGGTACAACCCGCTGCTGGAAGTGCGCAAAGGTCCGGATGAGGTCCGCGACGTTCAGAACATCGCCGACATTCTCGTCGATCCGGAAGGCGCGCTGGAGCGGCGGAACCATTGGGAGAAGACCAGTCATTCACTTCTAGTTGGCGCCATCTTGCACGTGCTCTACGCCGAAGAGGAAAAGACACTCGCCCGTGTCGCCACCTTCCTGTCGGACCCGCAACGCTCATTCGCTGCGACACTGCAGCGGATGATGACCACCAACCACCTCGGCACGGTGGACAAGCCCCAGGTCCATCCGGTCGTGGCCTCGGCGGCTCGTGAGGTGCTGAACAAGTCAGAGAACGAGCGCTCAGGCGTTCTCTCGACCGCCATGTCGTTTCTCGGGCTCTATCGTGATCCAACGGTGGCCGCGGCAACATCGGCCTGCGACTGGCGCATTGCCGACCTTGTGGATGCCGAGCGACCGATGTCGCTGTATCTGGTCGTGCCGCCGTCGGATATCTCGCGCACTAAGCCCCTGGTGCGATTGGTGCTCAATCAAATCGGCCGGCGGCTGACCGAGCGCCTGGAGGGCGATCCAAAGAAGAGCCGCAAGCATCAGCTCCTGATGATGCTGGATGAATTTCCGGCGCTCGGTCGGCTCGACTTCTTCGAGACTGCGCTCGCCTTCATGGCAGGCTACGGCATCCGCGCTTATCTGATAGCGCAATCGTTGAACCAAATCTCCAAGGCCTATGGCGAGAACAACGCCATTCTCGACAATTGCCATGTGCGGATTGCCTTTTCCTCAAATGACGAGCGCACGGCCAAACGCATCTCGGACGCGCTCGGTACCGCGACGGAACTCAGATCGATGCGTAACTATGCCGGCCATCGGTTGGCGCCCTGGTTGTCCCACGTCATGGTAAGCCGCCAAGAGACCGCTCGCCCCCTGCTGACGCCGGGTGAGGTGATGCAGTTGCCGCAGGCTGACGAACTAATCCTGGTTTCGGGATTGCCGCCGATTCGCGCCAAGAAGTTGCGTTATTACCAGGATCCGAATTTCACGGAGCGAGTGCTGCCTTCGCCGGTGCTGCGCGACGGTGCCTACCCGGATCGGCCCACGTCGCGCCCGGACGATTGGAGCGGACAGGTGCGCGGCGTGGATCGGCGTCTGGTTGGCGACGACGACAGTGCCGGCGCGGCAATCGAAGACGGAGGTGTCCAGCAGCAGCGCCATCCGGGCCTGCCCGAAGAACGGACCCTCGTCGCCCAGGAGCCTGATCATGGCGATCTGTTCACGCCCGCAGACGATGACTGCGAGACGCTCGCCGACAAGCGCGTCATGGATCGGATTTCCACCGCAGCACGTGCGTACGGCCTCAATGAGGGAATGGGCGACGACAAGGACATCGTGCCCGGCTTCTGAACGGCGCGCCATACGCGGGCGCATCTCAGCGTAGATAACGGCCGTAAGCGATTTCGAGGATCTCGACGATGCTCGTTCCCGTCGCCGGTGCATCAGCGCCGGTCAGAGGGAACAAGCAGCATGAAGCCCCACCGCATTCGTCATCAGTTTTTGCTTGGACCCGAGTTGAGCGAGAAGCTGGAGAACCTCAGCCGCAATCCATCGACCACCAAATCGGCCATTGTGGCGCACGCGGTCGAGGCCTTTATCAAGCGGCGTGGGGAGAATGAACTCGACCACCGCTACGGCAAGAGGCTCGACCGTCTTTCCCGTGACCTCGGACATGTCAGGCGCGATGTCGAGATGATCCTGGAGAGCCTGGCGCTCTTCATCCGCTTTTCGATCACGCTTCATGCTCACACGCCGGTGCCGGACAAGGCGACGCAAGCGATTGCCCAGGAGCGCTTCGAGAAGTTCGTCGAACAAGTCGGCCGCCAAATCGCTTCCGGGAAACGGTCACTTGGCACCGACGATCGCAGGGGAGGGGAAGGATGAGTTCTCATCCGGAAGCCGACCATCGCCGCCGCGCCATGCTGCGCACCGCCATGGGTCCGGCGATCACCGAAGCCCTTGCCGATCCGACCGTCATTGAGGTGATGGTCAATCCCGACGGTGCGCTGCGGCTCGACCGGTTGGGTGAAGGCCGGGTCGACACCGGCGTGCACATGCATCCTTCTGAGGCCGAACGCATCATCCGCCTGGTCGCCTCCCACGTGCGCGCCGAGGCGCATGCGGACAATCCGATTGTCAGCGCCGAATTGCCATCGGGCGAGCGCTTCGAGGGTCTGCTGCCGCCTGTCGTGCTGGGGCCATGCTTCGCCATCCGAAAGCCTGCGGCGAAACTCTACACGTTGGCCGACTATGTCGCCGACCGGGTCATGCTGCCGCTGCAGGCCGATGCGCTGAAGAAGGCGGTCCGCGAGCGGGGCAACATCCTGGTCGCCGGCGGCACGTCGTCGGGCAAGACAACACTTGCCAATGCGCTGCTGGCACAAGCCGCCGATTGCGACGAGCGGGTGATCCTGATCGAGGACACGCGCGAACTGCAATGCGCGGCGAAGGATTGCGTTGCCTTGAGGACGAGGCGGGGGTCGGTCACGCTCGCCGATCTCGTGCGCTCGACCCTGCGGCTCAGACCCGACCGCATCATCGTGGGCGAAGTCAGGGGCGCGGAAGCCCTGGACATGCTGAAGGCATGGAACACCGGGCATCCCGGCGGCATCGCAACGGTTCACGCCAATTCGGCGCGCTCCGCTCTCTACCGTATCGAGCAGCTCGCCCAGGAAGCCGTCGTCACCGTTCCCCGCCGCCTCATCGCTGATGCGGTAGATCTGATCGTCTTCATCGCTGGGCGCGGATCCTCGCGCCGCATTGACGCGATCGCTGAGGTCACCGGTCTCGACAGCAGCGGTGATTACGCCGTCACCCCGCTCACGCTTCCGCAACTCCAGCAGTTTTGAAAGGTCACCTCATGCTCAAGAAGCTTCGCTTCCTTTCGTCCACCGCGCTCGCGTTTCTTCTCACCGTCCCGGCCCACGCAGCGGGCTCCGGCATGCCTTGGGAACAGCCGCTGCAGCAGATCCTTGAGTCGGTCCAGGGACCGGTCGCCAAGATCGTCGCGGTGATCATCATCATCACCACCGGCCTGACCCTTGCTTTCGGCGACACGGCAGGCGGTTTTCGCCGGCTGATCCAGATTGTCTTCGGCCTGTCGATCGCCTTCGCGGCATCGAGCTTCTTTCTCTCCTTCTTCTCCTTCGGCGGCGGGGCACTCGTCTGATGGCCACCGGAGAGCAGCATATCGAGGGTTTCGAAGTCCCCGTTCACAGGGCATTGACTGAGCCGATCCTGCTGGGCGGCGCGCCGCGAGCGGTGGCGATCCTCAACGGCACGGTGGCCGCGGCAATAGGCCTTGGCCTGCAGCAGTGGATCGCCGGACTGGCGCTCTGGATCGCCGGCCACACCCTCGCGGTCTTTGCCGCTCGCCGCGATCCGGACTTCGCCAGCGTGCTTGTCCGTCATCTTCGCCTGAAGGGGTGGCTTGCATGCTGAACCTTTCGGAGTATCGCGGCAAAGCCGATCGGCTTGCCGATCATCTGCCCTGGGCCGCTTTGGTCGCGCCCGGCATCGTGCTCAATAAAGACAGTAGCTTCCAGCGAACCTTCCGGTTCCGTGGCCCCGACCTTGAAAGCGCGACCGAAGCCGAGTTGGTCGGCATCTGCGCACGAGCTAACAATGCGCTACGAAGGTTGGGCTCCGGATGGGGGTTGTTTTTCGAGGCCGAGCGCGTTGAAGCGCTGGGCTATCCGAGCTCGGCTTTTCCCGATGCTGCCTCATGGCTGGTCGATGAGGAACGGCGCGCGGCCTTCGAGGGCAAGGTCGCGCACTTCGAGAGTCGCTATCATCTGACCTTGGTCTTCATGCCGGCGCCAGATGGCCAGGCGCGGGCGGAAAGCGCACTGGTCGACTCGCATCACTCGGGAGGGGCTAGAGACTGGCGCCAGGAGCTGGCGTGGTTTCGCGACGAGACCGACCGCGTCCTGGATTTGCTGTCCGGCTTCATGCCGGAAGTGCGCGCCCTCGATGATGCCGAGACGCTAACCTATCTGCACGGCACAATCTCGACCTACCGCCATCCGGTCGCCATGCCGGAAACGCCAATGTATCTCGACGGTGTTCTGGTTGACGCGCCGCTTACCGGCGGTCTGGAGCCGATGCTGGGTGAGCAGCATCTGTGCACCCTCACCGTTCTTGGTTTCCCGAACGTCACCCGGCCAGGGATCCTCGACGCGCTCAACCATCAGGATTTCGCCTACCGCTGGATGACGCGCTTCATCCCGCTCGACAAGACGGAAGCCACAAAGACACTGACCCGGTTGCGCCGTCAGTGGTTTGCCAAGCGCAAATCGGTCGCAGCTATCCTGCGCGAGGTCGTGACCAACGAACCCGTCCCTCTCGTCGATAGTGACGCCGACAACAAGGCGCTCGATGCGGATGCCGCCCTTCAGGCATTGGGCGGCGATCACGTCGGCTTCGGCTATCTCACCACAACGGTGACGGTATGGGACCAGGACCGGCAGGCCGCCGCGGAAAAGCTCCGAGCGGTTGAGCGCATAGTCAATGGGCTCGGCTTCACCACGATCCGTGAAAGCATCAACGCGGTCGAGGCGTGGCTCGGCTCGTTGCCCGGTCATGTCTACGCTAACGTTCGCCAGCCGCTCGTTCACACGCTGAATCTTGCCCATGTCATGCCGCTGTCGTCGGCGTGGGCCGGTCCGGTGGACAACGAGCATCTCGCCAACGTGACTGGGACCGAATCCCCGCCGCTTCTCTTCGCAGAGACCAACGGGTCGACACCGTTTCGGCTTTCCACCCACGTCGGCGATGTCGGCCACATGCTGGTCGTTGGGCCGACCGGTGCCGGCAAGTCGGTTCTGCTCGCGCTAGTCGCTCTGCAGTTTCGACGCTATGCCGGGGCGCAGGTCTATGTCTTCGACAAGGGCAATTCGGCTCGTGCGGCAACACTGGCCATGGGCGGAGAACACCACGCGCTGGGCGCGGATGGTGCGCTTGCCTTCCAGCCACTGAGCAATATCGGCGACCAGACTACTCGCAGCTGGGCGGCGGAATGGATCGCCGGCCTCGTTGCCCATGAGAATGTCAGCGTTACGCCGGAGGTAAAGGAGGCGATCTGGTCGGCACTCATCAGCCTTGCGACTGCGCCGGTGCAGGAACGCACGCTGACGGGCCTGTCGGTTCTGCTTCAGTCCAATGGGCTCAAGGCCGCGTTGATGCCCTACACGCTCGACGGTCCCTTCGGCCGGCTGCTCGATGCCGATGAAGATCGGCTGGCTTTGTCGGATGTGCAGTGTTTCGAGACCGAAGAGCTGATGCACAGCCAAGGCGCTGTGCTCCCGGTGCTCACCTATCTGTTCCATCGTCTCGAGGAGCGGTTCGACGGACGGCCGACGCTGCTGATGCTCGACGAGGCGTGGGTCTATCTCGACAACCCTCTCTTTGCCGCCCGCATCCGCGAATGGCTGAAGGTGCTGCGAAAGAAGAACGTCTCCGTCATTTTCGCCACGCAGTCACTTGCAGACATCGCTGCCTCGTCGATCGCGCCGGCAATCATCGAGAGCTGCCCACAGCGCATTTTTCTTCCCAATGACCGTGCCGTGGAACCGCAGGTGCGGGCAGCCTATGAGTGCTTCGGCCTGAACGAGCGGCAAATCGAATTGGTCGCCCGTGCCACACCGAAGCGCCAGTATTATCTGCAGTCGCGCCGCGGCAACCGCCTCTTCGAGCTCGGGCTCGGCCCGATCGCTCTTGCGCTCTGCGGCGCCTCTGATCCGGCCACGCAGACCCTGATCGACAAGGTGCTGTCAGAGCACGGACAGGAGGGCTTTGCCGCCCGGTTTCTGATTGCGCGCGGCCTCGATTGGGCTGCCGAGCTTCTCCAGCAATTCCCTCAACCAGACAAGGAGCAATCGTCATGATGCGGCGCCGCCTTCTCACCAGCCTGATCACCGTTTCCCTGATCGCAAAACCAATGGCCGACTACGTCCAGCCGGCCCACGCCCTGATCGTGTTCGATCCGTCGAATTATGCGCAGAACGTGCTGACAGCGGCACGTTCCCTGGAGCAGATAAACAACCAGATCCAGTCGCTTCAGAACCAGGCGACGATGCTGCAGAACATGGCGCGGCACCTTCAGCGCCTGGATTTTTCTTCCGTGGGCCAGCTCACAGGTTCGCTCCAACGGATCGACGGCCTGATGACCCAGGCCAGCGGCCTGAGCTTCGATCTCGACAAGCTTCAGAACCAGTGGCGTGTGCAATATCCGGAAAGCTACGACGCCACAATCGAGGTCAACGATGTGGCGAGCGCCGCGCGCGAGCGCTGGCAAAACGCCATGCAGGCGTTCCGCCAAACCATGAGCGCGCAGTCGCAGATCGTGGAGAACGTGCGGGCCGACGGCGACCTGCTTACCGATCTCGTCAACCGCAGTCAGGGCGCGGCAGGTGCCCTTGAGGCAAGCCAGGCCACCAATCAGCTGATCGCGCTTTCGACCAAGCAGCAGATGCAGATCCAGACGCTGCTCGCGACCCAGTTCCGGGCTGAAGCCGAAGATGCTGCCCGCAAGGCGCAGTCTGAGGAAGCCGCCCGCGAGACGACGAAGCGTTTCCTGGGCACCGGTACGGCCTATCCCGGCAACTGATCAGCAGTCTTCAAGACAACGAGGAAGACGGCGACATGAATGACCTCGGCGTCATCGATCGCTTTATGCAGACCTTCATCCGGTATATCGACAGCGGGTTCGGTCTGCTTTCGGGCGACGTCGCCTTTCTCACTACCATCCTGATCGGCATTGACATCACGCTGGCGGGCCTGGTCTGGGCGTTCGGCGGCGAACCCAATATTCTCGGTCGGCTCGTCCGAAAGGTGCTCTATGTCGGCGCCTTCGCGTTCATCCTGAACAATTTCAGAAGCCTTGCCGACATTATCTACCGCTCCTTTGCCGGGCTCGGCATCAACGCTTCGTCCGGCAATCTGTCCGCCGACAGTCTCCTGCGGCCAGGCCGCATTGCCGCGGCCGGCTTCGAGGGCGCCTGGCCGCTGCTCAATCAAGCGAGCCAGCTAGTCGGCTTCCCCGAGATCTTTGGCAACGCGCTGACCATCTTCGTGCTGCTTCTCGCCTGGTTCCTGGTCCTCATCGCCTTCTTTATCCTTTCCATCCAGCTTTTCATCACCATCCTGGAGTTCAAACTCACCACATTGGCCGGCTTTGTTCTGGTGCCCTTCGCGCTCTGGAACCGCTCGGCGTTTCTGGCCGAGCGCGTGCTCGGCAATGTGATCTCGTCGGGCATTAAGGTGATGGTGCTTGCCGTCATCGTCGGCATCGGCTCCACGCTCTTCGGCGAGTTCGCTTCCGCCCTGCAAGGCAAGGAGCCGGACTTGGCCGCGGCCATGTCACAGGTACTGGGCGCGTTGGCGCTGCTTGGGCTCGGCATTTTCGGACCGGGAATTGCCTCGGGTCTTGTTTCCGGCGCGCCGCAGCTTGGCGCGGGAGCCGCACTCGGAACCACCGCGGCGGCCGCCGGATCAACGCTCGTTGCCGGAGGTGCGGCGCTTGCCGGCGCGCGCATGGCAACCGGCGGCGGTCTCGCCGCCGTTCGAGCCGGCACGGCCATGGGATCGGCTGCTTCCACAGCTTGGCAGATGAGGCGTGCAACATCGCCCGAGTCCGGCCTCTCCGGCGTAGCTGCTGGACTGCAGGGCGTTGCCGGCGCAGCTGGCGGCGCCGCGATTCGGGGAATGCGATCTGCAACAGAACCATTCCGGCGCAGCGCCGATGCCGGCCGCGATGCCGCCTGGACCGCGACGGGCGGCACGCCGACCGCATCAATGACCGGAAACCCTGCCGCGTCAGGTGCCAATGCCGCGCCGGCGTGGGCGAGGCGCTTGCGTTCCGAACAGACCGCGCGCGCCCATCGCCACGCCGCCACGCAGGCCGTCCGCGATGGCGATCGGGGTGGAAGCGGCGCCAACCCCTCTCTCAACGATAAGGAAGACTAGATGCTCTTCAAGCGACCAGTTCAACGTTACGGGAAGACGCCCCGCCCCGTCACACCATACCAGAAGGCCGCCCAACTTTGGGACGAGCGCATCGGCACTGCGCGCGTGCAGGCAAGGAACTGGCGCCTGATGGCCTTTGGCTGCCTCGCTCTGGCCACCGGGCTCTCTGGTGGACTCTTGTGGCAGTCGATGCAGGGCCGCGTTGTGCCTTATGTTGTCGAGGTCGACCGCTTCGGTGAGACACGGGCTGTCGCGCCGGCAATCCAAACCTACGAGCCCACCGATGCCCAGATCGCCTGGCATCTCGGCCGCTTCATCCAGAATGTCCGCTCTGTTTCCACCGATGCGGTGCTAGTGCGGCAGAATTGGCTGTCGGCCTACGACTTTGCCACCGACCGTGGAGCCCTCTTTCTCAACGAGTACGCTAAGGCCAACGACCCGTTCGGCAAGATCGGGACGCGCAGCGTCTCGGTGCAGGTGACGAGCGTGGTTCGAGCGTCCGACAGCTCCTATCAAGTCAAATGGACCGAGCAGGTCTTTGAGCGCGGCAGCCTCGCCAGCACAACGCGTTGGACCGGGATCCTCACCATTGTGATCCGGCCGCCGAACAATACCGATCAGCTGCGCAAAAACCCGCTCGGCGTCTTCATCAACGCAATCGACTGGTCGCGCGAGCTCGACAGTGCCGCGCAAACTTCCGTTCCCCCAAAGGAGCCCGCCAATGATAAATAGACTGTCGTCTCTCCGCACTGCGCTGATCCTGTCGGCGTCGGCTGCGGTCATTTCCGCCTGTGCCTCGAAGCCGGTGCCGCCGCCGCAGATTTCCTATGACCATGCTGACTTCAAGCCGGCCGCGATTGAGAAGGCGCCGGGGAAGCCCGTCAAAGTCGTGGAAGTGCCGAAACCGCTGCCGCTGCCCGGCCAGTTGCAGCCCGAGCCGGGCAAGGCTGCTGAAGACAAGCGCTCGCCTGAAGAACGTGTCGCCGATGCCAACAAGGCGGCGACGCAGCAACCCACCAAATATGGCTATGTGAATGCGGTGCAGGTTTACCCCTTTGCCGAAGGCGCGCTCTACCAGCTCTATGCCGCACCGGAGCGCGTCAGCGATATCGCTCTGCAGTCAGGCGAGAAACTCCAATCCGTGTCGGCCGGCGATACAGTGCGCTGGGTAATTGGCGACACCGTCAGTGGCTCCGGCGATGATCAGCGCACCCATGTGCTGGTGAAGCCCTTCGCGCCAGGACTTGCCACCAATCTGGTGATCACCACGGACCGGCGAAGCTATCACCTGCAGCTTCAAAGCACGGATAAGACCGCCATGGCAGCCATCTCCTGGACTTACAGCGAGGACCAGATCATCGCGCTACGCCGGCGCAATGCGCAGGCCGACGCCGCTATGCCAGTGGCGTCGAATGTGGCTCTCGAAAATATTCGCTTCCGCTATTCGATTACCGGCGACATGCCGCCCTGGAGGCCGACGCGCGCGTTCGATGATGGCAGCAAGGTCTACATCGAGTTCCCGCGCCGCATCGATCAGGGCGAGGCCCCACCGCTCTTCATCGTCGGTGCTGACGGGGACAACCAGCTCGTCAACTACCGCATACGGGGCAACTATTACATCGTCGATCGCCTCTTCGCCGCGGCCGAACTGCGCCTCGGCGCCAAGCAGCAGCAGGTGGTGCGCATCACGAGGACCGACGGCAGGCAAGCGCCGCGGCGGATATTGCTCTTTTCGCGTTCCAGCAGGTGAGGGACGGCCCATGACGGATACTTCCCGCTCCGATGCTTCACCGAAACTCGATCCAGAACAGCTGCAGCTGCGGGCCTCGCCTCGCCGCGCTGTGCGCTTCAAGCGCGGCATTATTGTCGCCATTGCTGCTGTTGGTTCCGGGACCGTTCTAGGCGTCACCATGATGGCGCTGCAGGGACCGGCGCTGCGCATCAAAGAGCAGGCTGAAGAGCTTTACAACACTGAGCGGAAGCCAACCGCGGAGGCAATTGAAAGGCTGCCTAAGGACTATTCCGGGATCAAGCCCAAGCCTCCGGTGCTTGGACCACCGCTGCCCGGCGACCTCGGCCGCCCCATCCTTGAGCACCAACGCCGGCTGGGCATCGCGCCGGGCCAGGAGGTTTCGGCGGAGGAGCAGCGCCTTGCACAGCAGGCGGTCGAGGCACGCGAATCGCAAGTCTTCTTCCGGATCGAAAATCGACCCCGGCAAGCGGAGATCGCCGGCAACGGGCAGGGCGGGCGTCCACCCTTTGAGGCAACGGCTCCACAATCCGATGCCGCACGCGATTTAGCTTCCGTTGCACCGGCCGAGGGCGACCAAAACAATCAACAGCGCAAGCTCGATTTTGTCAGCCAGCGGAACACAAGTGGAATCTACAATCTGCATGCACTGCAGACGCCGGCTTCGCCGTATCAGCTGATGGCCGGCAGCGTCATCGCAGCGAGCCTGATCACTGGCATCAATTCCGACTTGCCCGGCCTCGTCGTCGCACAGGTCACCGAGAATGTGCACGACACAGTCACCGGCAGCACCTTGCTCATTCCGCAAGGCTCTCGCATGATTGGCACCTATGACAGCGTTGTTGCCTTTGGACAAAGGCGCGCGCTGCTGGTCTGGCAAAGGATACTGCTGCCCGACGGCTCTTCGATCGAAATCGACAATCTGCCGGCAACAGACACCGCCGGCTATGCCGGGCTTGAGGACAAGGTGGATTTCCACACCTGGCAGCTGATCAAAGGCGTTGCGCTGGCCACGTTGGTAGGGGTCGGCACCGAGCTGAGCCTCGGGGAAGACGAAAGCGACCTAGTCAAAGCAATCCGCGAATCCGCTCAGCAGAACGTCAGTCAAGCTGGCCAGCGCATCACCGAGAAGAACCTCAATATCCAACCCACCATCACTATCCGGCCCGGTTGGCCACTGCGCGTCATCGTGCACAAGGATCTTGTGCTGCGGCCGTACCCGAATTGACTGGAGTCATCATGACCAATCTGAAACTCGGCAAACTTCCGGATCGGACACCTTCGAAGATCACCATAAGCGTAAGTGCAGACCTGAACCAAGCACTGAAGGACTATGCGGCGCTTTATCGTCAGACCTATGGCGAGTCCGAATCGGTAGCGGAACTGATCCCGTTCATGCTGGCGGAGTTCCTGGAGAGCGATCGAGCGTTTGCCAAGGCCAGAAAGGAAGGGCTCCCTGTCGTCGACAAGTCAGAGAAATCGCGGCGGCAGCCAATTTCAGGGTCCGAATAAGTGACAGCGACCAGGGAGTCCGAGGCGGCACCTTTCTAGGCGGGCAAATGCATTGAAGCAATTTGCCGGCGGCAACCGAAACACAGGGCACAATAGACGAGCTGATCTGCCCCGAACCAATGCCGGCTCTGCGCCTGAAGGCGGTCATCTGGTCGAGTTCGGGCGCGCACCAAAAGCAGACGTGGCAGTAATGGTGCAACAATGTCCTACGAGCAGAGCAAGTCACGCGACGGTCGAACAGGCTGTTCCATATTGCACGACTGCCGACCCACGCAGCGACAATGAATTCTTCCGAGGCGTGTCTTTGCTCGGAAGAATGTTCTGCCAAAGAGCCGCCCCCCAGACACCGGGAAGGAGTACCATGGAACATACGAGATAGTCCTGCGAGTCGTGACGACTCTCATTCGCGCTTGGCAAAAGCGAACGGATCAGTCTATTGCTCTCGGCAGGGGCGAGTTATGCGGCGTGTACGAATCCTTCAAATTGGCGACATCCACTATCCTGACTGGCATCCTACCTCCAGCGATATCGATGCCAAGGACAGCAAGTTCGCTCCAAAAATAACGCAGAAGCTGCGTGCTTCTTCGCTGCGTGCCGTCCTGACGAAACTTCGTCGGCTGACGACTTCGAAGCCCCTCGATTCTATTGCCTTCATGGGGGATTTCACGAGCCGTGGCGACAAGACCTTCATCGCTTCGGCATTCCAGCATTTCACGTTGCTCTGCCGCGCGCAGGGGCGCAGTTCACAGGCCCTTCCGTTGATATTCGTACCGGGAAATCACGATGTGAACCGTGATGACGCGCGTGAACTTGGACCGACTGAAAAATTCAGCGAAATGGCGGGTTTAGCCGCCCGCTTCGGTTGGCAGACCGTTCCCGTGGACCAACCCGTGCATTTCAGACTTCCGACAGGATCTGGAGGCGCGAACTTCATCCTCGTCAACACAGCGATAGGCAGTTGGGAGCTTCAGAACCTTCCCGCTTTCCTTCGTGATCGTCTCAAAGAAATCAGTCCTTTTACCGAACCCGTAGATCTCGGCTCGCCGGACACCTCGGGACATTCGCCTGCGACACCTCCCAGCGATCCAAACAAGGAAACATCGGACGATGGGTATTACGGTCAAATGGACACGCCATACATCTCGCGTGAGATGCTTGCAGGCCTACAGGAATTGCTCCAGCAGCCCGACATGCGTTTCGGCATCATGATCGGCCATCACAATCTGCTACCACAGAAGACTCCGCGCATAACGCCATACGGCGAAATGCTCAACAGCGGGTTTGTCAGAACTCAGCTGCTGCAGAGCAACAAGCCTATCGTCTACCTGCATGGACACATACATGCCGATCCGGTCGAGATCGTTAACGATCCAAGGTTTCCGGATGGCAAATTGATTTGCGTCTCAGCACCGCAGATACAGTCTGGCTTCAACGAGCTCGTCTTCTTCATGACCGATCAGGGAGAGCTCGTCGGCATCCGACTTATACCCTACCGCACCAACGTCACCGACGGGACGGTCGTGGAAGGCGAACATTGCTTTATCTCGACCATATCCAGCGGGAAGGCCTTTCTGGACAGCAAAACGTTTGACCTGCTCCGCCGGCTCCGCGACCATGCCAGGGAGCGTGGGACTGGGTTGCTCTTCTGGGACGAGATCACTGAGATTGCCGCCTCCGCCGAGCTGGGACTGGATCTAGAGGATTCCCTTCTGATGCTCCAAGCGGCGCGCGCCGTCGAGATAGACGGCCTTACGAAGGCAAATTCGGCTTGGCGCATCAAGGTAAGGGGCGAATAACGATGCAGAATCCGTTCGGCCCCAACAGGATCGAGTACGAAAGCCGCCCGATACTGTGGTTCAGTCAGAGGTCTGCCGTGATTTCCGCCGCCGCCAAGCCGGTCTTTGTAGCAGGAACGCGAGGTAGCGGCAAGACCAGCATTCTTCGCTCGCTTTCCACCGTCCATATCCTTGAAGACAAAAGCCTCGCGGACCAGGTCGGCAAGCTCGACTGGTATGGCGTCTTCTTCCAGCTCAATGAGACATTCTCGCCCCTAATCGACAACGCAGTTCTGAACCTCATTCCGGAGCAGATACGCCTCGATACTGCCGCGGTGATCCCGCGGCAGTTCGTAATTTTCTCTCACTATCTAGAGCTGAAGATAGTCGAACGCCTGCTTGAGAGCATCGGCCAGCTCAGACGCGACGGCCACTTAAAATACCGGGCCTCGGAAGACAGGGACGTCGCCCTCTCGCTGCATCGCGAAGTACTGCACTTCATACCGCAACCTGCCCGTCTCGATTTCTTCAGCATCGATCAGCTGCGGGGTGGGATAACCCGGTACGTGGACGCATGCTTCAACGCATTCTTCTTTGCCGCCGATGGCGGAGCGACAAGTTTCAGAGCGACAGATCCTGGCGCGATCATCAACAAGGTCGCGACCGCGATTAGTCCGCTTTTGGAAGGCCCATCTTTCGCCAGCGACAGGGTGCCCTTCTTCAAGATTTTGATTGATGACTGTGAAGCCCTGACACCGCTCCAGCAGCAGTTCCTGAACACCTTGGTGAGGAAGACGCGCGGCAACGTGAAATGGGTCCTCGCCTACATCGGCGGCCTCTACGACACGATCCGGACGATCATACCCGGCCAGTCGCTCTCGAATGCCGACCGCGACGTCGAAAATCTCGATTTAGTCGATCCGAGGGAGTTCGCCACTCTGTGCGAGAACGTGTCGTCGCTTCGGCTCTACTATGCGCTTCCTGACCATCTGCGGAGCGCTCTCAAACGCAACGACCCGCTCAGTGCGTTTTCGCTCAAGAACCGGCTGGGGCGGCTTTCCGTCAATGACATCATCGAGCGGGTTATCGTATCGGGCCATTCTGAGGGCAGAGAAGAGCTGGTGGCACTCGCTGCTGCAGCATATGAATTCCTCTCCGTGAATTTGAGGACGGCGGATCAGCAGCAATTCCTCCTTGATCGCAAAGCGCGGCCTTATGCCGAAGGGCTGGCGCTCGCGCTCATGAACCCGGACATCAAGCGCCGGCCTATGAGCAAGGCGGATGCTTCAAATCTGAAGAGGTCGATCGCCCGGAAACAGGGGTGGGCTTTTCTGAAAGCGTGTCGGATGCTCGGTCTCCACGAATATCCGTACGTAGGGCACCAGATCATTACATCATTGAGCGACGTCTGTATCCGCGATTTCCTCGATATAATGGGAGAGATCTTCCGCCGCAGTGTTCCGAACACCAGTGATCCAGGAAAACTGGTGGAGTTCATCAACTCGGATTTACAGATTCATCTCGAACAGCAAAGGCAGGCAGTGAACGCCGCCTCACAGCGGAAGCTTGATGGACTTCAGGCGCTTTCACACCCGTACGAAGAAGAGAGCGTGCGCATGGTGCGGGCGTTAGGCTATCTGACCGCTCGCCTCCAGACGGAGTTTGCCGAAGAAAATGCTCTCGGAACGACAGAGAGAGGCATTTTCAGGCTCGATCTAAATGAAATGCGCTCGCTAGTGAACCGACTGGAGCAACCCAGCGGGAAACTAGATGAGGTGTTGCGCAGGGCGGAAAAGGATGGGTTTATCCGAGAGGTTTCCGCCGCCGGCAACCTTGAGGTGGACCGCGCCGACCCCGCATCGAAGGAGATGATGATCAGATTGCATCGGCGATTTGCACCTTACTTCGGGTTCTCCTATCGCGGCCCTTACGAAATCAACACAATCCCTGCGGCACGGATGGTCGACCTGCTCTTTACCAGGCATCGGCTCCCAGAAGACTGGGCCGACTCTGTGTTCAAGGAACTAGTTGCGCGGCCCGCATCCAAGACCGAATTCCAGCACTCGCTTTTCGAGAGCGACTTCGAATGAGCGCCTCAACTGTCAAGTATCGGGTCTTTGGCCATCTGGCCGTCACCGAGATGACGAGAGATCCAGGTACCTGCGAAACGATTGAGGCAGATATCGCGATCGTCGCGCTTGGCTGGGAAACGCGTTTCGCCGCGTTCGGGACCCATCTTGACCTGAAGGTCGGCAAGATCGTGGTTCTGGACTTTGCTCTGAAGGAGGGGAACATCCCGGCCGTTGAAGAAAACCGACGAAAGCTCATCGCACTGGGAAACCGATGGGGGGTCGATGTGACGGTTATCACCCTCGATGCTTCCATCGAGTATCAGAAGAACATCAATCTCCTCGACCACCTGCTCACACAACTGGCCGCTTCCTGTGGCTCATACGAAGGAAGCCTGCGGAGGGTTTTCGTCGAATGCTCGACGATGCCGCGAATCTATATCCAATGGCTAATCGCGGTGGCATTCAAGAAAATATCGATTCAGTCTCTTGAGTTCGGATACGCCGAGGGCATCTACGGGAACGCGAGCGGCAAAGAGGATTTTTCCAGCGGCTTGGACCGATACGTCACCGTCCCTCACCTTCAAGGCAGCGGCGGAATGGGCGAAGAAAAAGTCCTGCTCGTGGGGATCGGAGGAGATGCCGACGTATTCTACGGATTGATCGATATCGTCAGTCCGGAGCGGATTTCCCTGCTCGTGCCCAGAAGCGAGAAGAATGCGCATATCGATGCCCTGCTCGATCAGCAGGTAGCCAAGGTGCGTGAAACCCACCGGCTCGAAGATGGCGAAGTTCGCGACATCCAGGCTTTTGGGCTGATAGCCCACCTCGATGCTTTCGAAACATATCTCGACGGGTTCGGCTCGCGTGCGGTGGTGAACGTGTTTGTCAGCGGCCCTAAGGTTCAGGCCATCGCTGCTGCCGTGCTCGCCTGCTCCGACAGCCGCGTCCAACTCAAGGCACGAATTCCCACCTCCTATGCCCATCACGAAGTCTCGGCGAATGGGCGGTACCATATCTACAAGCTGATAGACCTGACATCGCCTGCCTGCAGCCTTCCCGGGACGTTCTGACACTATCTTGATTCGAGTAGCATCGTGATCCCAGTGGCCATCCGGCCGAGTCTTCAGCGCAACGTTCGTGAGGGGCAGCAATTTGATGATTGCACCACATGGCGGACTTCCCACAATCGGCCCCGATTCTGTCAATGGGTACTAATTCCCATTGGAAGCTGGGACCTGGATCTACGTCACGTCAGGGGAAGAATGCGGACTGGTAGGATTCAGTCTAATTTGCCGACTAGCTGCCACATATACTCGGGCTCAACCGTTCAGCACAGAAATACTGGCCACTAGCCACTATGTTAAGTTCCGTCGCAGTAGCGCAACAAAATCAGTCTTTGGGTGGGTGCATGATGAGATCAAAACGGCTGAATGTGTACAAACTCGGGCTTGTTATTGAAGCACTTGTTTTTGTTGTAAGCGCGTTCGGTGCGACGTGGCTTACCAGCTTTGTGAAAGCGCCATGGTGGGCATATGTGATTGTCGCGGCCATCGCGATGGGCATGTTCGCAGCTGTGCGTTGGACCCTTTCTGAGCCGCAACGTATGGCACTTTTGGCACACAATACCCTAGCGGACAAATTAGCGGACGCAGCCGTCTCATATGGCGTGACAGATTTGTATAACATGCAGAGGCTCGCAGATCAGAACCGGCGCAATAATGACACAGCGCTCACAATAAATAATGCCCACACGATGTCGCTGGCGGCGAACTCGGGAGCGTCTTATCTGTCGATTGGATTGCAACGTCACTGGCCAGCCGTGAGACAGCGGTTGTGCGAAAGGGTTCCGTTCCGGGTTATCCTGCTGGATCCATTCTGCAAAGAACGCGCGCTGAGAAATTCCGTCAACGTTGCAGGGGAGCGAGATGACAGCAAGCTGCCGTTTGGTGACATTATCCGCGCGTGCAACGAATTCTCGAATCTGGAGGTTCGATTTGTCGATGCGGGAATGAGCTGTAGCGTTTTCATTACACAGGATGAAGCTTACTTCGATCCCTATCATCTTGCTGAGGATGGCGGCAGAATATCCAATCGCTTCATGTGCTTAAAGATGCGCAAGGGCGATGTTCCACAGGGTATCTCGAACTATGAGATGATGGGTCGCCATTTCGATGCGCTTTGGAAAGCTTCCATCCCGCTGGAGGACTGGCTGAATAAAAACAGTCATAAAAAGAAAATTGCGCTTCCAGACCTGCTTTCTCGCAAAAAACTAATTTGATAATGCGTGCAATCCTCAATTTCGAGCACCGCTGCAATTTGAAATGTAGTTGGTGTTACGTCCCCTTCGTTCGAGCCAAGCCGGATTTCGTGGTAACTAATCGGGTACTGGCCCGGCTGTATGAGCATGGGATTTCCAAGATAACGATAGGCGGAGGTGACCCCACCCTCTATCATGAGTGGCGTGACCTGGTTGCGAACGCCAAAATGGCAGGCTTGTTCGTTCACCTAGACACTAATGGTATCGGTCTTCGCCATCGCGAGAGCGACAAAGCTGCCCTGCTTTCCTATGTTGATCTGCTTGGCCTACCAATTGACGGGCCCGACTCCTCGACACATGGACTCATAAGGCAGCATCCCAAGCATTTCGAGATCGTAATTGATCGGATGAGTTGGCTCCGTGGGCTTGGTGTGGCCATCAAAATTAATACGATCGTCACGAAAATGAACTTCCACCTCCTGGAAGAAATGTCAGATTTAATACGTGCTCTCGCTCCATCAATCTGGAGCGTTTACGAATACTGGCCGATTTCTGTTGGAGGAGCCAACAGAGAACAATGGGACGAGCCGAGTGGGAGTTTGGCCACTGCTATCGCTGGCCTGCCTAGATATGTCGGAAAAACCCGTATCGAAAAGAACCTCCGACATGCGCGACGGCTCACTTATCCGATCGTCGCACACGACGGTGAAGTCTATATCCATTCCGCTTCGGATATCGACCAGCTACAGCCGCTAGGCTCTATCTTCGAATGTGGTGTGCTGGAGAGAGCCTTCGCATCATGTACAGAAGAAAGGGCGGAAGCTCAAAGTAGATACACGCCATAGCTCGCGGCTTCCGGCGCGAGATCGACATTGGGTCGCAATGTGGACACACGCTTACCTTCCCACTAGCGCGACCCTAAACGCGACCAACACCAGATCTGCTGGCGTTTCGTCCTAAACACGGCAGTGTTCCGGAAATCCACTGGAGCTTGTTGAACGGCCGCCGTGGGTCGGAAGCCGTCTTGAAAACCAGCCCGCTCTTAACGGCAGCTATTCGATATTCGGCGTTCAGAAGCGGATCGTCTTGAAATCGGCCCCCGGATTTGCCGCGTATGGAGCCGAACGAATGGCAAGTTTCAGGCTGCGGCGGAAGCCTTCCTGACGGCCGCAATGGGGTCGGCTGCAGAACGGCACCTATCGGCGCAGCGGCACTCAAGAACTGACAGTCCGCTTTCGGCCCCCTTTTGACATTCAGTCAGACGGTGCCCGCAATGCGCCGACGACAATTCTTTCTCTGAGATGCCTCAGTTGGCCCCACTTTGCGTTCTGTTAGAGCTTCGTCGAAGAACATTCGAACATTCCTACCGCTAACCCAAAGGTTATCGTGGAATTTTGCTAGCCACTTTCTTTGATAAGTGGCTTGGCTTCAATCGCTCCTTGAGGATAGATGCTTTGCTTCAACTTTAGTTGGCGACCATCACTATCGCGCGTTTGCTCCAGAGACGAACGCCTATCGACAAGCTTCTGCCTCTGGTCAGTAGTCATAGGAGGGCTATTTGCCCGCAAACGATCGAAATTTTCGCGCAGCGCAGCAATCTCTTGATCGAGCGGCTCAATCCGAGTGTCGAACTTGGTGATAATTTTCGTGCGGGGGTTGGCAAGTTTAGCCACTTCCGATTCTAGCCTGCGTGCCGAGTCGCTGTCGCCTGAATCGCGCGCCATCTTGATACGTTCAACAAAGCTGTCGCGTTGGCGCTCAAACTGATCGACAGCGTCTTTAAGTTCGCGATCACGCTGTTGAATCAGCGCCGATCGAACAGCATTTTTCTCATCCACTTGATCGCGAACACGCGAGGCCTCTGGAGTAAGGGCTGTCGTTCCCTCCAATTCCGCATTGGCCTCGGCAATTTGCGACTGAGAGGTCGCACGCGATTTTTCTGCAAGAGAGGTCAGCTGCTCAATTTCGGAACGGGCTTGATCGACCTGATCGGCTCTTCGACCAAGTTCGTCAGCAGAGGCGAGCTTTGTCGCTTCCTGCTCAAGGGCATCAATCTTGTTTACGAGCTCCTCATAACGCAGCTGACGCAATGCGCCTGCCCTCTCCATCCCCATAAAGACAGTTTCGAAGGTGATGCCTGCAAGAACCAGGAGGAAGACCAAGATTATGGGCTTCCAGAGCCAAGACGCGCTGAAAAGCAGTGTAGCTATCGGTATCTTGGTGAGCTCCGCGATTGCGACCATGAGAAAGGGTGCACTGGCGAGCGTCAAATCCATTGCAGTGACAGACTCGCTTGCAGAAAACGCTTGTACGCCTAATGCTACACCTGTCGTAAGACCAATCGCTGCGGCCGCAATCTCTAGGGCCCAGGCACCACGGTAGGTCCACTGGCCATAGCTTGCCAGCTTTTGACTCATCACAGTCTGCATTTTACTCGCCCCCAGACAGGGCAACATCACGCCTTGATCGCCTGCCAGCATACACTTAACGGTTTTGAAAGTCTTAGTTAAGGCGTCTTCTCTCTATTGTCGCAATAACTTTTTCTGCCCTTCAGATATAGAATACCTCGTCAAAAAATGGGGTTAGCAGACCGCGTCGTCCATGCATGGTCTTCGTTGGATCGGTGTAAGCGGAAAGCCGAACAGGCCGTAGCGCTTACTCCGTTACATTTCAGCTAGCAGAGTGTTTCGCATGGGATCCCATCCTTGTCGCGATCGAGTTTTCCGCCCCATGAGCAGTTTTGCAGGTACCAGTTGGCTTGGTCGCAGGAACCGATCTGCTTGCACGTTCTCCGCGGCTCGCAAGAATAGCCGCTCTGCGCGACCAGCTTACGGCTGATGATGCCCAGCGGGCGACTCGACGGCGCCGCGGCGTCGGCGTGCGCAGCGCGCCATTTCCAGGGTGCCTGAAACGTCCCGGCCCACAGGCCGATCTTTGAGGCTTGGGCTTGCGCCTGCTGCCCCGCATAGGCGCCCTGGCTGTAGTGAGGCCAATCCAGCGCCTGGCCGTGCTTGACCATCCAGGCGGCCACGCCCGCGCCGTCGGCGCGCCGACAATCGCCGACAAAGCGGTGGTAGCGATCCCACGTCACGAATGTGCATTCGAGCGGCCTCGACGCGGCCAGGAAAGTGTCCAGCGCTTCGGCCGATCGCCGGCCGCAAGGATACTCGGCGCCATTCGCATCGCGGCACAGCTGTCGGCTCTCTGGCGCGTCGATGCCGTTGAAACGGACGCGCTGGCCGTGGATTTCGATCGTATCGCCGTCAATAACGGAAGCGACACCGGTAAGCGAGGCGGGCGCCGCCCTTCGTGGGCTGGCCTTTGATGCATCGTCGCTACGTTGCGCGCCCGACGGCGCCAGGAAGGCGGCCACTGCCGCCGCTGCCGTAAGACCGAGCATTGCCGGCACGCTCGCAAGTTGGCGACGCCACAGCTTGGCACCGGTGGGTCTCTGCCACCGATTGAATCGATATTTGCGGTATGGCCTGCTCATCCGCTACGCCGACCAGCCCGGCCATGCGCTGTCGACCATGGGCAGGCCGGCGCAATAGTAATCGTCAACGAACCGCCCGGTGGACCGGTCGCGGCAGCGCCAGATAACGCTGTAGTTCTGGCCATAGAATTGGTCCCACGCGACGCCATAGATTTGTGGTGGCGGTGGCCGGTAATATGTTCCGCCTCCATAGCCGTTGTTGGCAGCGACACCCACAGCTGCGCCGCCGACAGCCGCGACCGCTATGCCTGTCGCGACAGCATTGTCGGTTTGCACAAGCCTGGTGCACTTCTCTGCTGTTGCGCGCCTGCGCACTAGAAGGGCCGATACCCGACTACGATACTGTTCGTCCGTGCTGCTGGCGAGAACGTGACACAGCGCAACGGTATTCATTGCCGTGAGATCGCTGTCCGACACGACAGCGCCCGTAGAGCAGCCGCTGACGCACAGGGCTGCACTTGCGATGAGTGCTCCAATTTTCATGTGAATTCCCCCAAACAAATATTGGGGCGAGTCCGACCTAGAATCCAGAGTTTGTTTTTCACTTTGCTATGATTCACAGCATGATGCGGCTAGCTTGCATCCACTGCAACCAACCCTTCCGCCGGTCGTTGACTGATGCTGGGTTGATCTCAGCCACTCCAGAACTTGCCCGCTGGCTCAAAACCAGCGGGCTTTTTTCCGCGAGGCCGGAAGGCTCTATCTGGCCGCATGTTGTGGTACATCGGCACGCCGTCATCGGGCCGTGCCGTTGACTAAGGTGGTCCCTGCGCCATGGTCGGCCGGCGCAGCCTTGACCGTCCGCGCGGGCCATCCCAGTCAAGCCCGCGGCTGGTTTCGGTCGGCGGGCTTTTCTTTGATCCCCGGCGCCGTCGGCTTGGATCTAGATCCTCGCCAGTGCCGGATTTGAAGGTAAGCTGCGGCGGTATGATCGCACTTCGCGCGGGACGGACCATTGGTGTGCAGCAAGAGCGCCGAGTTCGTTCGGCCAAGATTCTGCACTAGGCCGAGGTAGGTGAAGGCAGATCCGGTAATCGCTGAGATATTGGAGATAATGTTCCGCCATGGAGGTGTGTACCAGTGTTATAAGTTTCCAAACTTCATGTACGAACGCCGTGGACGAGCTGCTGTGTGCGCTTGCCGTAAATCGCTTCCGCGAGTTCACAGTCAGAGGTTGGCTAGGACCCTAACGCGAGAGCTTCAACGGCCACCTTCGCGATGAACTCCTCAACGAGACGCGGTTCACGTCCCTGGCCCAGGCCCGCGCGAGGCTCAATGTATGGCGCGCCGATTACAACGGCGCGCGTCCGCACTCGCACATCGGATCAGGGCAAATCCACCCCCGGAAACGAACTCACGACTGGATAAAATTTGGGGGAAACGTCAGGGCGGCCATAACTTTGCAGTCTTCAGACGCGAGGCGGCGTACAACAGCGCTGCCCACCATGCTTGTGGCCCGCGACCCACACGGCTTTTCCCTTCAGATCGTACATTATGCTTCCTTCATTATTACCGATGTCTGCATGACCTTGAGGTCTTCCCGCACCATTTCCGCGGCGAGCTCGCGCACGGATGTCTCATGCACCCAGCCGAGCTTCTCCTTCGCCTTGGTGGCATCGCCCAGGAGAAGATCGACTTCCGTGGGGCGGAAGTAGCGTGGGTCTACCTGGACTAGGCATCTGCCGGTCTCGACATCATAGCCCTTTTCGTCGACTCCCTCACCACGCCATTCAAGCTCGACGCCGACATCTTCGAAAACCCATTCGACGAATTGGCGGACAGGGGTCGTCTTGCCCGTCGCCAGCACGTAATCATCCGGTTGATCCTGCTGCATCATCATCCACATACCACGCACGTACTCACGCGCATGGCCCCAATCGCGTTGAGCATCGAGATTGCCGAGATAAAGCTTGTCCTGCTTGCCGAGGTAGATAGCAGCGGCGGCGCGGGTGATCTTGCGCGTCACAAAAGTTTCGCCGCGCAGTGGGCTTTCATGATTAAAGAGAATGCCGTTGGAAGCGTGGATACCATAGCCCTCGCGATAGTTGACCACGATCCAGTAGGCGTAGAGCTTGGCGGCGGCGTAAGGGCTGCGCGGATAAAAGGGCGTTGTTTCGTTCTGCGGTACGGATTGCACGAGGCCGTAGAGCTCTGAAGTCGAGGCCTGATAGAAGCGGGTCTTGTCCTTCAGACCGAGGAGGCGGATCGCCTCAAGAAGTCGCAATGTTCCGATACCGTCGGCGTTTGCTGTGTATTCCGGCGTTTCGAACGACACCTGGACATGGCTCTGAGCGGCCAAGTTGTAAATCTCGTCTGGCTGGGATTCCTGAACTACTCGGATGAGATTGGTCGCATCAGTGAGGTCACCGTAATGCAAAATTAGGCGCGGATCGGGATCGTGCGGGTCTTGGTAGATGTCTTCGATGCGACCCGTGTTGAAGGAAGAGGAACGTCGCTTAATCCCATGAACGATGTAGCCTTTTTCCAGCAGAAGACGGGTAAGATAGGCACCATCCTGTCCCGTTATGCCCGTAACCAGAGCAACTTTCCTGTTCTCGCCCATTTTCTTCCTGCTCTATTATAGTTGAAGTTTCGAATCTGGCTCGCCACACCGCCAGCAAGCTGCGGCCCGCCCCATACCCTATGGTAGGATTTCGACAGATGCGGCGCGGAGCTCGTCATTGACAGTGTCAGCCAGCGAGCACACCTGCTCCTGCTTCGAGGCATAGCAAACAGAGTCTCGCCGCTAACCTGCCTAAGTCGCACATGCGGCCTGAGTGCCGAACTCAGCTCACGGGGTGAGCGACATAGATTCCAATCATGTCGCACCCGATTTGCTCATCAATCAGCGAGTGAGGACGCACGTCCGTTCTCAAGCACGCACGTCGGTTGCATAGCCGCTCCGCTTCTTCCACGAAGTGGGTGGCCAGTAGAATCGTCTTGCCCTGCGCCAACAGGGCACGTAGCCGTTCCCAGATAAAATGGCGGGCATGTGGGTCCAAGCCGACAACTCCACCTTACCGCTCGTTTGCGCTACCCAAGTAATCTTAATCATTGCCTGCCTCAGCGTCTTCTAATGGAAATTGTTTTGATCAGTGAAATCGATTGTTTGGATGAGGTGCATCCACAAAATGGATTGTTTGGGCAGCGCGGCCCCATCGGTGGCACAAAGTCGTGGGTGCGAGGTTTCGCTCCGCGCGAAGACAAAGTTCGTGTCAGTCGGCGGCTGCACATCTGAGACGGCGGCGAAAAGCGCGGTTAGGGCATTACGTATTGACCTCCATGGAATTTCGGGCGCGCTAGCCCGAAAACGGTGGCTGGACTTCAACGATGGGCGGGACGAGGCGACCATCAAACTGTGTTTCATACTGTAGGCGATCGCAGTGCGGCGAATTTGAACGGCCGCCTTTGCCAGCCCTCGCCATCGCATCCTGCTACAGGTGCCGAAGATCTTCTCCATCCGACTACAAATTCTGTGGATCGGTTGGTTCCAGGCGTCGAGCTTTCGGCCTCGTCGCGCCCCCACATAGCGGTTGCGACGACGCGCGGCCTTCCACCCTTGGCGCGCACCGCGTCGCCGAGATGATTGCCTCGGTAGGCGCTGTCGGCAAACACTTCGCCGGGATTGTCGGGCAGAGCATCAGGAACGGCGTTGCCGTCCTCGGTGTGGGCGCCGTGACGGCGATCTCCTCGACAAGGGCCGTATCGGCGTAGGCGCCGAAATGGGCTTTGAAGCAATGAAACGCTGGTCGGCCCTTGTGCTTGACCCAATGGCCCTCTTCATCGTCTTCGCTGGCCGAGGCGATGATCGCCGCATCGACAGGCGTGCCGATCTTCACCTGGATCGCTGAACTGGCGGGTGATCTCGGCGAACAACTGGGTCATGAACCTCAAGGGCCTGTCGAAAACGGACGAGAGCGGGTTCGCACAGGTGTCGGTTCCGACACCGAGAACCCGCAGAACCGTCGGAACGATCCTCCACATGGCTGCAGACGCCAAAATTCCTCTCTCGGTCGTCGTCGCACAGCATCGCGTGCCAGTCGCTCAGTCCAGCCGGCTCGAAAGCTATCCGGCAGGAGTTGCGCCATGTTGGCGCACTTGAAAGCGTCAGAGGGCGCCGTGTCGCATCTTTCGATGGGACCGGACGCCATGATGGCCATAAATGACGTGGATGGCCTGCGCCTGACATTCGACGGCTGGCAGGTCCTGCACATCCGTCCTTCAGGAAACGCCCGCAAATGACATGTTACGTTGAGGCAGTTAAGAATTGGACTTGAAAAAGGGACTTTGTGGACTGCCTCGACCGGCTGTTTCGCTTAGCAAAGCGCGGCCCCACGTCAGCAGAGGCTCATCGTCAAGGAACGCTTAGTATCCATCACATGGATGGGCCACATCCACGCAATCAATTTTACACATGTCGCCGGGCGCATTAGAGAACGCTGAATTTAAACCGGAAGCGAGTGCACCCGGCGTCAAGATTTGCGAGCGTCACAGAGATAAGGATAGGCAGTGCTGAGGGAGCTCTTCTGCCCCACGCGCAGCCTCTACCAAATCGCCCGGCGTAACGGTCGACTAGTATCGATTAAGAGATCCCAAGCCAGATGCAACCTCGTCTCTGAAACGAGATTTCCGAAAATGCAGGTCAGTGGATTGGTAAAGCGCAGGTTCGTCGTCTCTCAGAGGCGTACGGGGTTCGGTGATTGTCTGTGGTCGCTGGCGGCCGCTTGGCGCTACGCTCAGCGGTCGGGACGAACGCTAGCCGTCGACTGGCGCGGGTCCTGCTATCTCGACCAACCCTTCACAAATGCCTTTCCGGTGTTCTTCCAACCGATCAATGACATCGCTGGCGTACCGGCTATTTGCGACGACCGGATCAACGACTTTTCCTTCCCGGGTCCATTCTTCCCGGAGTGGTGGAATAGGCCAGCGATCGACTGCCTTTACCGCCCAGATGAGCAGATTTTCCAAGAGCGCGACGAGTTGGGCGAGCTCTTTCAGGCCGAACACGATGTCGAAGCGAACACAGTAGTGTGTGACGCTTGCTTGATGTGGCGCTGCGATGAGGATGCCGAGCGGCAGGTCTTCCAGAGTGTCAAGCCTCGGTCTGAAATTCAAACACGCATAGATGCCATTTACCAAGAATGTTTTGAGGGGCACAGCATCATCGGGGTTCATGTTCGACATGGTAACGGTGAAGACATCATGGACCATGCGCCCTACTGGGCCGATCCGGAGTTCGCCGTTCGACAAGTGTGCACTGCGGTTGATAAGGCTAAAGCGTTGCCGCACCCCAAGCCTGTGCGGCTGTTCTTGTGCACGGACAGCGCGCAAATCCTGGATCATCTGTCGGCCAAGTTTCCCGATCTTCTCACCGTCCCCAAGCATTTCCGATCCGATCAAGACGGCCCCTTACACACTGCAGCACTTGGGATGGACGGCGCAATTTCCGCCCTCGTTGAGATGTATCTTCTCGGGCGCTGCGATACTGTAGTTCGGTTTCCTCCGACGAGCGCCTTTACACGATATGCACGCCTTTTCGTACCGCGGGTAATTGAGTTCGATCTGAAGGACCCAAGTCGTTTGATTTTGATAGAAGGCAGCCAAAGAATCTCTCATCTTGATTAAGACCGCTACCTGGGCAATTCGGCAAATGGAACGAACAGGCATAGAGACATCGACCGCAATCCACGAGAGGCGGGCCATGGCATACGCTAAATGTCCCGCAGCTGCTCAGCTTGATCCGCAGGCTTGAGGATCCGGACACACTGCAGCAGTTCTTGGCTCCATTCGGGACTGTTGCCGACGTCGATGAAACCAACGGCCTTAGGGCACGAATACAGAATGACGAGATCATTCATCTGCGGCCGTCCGGCAACGCGCCAGAACTTCGCTGTTACTCGGAGCGCCGCAAGACCATCCTAGAGCGACGGCGGTCGTGACGCTGACGCTAAGGGCGCGGGCAATGACGTCCAGAGACGAAATCGAGGTGTTTAATGAAAGTGGTTCCCGTCATCATCAGCGGTGGAGCCGGATCGCGGCTATGGCCCGCTTCGAGGCAATCGCACCCCAAACCTTTCCTTAAAGTAGCAGATGGACATTCTCTCATTCAGCACACTGTGCTGCGCGTCGGTTCGATAAAGGGCGTAGTGGAACTCGTCGCCGTGACATCTGGGGAACACCTCTTCCTTACCAAGGACGAGTTCGACGAACTAGATTCCGTGGTCCTGCCACGCACCTTTCTGCTCGAGCCTGAAGGCCGGGATACGGCCGCAGCCGTTGCGGCAGCCGCCATCCATGCCAAGGCAACGCAAGGCCCTGACGCGATTCTATGCGTCTTCCCAGCCGATCACATGGTTGGCAACCTGCCTGCATTTTTAGACGTCATGTGCCGGGCCATCGAACATGCGAAGCTCGGGCGGATCGCCACATTGGGCATCACCCCAACCAGACCGGACACGGCATTCGGCTATATCGAAGCGGATGGTGAGAAAGTCGTCCGTTTCGTTGAAAAACCGGATCTGGACACAGCCAAAGCCTATGTCGCGTCCAAGCGCTTCTTCTGGAACGCCGGCATTTTCTGCTTTAGCGCACAAACCATGCTCGACGAGATGGCATCGCATTGCCCCGCGGTGATCCAGGCCGCCTCCGACAGCTACGAGAACGGGCGCTTCAGTCAAGGCGAAGGCTTTGCCAAAATCGAACTCGCGCCTGAGCATTTCGGCTCCGCCCCGCGAATCTCGCTCGACCACGCTGTCATGGAGAAGACGAACAAACTTGCCGTGGTTGCCTGCGACATGGATTGGAACGACATCGGATCCTGGAACGCAATGGCCGATTTGATCGCCCCCGACGAAAGCGGGAACAGGATACGCGGCGATGTGCATATGGTCGACACGACCGGCAGCTATGTGAGCTCCGACAAGCGCGTCATCGGCACGGTCGGTGTCAGCGATCTGGTGATCGTCGATTCCCCGGACGCTTTGCTTGTCGCATCCCGCGACCGCGTTCAGGACGTCAAGAAGCTGTTCGAGGGCCTCAAGGCTTCAGGACATGAAGCTCACCTGGTCCATAGCACGGTACACCGGCCGTGGGGTACCTACACGGTTCTTGAGGAAGGCGAGCGCTTCAAGATCAAACGCATCGAGGTGAAGCCCGGTCGGCGGCTGAGCCTGCAGATGCACTATCATCGTTCGGAGCACTGGGTCGTGGTCAGCGGCTCCGCGAAAATCGTCAATGGCGAGCAGGAGTTGTTCCTGGCGACAAACCAATCAGCCTACATTCCCTGCGGCCATAAGCATCGGCTGGAGAACCCAGGCAGAATTGACCTGGTGATCATTGAAGTGCAGAGCGGCGATTATCTCGGCGAGGATGATATCGTTCGCTTCGACGACGTATATGGTCGAACGTAGATTTCACCCGCATGACGAGAACGGTCAACGTGTCGCTGACTAATTACCACTAGGAAGGCCGTCTGCCCACTCAGGACCGGATGCTTGGAATCGGGAATTGACCAAGGCAGCGGCGAATGACCGCAATCGGCATCAGGGTGGGACAAATCAACCGGAAAAGACCGGAGAGCATAGTAACGCAACACGGTCCCACTGTCGAATAGCCTTTGATATTTCTGACTTTCCAAGCACCTTCCGCGCCCACCAAAATGTTTAATGTCAATGGCTTATGGCCGACTTCGCTCTGAAGTGGGCCAAATCGGCCTCGCTATCCCCGCAGCACTCAGTTGATTATTTTCGCATGAAAACGAGCAAGGACAGGGGGAGGGCGATCTTGTGCTGGCTTGTATGTCCAATCTTGCTCCTGTTCGTCGTCAGGTTGTGTGCAGCCACATAGCGCGGCTATCGCGAGGCTGGAAGCCTCCGATCGATAGGTGCGGCGAACGGCGGCAACGAGGTGCGAATAGGATGGCTGAGCGTGTGATCGAGAATACCGCAGCTGCGGTCTAGCGCGAAATGCAGCGTCTGTGACTCATCGGTCATTGCAGCGCGATGGACCGGAAATCATGACCCTAAGCCGCCCTTCATCAGCCCACCAGCGCCCAGAAGAAGGCGAAGATCCGTCACAATGCCTACCTGTACCAAGGCTTCAAGCAGTTCACCGCGAATGTGAAGACCGCCAGCCATTGCTTCTTCATTTTCGGCCATTCGCTCGCTACGAATGACGACCACATCCTTAACCGCATAGCGCGTGGCAAGTTTCGCAAGATCTGTGTTGGCATCTTTGGTGAACCAGCATCCGCGGATAACCAGCGGATCATGAACCACGCGAACGAGCTAGCGGTGCAGCGCAACGAAAAATCGCCGCTTGATGTCGTCTTTTATGATGCTGCTACAGTTCATGTCTGGGGTTTAGGCTTAGAAGCGGAATGACTGCCAACCAGGTCATCGAGCCGGAAACCGACCGGCCGGTCGGCCCAAAAATGACATTCAGTTGCCTCCAGCCTTTCGACACGAGCCACTTCACGATCTCGCGATTGCCAGCTAGCGGCTTGTTGCTCGAGCTGCGCGATCCTAGTCTGTGGTCGCTATGCCTCAGCAAGAAGAGTCCGGTTCCTAGCCGGGCGGAGGCGCAACGAGATAGCCAGCTTAGGACAAGGAGAGCAAGCCATGGTCGCTTTTACCCTCAATGGCGAGGCGCGAACACTCGACGTCGATCCAGAGATGCCGCTGCTCTGGGCGATCCGTGACGGCATCGGACTCACAGGAACGAAATTCGGTTGCGGCCTTGCCCAGTGCGGCGCTTGCACGGTTCACGTTAACGGCATGCCGACGCGCTCGTGCCAGACCGCAGTCGGCGACATCGAAGGAGCCTCGATCACCACCATTGAGGGCGTGTCGGGCAAGATCGGCGAAACGGTTCAGGCCGTGTGGGCCGAGTTCGACGTACCTCAATGCGGCTATTGCCAGTCTGGCCAGATCATGTCGGCCGTGGCCCTCCTGACAGAGACGCCGAAGCCGACGGACGATGATATTGATTCGGCGATGAGCGGCAATCTCTGCCGCTGCGCCACCTATCATCGCATCCGCGCGGCCATCCACGAGACCGCCAACCGGCTGGAGACTTGAGGCATGTTGCAGTTTCTCCCGAAGCATAATGCCGTGGGGCCCACGCGCCGCCAGTTCCTCCTCGGCACGGCCGTCACCACCGCGGGCCTCGCCGTGGGCTACCGGCTAATGATGGCCGCGCCCGCCAACGCACAAACGACGCCTGCAGCGGTCCAGGCGAACCCCTTCCAGACCTATGTCGAGATCACACCGGAGAACCGAATCGTCATCTACTCGTCGCAGTTCGAGATGGGACAAGGCTCCTATTTCGGCATCGCCACCCTGGTTATGGAAGAGCTCGACGGCGCCTGGGCGCAGGTCCACGTGGTCGGCGGATATGGCAATACCGCGCTCTACGGCAATCTCGCCTGGGGCGGGGCCGCGCAGGGAACCGGTGGCTCCACGTCGATGAGCTCGTCGTGGGGGCGCTACCGCAAGGCGGGTGCTGCCGCACGGGCCATGCTGGTGGCGGCCGCGGCGCAGCGGTGGGACGTGCCAGCCGGCGAGATCACAGTGGCTTCCGGGGTCGTGTCGCACGCCTCAGGGATGCAGGCGCGCTTCGGTGACCTGGCTGAAGCCGCAGCGGGAATGCCGGTTCCCGACGACGTGCCGCTAAAGCCGCGCGACAAGTGGGCCCAGATCGGATCGGACAGCCTCAAGCGCTACGATTCCGCCGGCAAGACCAATGGCGCGCAGACCTACACGATCGACCTCAAGATGGATGGACTCAATACGGCCGTTATGATCCATCCGCCGAAGTTCGGCGCTGAGATCGAGAGCTTCGACGCCTCCAAGGCCAAGGCACTCGACGGCATTGTCGATGTCGTCCAGACGCCGCGCGGCATTGCCGTGGTCGGCAGGGACATGTGGACGGCGCTCAAGGGCCGCGATCTCGTGGAGGTGACCTGGAACGAAGAGAAGGCCGAAAGGCGCGGCACGGCCGAGATCATGGCCGAATACACTAAGGCAGCAGACGATCCGGGCGCGGCCACCGCGCGCGACGACGGTAACACTCCCGCAGCGTTGGCCAGTGCTGAGAAAGTCATCCAAGGGCACTACGAATTCCCCTATCTTGTCCATGCTTCGATCGAGCCACTCAACGCGGCCGCCCGAATCAACGAAGACGGCACCATCGAAGTCTGGGGCGGACACCAGATGCCCGACCTTTATCAGGCGGCTGCCGCTCAAGTAGGCGGCACCACGCCGGACAAGGTGAGGCTGCACGTGATGAAGACCGGCGGCAGCTTCGGCCGCCGAGCGGTCTCGGACGCAGATCTCATTATCGAAGCTGTTTCCACAGCGCGTGCACTGGGACCCGGCAAGCCAGTGAAGGTGCAGTGGACCCGCGAGAACGACATGCGGGGTGGGCGGTACCGGCCGGCCTATGTGCACGCAGTCAAGGCGGGGCTCGACAAGGAAGGCAATGTCGTCGCTCTCCATGACCACATCGTGGGCCAATCGATCGCGGGCGGTTCGCCCTTTGCGGCGATGATCGAGAACGGCATCGATCCGACCTCCGTGGAGGGCGCCACCAACCTGCCCTATGCGATCCCGAACCTGAAGGTCGAGCTGACCACCACGGACGTGAACATCCCAGTGCTGTGGTGGCGTTCGGTAGGCTCCACCCACACCGCTTACGCAATGGAAACCCTGATTGATGAGCTCGCCGCCGCTGCGAACCGTGATCCGGTCGACTTCCGCTTGTCGATGCTCGGTCAGCATTCACGGCATGCCGGCGTGCTGAAATTGGCTGCTGAGAAGGCAGGCTGGGACAAGCCTCTGCCGGAAGGCCATTTCCGCGGCGTGGCCCTGCATGAAAGCCTCTCGACCTATGTCGCCGAGGTGGTGGAGATCACCTTCAACGATGGAAATGATTTCAAAGTCGACCGCGTCGTCTGCGCGGTAGATTGCGGCACCGCGATAAATCCTGACCAGATCCGCGCTCAGATGGAGGGCGGTATCGGCTTCGGGCTAGGCGCGATTCTCCAGGAGGAGCTGACCCTGACGGGCGGTGTCGTAGACCAAGAGAACTACGACACCTATATGCCGCTCAGGATCGAGCAGATGCCGCGCGTCGAGGTGCACATTGTGCCGTCCGACGAGCCGCCCACGGGCGTTGGCGAGCCGGGTGTGCCGCCGATCGGCCCGGCCGTCGCCAACGCGCTACGGGCGGCGACGGGCAAGACGATCCGCAAGCTGCCGATCATAAAGAACTTGTCAGCATAGCCGGGAATGACACCATAAAACGGCCGCGATGAAGATCGCGGTCGTAGGTCGTTTTTTGAACGCCTCCTGACATGCGATCACCTCCATTCGATCAATTTCCGGCGGCTGCCCGGTCCAATATACGGTTTAGAGACGGTAACCCGTGTTCTGAACGACCGCAGACGGTCGTTGGTGCTGGTAGCACTAAAGATCCGCTTTCGAGACGCAAATGCCGCACGCAAATGTCTCGAAAGGGTCACGCTAGAGATTTTGTACCACCTAGTTGCATGTCTGCTATCGCTTCTTGGCGCGAGAAGCGGCCGGTCCTCTGACGGCCCCATAACAGGACATTGATGTCTTCGCGCTGAGCGTCAGCAGTTGGCGCTACCGCGACCTTTCTCAGGAAGGCTGCACACCGACGCGATCTTCCTTTCGCCTTGCGCAAACCTCCCTTCCGAGTGAGGCGTTCAGTGCGTCGGCTTGGTGGACTGAGGCACTTCTGAGTGGGACAACAACATTGAAAAACATTGGAAAAGATTTGAATGCTCTGAAGTCCCACTGATCTCTTACCAATTGATTTTTATGGCTTTCTGAATACCCTCCGGGCCCACCATATTATTACATATCAATATGTTACGCTTAATTCTTCGGGTTTGAATTGAGCGCTGTCGGGTAAATCCGTGACTTTTAGCGAAATGATTTTGGGCCCGTTCGTCGATTTTCTCCGTCTCGTTGATGGCACCCGTCACAGGTAGCTCAACACTCCCGGCTTCAAAAGACCCTTCAGCGATGCGTACGGCAATTGGCGGCAACGACGTGCAATTAGGCGGGTTCTGAACTCGGCCGTAGTCTCAAAATGCCCTTGTGCGGAGCAAAGCGTGGATCCATCCGCTTGCAGGTTCATGACCCTTCGCCAATCGCCGCTCCAGTCGCGAGCGGAATACCGGCACCAATTGCACCGGCCGCGGCGGTCCGTAGACCGCGGCTGCGGCCCGGTCATCCGCTGGCCGGGTAGTATCGCATCTCCTGGAAGCTCCGATCTCCATTTGCCCGATGGCGCTCCCGATTGTGAAATCGGATGCAAGTGAAAAAAACTACCGGGCAATCAAAGCAGACATTTCTGGACTGTTTGCCGACTGGGGCGGAGTTTGGCGCGACGCTTGAACTTCAGCCGGGACCGAAATGGCCTTACCGACCGATCCAGATCACCACGCCCGGGAAACGCTCCGGCTGATCGGCCCCGATCCGCAGAACTGGGTGCCGGACCGGGAAGGCATCGACCACAATGTCTTCATCGTTGGCGGTGGGCAGACGGGGGCGACCTTTGCCTTCGCGTTGAGGCGTGCCGGCATTGGCAAGGTCACTGTCGTCGACGCGGCACCGGATGAAAGCAAGGCTGGCATCTGGCTCGCTCATGCACGGATGAACCGGCTGCGAACGCCAAAGGGCTTGCCGGGACCGGAACTCGGTCTGCCAGGCCTGAGCTTTCAGTCATGGTATGAAGCCCGCCATGGTGTGGAAGCCTATGCCGGTTTCGACCGCATCGCGCGGACGGATTGGGCGAGTTACCTGAAATGGTATCGCGACTTTCTCGGCATCGGCATTCGTTACGGCACACGTCTCATTCGCATCGAGCCGGCTGGCGGGCATTTTCGCCTCCACCTCGAAGCCGACGGCAGGCCCTCGATCGAAACGGCGCGCAAGATCATTCTGGCCAATGGCTTTGGCGGCAGCGGCGGTCCAGTGATACCGACGGTACTTGCCGCCTTGCCGCAGGGCTTTGTCGCACACAGTTCTGCGGCAATCGATTTTGCCTCGCTCAACGGCAAGGCAATCGCTGTCGTCGGGTCGGCGGCTTCGGCATTCGATGCGGCCGGAGCTGCCCTTGAGGCCGGCGCGAAATCGGTGCGTCTGTTCGCCAGACGCACCAGCATTGCCAGTGTGCCGATCAACCGCGTGCGCGGCTATCCCGGCGCCTATGACAATTATCCGCTGCTGCCCGATGCGGTGCGCTGGCGCCAGGCGCTGCGCTTCCGCGAGGCCGGTTCGACGCCACCGCTCGATGCGGTGGAGCGGGCGGTGCGGCACCAGAATTTTCATCTCCATCTCGGTGCCCCCTGGACAAATGCGGATGTCGAAGACGGCAAGGTCGTCACCGATATCGCAGGCGAGACGTTTGCGTTCGACTTCGTCGTCGCCGGCACCGGCTATTTCGCCGACCCGACGCGCAAGCCTGAGTTCGCCGATTTCGCCGCCACCATCCGGCTATGGCGCGACCAGTACGCGCCGCCGGAAGCAGAGCTGGATGAATTTTTCGGCGCCCATCCTTATCTCGGCCTCGGCCATGAATTTCTCGAGAAGGCGCCGGGGGAGGCGCCATTCCTGAGGAATATCCATGTCTTCAATCCCGGCGGCTTTGTCAGTTTCGGCCTGCCGATCGGCGATGTGCCGTCGATCAGGCGCGATGTGCCGGCCGTTGTCGCGCGCATCAGCCGCGATCTCTTCCTCGCCGATCTCGACAGCCATGAGAGTCGCATAACTGGGAGCCATCCGGCCGAGTTCGGCGAAGACGCCTATGCCGCTTCCGTCTGGCGGCCGGCGCGGACCATCGCGGCGGAATAGACGCATTTCCATGGACAAACGCCGATGACCTTCAGCCCTGACCTTTCCGACCCGTTCGTCGCCACGGCGGTCGAACTGCGCGATATCTTCGATCGGGATGCCGTGGCGCGCGACAAGGCCGGCGGGCGGCCGGTCGAGCAAATCCGCCTGCTGAAGGAAAGCGGCCTGCCGTCGGCGCAGATTCCCAAGCGCTATGGCGGCAAGGGCGCACCCTGGCTGTCGGTGCTGCGCGTCGTGCGCGAATTCGCCCGCACCGACGGCTCGCTCGCCCATCTCTACGGATACCATCATCTGCCGCTCAATGGCGTGCTGTTCCGTGGCACGGAGGCGCAGAAGGACCGGCTGCTGACACGCTCGGCAAGGGAGAACTGGGTCTGGGGCAATTCCGGCAACGCCATGTCGAAGACGTCGACGGCCAGGCGCAACGGCACGGGCTGGATCCTTAGCGGCTTCAGGCCGTTCTCTTCCGGGTCGCACATCGCAGACTACATCCAGGTTGCCTGGGAGGACGGTCAGGACCGGCTGGCAGCCGCAATCCCGGCTGACCGTGAGGGCATCGTCATCGAGGATGACTGGGATGGTGTCGGCCAGCGGCAGACCGGCAGCGGCAAGGTGACGTTCAAGGACGTGCATGTCGGCGACGACGAACTGATCGGCTCGCCAGCGGTGCCGCTGACGCCGTTCCAGACGCTGACGTCACTGTTCCAGCAGGCGGTCCTGCTCAACCTGTTCGTCGGCAGCGCGCAAGGAGCGCTGAGCGAAGGCCGCGACTATACGGTCTCGCAATCGCGCCCCTGGGTCTATTCCGGCTATGAGAAACATACCGACGATCCGTTCGTGCAACGCAAATATGGCGACCTCTATATCCGCACGCTCGCCGCGGCCGAACTGGCCGATATAGCAGCACGCAGCCTCGATGCCGCCTATGGCCAGGGCGAGGCGTTGACCCTGGAGCGGCGCGGGCAGACGGCGATCGATCTCGCCACCGCCAATGTCTACGCCGGACAAATCGGCCTCGATGCGTCGAGCGAGGTTTTCGAGGTGATGGGCGCCCGTTCGGCCACCAAGGCCAACGGCTACGACAGGTTCTGGCGCAACGTGCGCACGCACACGCTGCACAACCCCGCCGAATACAAGAAGCGCACGATCGGCACCTGGTTGCTGACCGGGGAATTCCCGGCCGGCGGACTGTACCGCTGAGGAGGCGCGAAAAAAATGGCCAGGCGCAAGGACAAGCTAAAGCTCGGAGCGTTTCTTCTTTTCACCGGCCATCATGTGGCGGCCTGGCGCCATCCGGCGGCAGGCGAGGGGACCAGCCTCGGCGACTATGTCGAACTTGCCCGGCTGGCGGAAGCAGCCAAGTTCGACACCATCTTCTTTGCCGACGGCGTGGCGGCGCGGCTGAAGGATCTGGAGGCCGCCAGCCGCAAGGCGCATAGCGGCGTCTATCCGTTCGAGCCGATCACGCTGCTGTCGGCACTGTCGGCTGTGACCAGGAACATCGGCCTCATCGCCACGGCGTCGACCAGTTTTTCCGATCCCTACAATCTGGCCCGCCAGTTCGCGTCGCTCGACCATCTGAGCGGCGGGCGGGCCGGCTGGAATCTGGTCACTTCGTCCGATCCGGAGGCAGCGTTCAATTTCGGTCACGAGACGCATATCCAGCATGGCGAGCGCTACGACCGCGCCGAGGAATTCGCCGATGTCGTGCTCGGTCTGTGGGACAGCTGGGAAGATGACGCCTTCCCGCGCGACAGAGCAATCGGGCGCTATTTCGACAAGGACAAGCTTCACGTGCTGAACCACAAGGGCCAGCACTTCAAGGTGCGTGGTCCGCTGAACACGCCGCGAACGCCGCAAGGTCATCCGGTCGTGGTCCAGGCCGGGGCGTCGGATCCGGGCAAAGAGCTGGCGGCGCGCACGGCGGAAGCGATCTTCGCCGCTCAGATCACGCTCGACGAAGCAACCGCCTTCTACGCAGACGTCAAGGGCAGGCTCGGCAAATACGGCCGCTCGGAGGATGATCTGAAGGTCCTGCCTGGCATCTTCCCGGTCGTCGGCCGCACCGAAGCCGAGGCGCAGGAGAAGTTCGAACAGCTGCAGGACCTCATCCAGCCGGAAGTCGGCCTCGGTTTGGTCTCGGCGCTGGCCGGCGGCTTCGACCTCAGCTCTTACCCGCTCGATGGGCCCGTGCCTGAATTGCCGGAGACCAATGCCGGCAAGAGCCGGCAAGCGCTGGTGATCGATCTGGCGCGGCGCGAGAAACTGACGATCCGGCAGCTCTATCTGCGCATCGCAGGCGCCCGCGGCCACTGGCAGGTGGTCGGCACGCCGCAACGGATCGCCGACACCATGGAAGAGCGGTTCGAGAATTACGGCGCCGACGGCTTCAACATCATGGCGCCGATCATGCCTGGCGGCTTGAAGGATTTCATCGAGCTGGTCGTGCCGGAACTTCGCCGCCGTGGGCTATTCCGCGATGAGTACGAGGGCAGGACCTTGCGCGACAATCTCGGCCTGAAGCGGCCGGCAAACCGTTTTTCGCGGCATGCCGCGGCGGCTGCGGAATAGGCCGGCAATGGTGCGCGACACGCTCTTTCTCATTCAGCCGGGTTTCGCCGACCCAAAGCACCCCGGCCGAGCCTTCGTCTGTCCCTATTGCAACCAGGTCGAAGGGCTGCTCGCTGCCTTTCCCGATCTCGCCAGCAGACTAGACGTCGAACGCGTCCCGTTCGCAAGGCCGAGGGGCAAGGTGATCGACGCGCTCGGCGAACGGCACCAGTCGCTGCCGGTGCTGATCATCGGCAGCGATCCGCCCGCCGACTTGCCGACGGCCAAGGGCAAGGTCTTCGCCGATGACACCAGGCGCATTCTTGCACTGCTTGCCGAGCGCCACGGCTTCCCGCATCTGCATGAGTGAGACGATGACCTTCGATCCCGATACGTCCAATCCATGGATCGCCAAGGCGGTCGAGCTGCGCGACATCTTTGCCCGCGATGCGGTCGAGCGCGACCAGCTTGGCGGCAGGCCTACCGAACAGATCCGTCTGCTCAAGCAAAGCGGCCTGCTCACCATCGTGATCCCCAAGGAATTCGGCGGCGCCGGGGAACCCTATTCGACGGCGCTGAAGATCGGCCGCGAGTTCGCCAAGGTCGACGGCTCGATCGGCCATATCTACGGCTACCATTTCAGCGCGCTGATCGCCGCCAGGCTCAATTCGGACGAACCGCGCTCAGCCGATCTGCTACGGCGTTCGGCTGCCGGCGACTGGTTCTGGGGCAACACCGGCAACAGTTTTTCCAAAACGCTGTTCGGCCGCAAAGATGGCGAGTGGACGATCGTCAACGGCTTCAAACCCTTCGCCTCCGGCTCGCATGTCGCCGACTATCTTTCGACCTCGTGGGAAGACGAGGTCAGCGGCGAGAGGAAATTCGCGGCGATCCCCGCGAACCGCGAAGGCATCACCGTTCTCGATGACTGGGACGGCATCGGCCAGACGCAGACCGGCAGCGGCAAGGTCGCCTACAAGGACGTCAGGATCCACGACAGCGAGTTGGTGCGCGGTTGGGTCGACGCGTCACTGCCGATCCGCACCATCGGCCCGCTGCAGCAGCAAAGTGTACTGCTCAATGTCTTCATAGGCACGGCCCAGGGCGCGCTGCTGGCGGCACGAGACTACACGCTCAATAGTTCGCGGCCGTGGATGTATTCCGGCGTCGAGCGCCATATCGACGATCCATGGATCAAGCGGCAGTATGGCGAACTCTGGGTCAAGACGCGGGCAGCGACAGTGCTGGCCGATCGGGCTGCGGCGGCGATCGATCATGCGATCGCGCGCGGCAAGGCGCTGACCGAGCAAGAACGCGGCGAGGCGGCGGTTGCCGTCGCCGCGGCCAATGTGCTGGCAGGCGATGTCGCGCTCGAAGTCACGACCGAGATATTCGAGGTGATGGGTGCCCGCTCCGCAGTGCGCAAATACGGCTTCGACCGCTTCTGGCGCAACGCACGCATTCACACCTTGCACAACCCTGCCGAATACAAGACCCGCACTGTCGGCACCTGGTATCTGACCGGCGCTTATCCCGAGCCCGGCGTCTTTCGATGAGCGGCCGGCAGCTCCATCTCAACGTCAACATCCTGCATGCCGGCTTCTCGCCGGCGGCATGGCGGATGGACGGCGTCGACCCCTATGCCGCCTTCACCGTCGACCACTATGTGCAGGTGGCGAAGATCGCAGAGCGCGCAAAGCTCGACGCCGTATTCCTTGCCGACCAGGCGGCGATATCGGACCGCATTGACTATCGTCCGATCACGTCGCTGGAGCCGACCATCGTGCTGGCGACGGTAGCCGCCGCAACCGAGCGCATCGGCCTGATCGCCACGGTATCGACCAGCTTCAACGAACCCTACAACATCGCCCGTCGTTTCGCGACGCTCGACCACGTCAGCGGCGGGCGTATCGGCTGGAACATCGTGACCACGGCCGACCCGGCCTCGGCCCGCAATTTCGGCCTGACGGGTGCGATCGATCATGGCCGGCGTTACGAGCGGGCGGCGGAATTCGCCGAGATCGTCAAGGCATTGTGGGACAGCTGGGAGGACGATGCCTTTATCGGCGACGTCGCCAGCGGGCGCTTCGTCGATGCCGCCAAGGTTCATGCCATCGAGCACAAGGGCGCGCATTTTTCGGTGTATGGGCCGCACAATGTGCCGCGCTCTCCGCAAGGGCATCCGGTGGTCGTCCAGGCCGGCGGGTCCGATGACGGCAAGGACCTCGCCGCCCGCCACGCCGAAGCCGTGTTTTCCGCATCGCAGTCTTTCGAGGAAGCGCTCGGCTATGCGCGGGAACTTAAGGCGCGTACCGTCGCCTATGGCCGCACCGGCGGCGTGCCGCTCAACCTCGCCGGCCTAGCCACCATCATCGGCAGCACAGAGGCGGAAGCGGAGCGGCGGCAAGAAGAGCTGTGGGACCGCATTCCGCTCGACTACAGCCTTGGGCGGCTGTCCGGCGTGCTCGGCATTGACCGCGAGCGATTGAAGCTGGACGAGAAGTTGCCGGAAGGGATTCAACTGCCCCCCAACGGCGGCCACACCTTCTTCAAGGCCACGCTCGCGCTCGCCCGCAGCAATGATTTCACGGTTCGCCAGCTGATCCGGGCGCTGAACGGCAGCACTGGCCACCGCACCATCGTCGGCACGCCCGAGCAGATCGCCGACGATATCGAAAGATGGTTTGTCGCCGGCGCCGCCGACGGCTTCAACCTGATGCCGGACGTGCTGCCGACCGGACTGGAGGTCTTTGTCGATACGGTGGTGCCGATCCTGCGCCGGCGCGGCCTGTTCCGCACCGAATATGAGGGGCGCACGCTGCGCGACCATCTCGGGCTTGCCAGACCCGAAAGCCGCTTTGCACCGCAGCCGCACAAGGCGCCAGCGCTGCATGAGGCCACCCATTGAATGGTCATCAAAATACAACGGAGCGGAAGGTCCTGCCATTGACCTCATGCCCGGCCAAAATACAGGCCCGACAATGAGCGCTGATACCGAATTTCTTTGGTACATCCCGAACCAGGTCGATCCCGGTCACCGCGGCGAGCCGGCCGTCGAGGACCACAACAGCCTGGAGACGCTGACCAGCCACGCGAAGGCGCTTGAGGAACACGGCTGGAAGGGCGCGCTGATCGGTACCGGCTGGGGTCGGCCCGACACTTTTACTGTCGCGGCCTCGCTCGCCGCGCGGACCACCTCCTTCGAGCCGCTCATCGCGATCCGCCCGGGTTACTGGCGGCCGGCGCACTTCGCATCCGCCGTAGCCACGCTCGACCAGCTGACCGCCGGTCGCGTGCGTATCAACATAGTGTCAGGCAAGGACAACCTCGCTGCGTATGGCGACAGCGAAGGTGACCAGATACATCGCTATGCCCGTACCAGAGAGTTCATGCACCTGGTTCGCAGACTTTGGACTGAAGAGAACGTGACCTTTGCGGGCGAGCACTTCCAGGTCACTGGCTCTACCGTGATGCCCCGCATCCATGTCCGTGGCGATCGTCGCCATCCCAAGCTCTATTTCGGCGGCGCGTCGGAGGCGGCGGAGCGGGTGTCGGCCAGCGAGGCGGATGTCCAGCTCTTCTGGGGAGAGCCGCTCGACGGCGTCCGGGAGCGGATCGAGCGGCTCAAAGCCTTGAGCAGGGAACTCGACCGAGACCTCCCGCCTCTGGAGTTCGGGTTGCGGGTCACCACGCTGGTCCGCGACACCGCTGGGCAGGCCTGGGCGGACGCAGAAGCGAAGGTCGACGAGATGGCCAAGGGCCAGGGAGCCGGCTGGAACGATCACGGTCGGGCGGTAGCGGTGGGCCAGCAGCGTCTGCTCGATCTGCACGCGCGCGGCGAGGTGCTGGACGACAATCTCTATACTGCGCCGGGCAAATATGGCGGCGGCGGCGCTGGCACCACCTGGCTGGTCGGCTCGGCCGCCGACGTCGCCCGCTCGCTCGGCAGATACCGGGATCTGGGCATCAAGCATTTCGTGCTCTCGGACACGCCGTATCTTTACGAGATCAAGCGGCAGGGCGATCAGTTGCTTCCGCTATTGCGCAATGGGGCAGAAGCCGCGCTTCTTGAATGACCTGGGGTCGTCAGAACACCGAATAAGCCAGATTGCCAGTAGGGAAGACGATGTCACAGCCGGCCGCATTCAGCATCCGCCCTTCCGACGCCGACCTGCGTGGTGAAGCGGCGCTGCGGCGGCGTTACCGGGCGCCGCAACATACGCATACCGGAAACTGGAACGAAGCCCTCGAGGCGATCCTTTCGCATCGCTCGGTCCGCAATTATCTCGCCAAGCCTCTGCCCGAAGGGACGCTGGAACTGATCGTCGCCGCCGCCCAGTCGGCGCCGACTTCTTCCAATCTCCAGGCGTGGAGCGTCATCGCAGTCGAGGATCCGGCGCGCAAGGCGCGGCTTGCCGGACTGGCGGCGATCAATCGCCATATCGAGCAGGCGCCGCTGCTGCTGGTCTGGCTGGCCGACCTCTCGCGGCTGCGTGCCATTGCCGAGGCAAAAGGCCGGGTGGGCGAGGGGCTAGACTATCAGGAGAGTTTTCTGCTGGCCGTGATCGACGCCGCACTTGCCGCACAGAACGCCGTGGTGGCGACCGATGCGCTCGGGCTCGGCTCCTGCTACATCGGCGCGATGCGCAATCATCCGCAGGAGGTGGCGCGCGAACTCGGCCTCCCGCCGGAAACCGTTGCGGTGTTCGGCCTGACCGTCGGCTATCCCGATCTCCTGGCTGCGACTGACATCAAACCCAGACTGCCGCAGGCTGTGGTGCTGCACCGCGAGCGCTATCGATCAGAGCCCGATCCGGACGATCTTGCAGCCTACAACCAGAGGCTTCGTTTATTCCAGCAGGAGCAGGCGATGCCTGTGGTGGACTGGACAGAGTTGGTTTCGAACCGCATCGGCAGCAAAGCAGCGCTGAAAGGCCGTGATCGCCTGGGCGAAGTGCTGAAGGCCCTGGGCTTCAAGCTCAAATAGGCGCGCGCCTGCTCGCGAGACCGCGGCGAGGCTATTCGGCCGCGATAATGGCGATGCGCGCCGGAAGCGCCGCCGGCGGTGGGAAGTCGAGAGCGCCGAGCTGGCGCGCCTCGGCCTTCAGCCAGCCATGAAAGCGCTCGACCGTCTCCAGCTTCGCCTTGTGCGGCGTCGTCGCAAAATAATAGGAAAACTCGACCGGCTGCGGTGAGCCGAATGGACTGACCAGACGCCCTGCGGCGAGGTCAGGCTCGGCCAGCCGGAATTTGCCGAGACCGATGCCCTTGCCGGCAGCAGCTGCGTCGAGCACCAGTGACGATTGGCTAAGCCGTATACCGCCCTCGACAAAGCGGCCGGACAGGCCGTTGGATCTCAGCCAGCCCTTCCAGTCAGGGCAGCTTGGATCGCGTTCCGGACCGTCCTCATGCAGGATCGGTGCGTCACGCAGCCCCTCCGGCCCGCGATAGAGACCGTGCATGCGAGCAAATTCCGGGCTGCAGACGGGCAGCACCGCTTCCGAAAAAAGCCGTTCCGTCAGCAGGCCGCTATAGGCGCCCGACCCGTAGCGGATGACGCAGTCGACGTCTTCGCTGGCAAAGTCGGCAAGCCTGGTCGATGCGTCGACCAGCACTTCTAGGCCGGGTGCCGCGTCGCGCAGTGCGTCGAGGCGCGGGATCAGCCATTTGCTGGCGAAGGAAGGCGCGACCGACACCTTGATCGGCGCATCCTCCTCGTCGCCGGAAATGCGCGCGACCGACTCGACAACGACGTCGAAAGCCTCGGTGAGGCCGGGCATCAGCGCCTGGCCGGCCGAGGTCAAAAGAAGCTCGCCGCGGTTGCGGTGGAACAATGGCTGTCCGAGATGATCCTCGAGCAGGCGGATCTGCTGGCCGATGGCGGCGGGGGTGACATGGAGCTCTTCGGCCGCCCGCGTAAAGCTCAGGTGGCGGGCCGTTGCGACAAAAGCGCGAAGCGACGTCAGCGGCGGAAGCCTCGCCAGCGTCGGCCGCAGCTTCCTTGATTTTGCGCGAATGAGATCGACCATGAGGCGCATTCAACACGTTCATGCCGGGCGCGACGAGGGCGGGCTTTGCGCCAAAGCGCCCGGCGGAAAATTTCGTTTGCCGCGGCGTCGCGCCAGCGGGAACGGAAACCTAAAAAATCGTAATGTCTACTATTCTTGTAGAATAAGATCGGAGCGCTGATTTGTCGGCGACCGGCTTCGCTGGATCCTGGGCCGGTTCCTGGAATGAAACGATCGCGCAAAGCGGCGCTTTCCGCAGATGATAGAAAATCATTCTTCCGGTTTTGCGGCGTGGCAGGGATCATCACGCTGGGGCGCCGGAATGCGTTCGGCCGCCGGATGTCATCGAAGCCGTTTTCCGGAGCTCAAGACCATGTCTGTCAATCGTCGTCATTTCAACCAGCTGCTGTTGCTTGGCGGTGCGAGCTTCGCATTGCCCGGGGTTTCCTTCGCCGCCGAAGGCACGCCGGTTCAGGGCGGTACGCTCAACTGGGCCTACTATCCCGATCCCACGTCATTGATTGCCATCAACACCTCCTCGGGGACTGGTCAGGCGATCGGTCCAAAAGTGAACGAGGGCCTGCTCGATTTCGATTACAACCTCAACCCGAAACCGCTGCTGGCGACGGAGTGGTCGATCAGCGATGACGGCCTGCGCTACACTTTCAAGCTGCGCGAGGGCGTCAAATGGCATGACGGCAAGGACTTCACGTCGGAAGACGTTGCCTTCACCATCTTCCGGCTGAAGGAGGCGCATCCGCGCGGCCGCATCACCTACCAAAACGTGACCGCGGTCGAGACGCCCGATCCGCACACCGCCATCATCGTGCTTTCAAAGCCGGCGCCCTATCTGATCACGGCACTGAGCAGCTCGGAATCACCGATTGTGCCGAAGCACGTCTACGAAACGTTCAAGCCGGCGGAACAGCCGAAGCTCGAACAGACGATCGGCACCGGTCCCTTTATTCTCAAGGAATGGGTGCCCGGCAGCCATCTGATCTTCGACCGCAATCCGGACTATTGGGACGCGCCTCGGCCCTACCTCGACCGCATCGTCCTGCACGTCATCCTCGACCCGGCCGCGCGTTCGGCGGCTCTTGAAACCGGCGAGATCGATATCGGCGCCAATCCCGTGCCGCTGGCCGACATCGAACGGCTGAAGGCAAACCCCGCTCTGGTCGTCGACACCAACACCTACGCCTATTCCGGCCCACAGCAGCAATTGTTCTTCAACTACGAGAACGAAATCCTGACCAAGCGCGATGTGCGCCTTGCCATCGCCCACGCAATCGACCTGCAGAAGCTGGTCGACATCGCGCTCTACGGTTATGCGCAGGTATCGCCGCGCCCGATCAGCACGGCGCTGCCCAAATGGTATGACCCCAGCATCAAGGCGCGCGAGCCCGACCCCAAACTGGCGGAGAAGCTGCTCGACGACGCCGGCTATCCGCGTGGCGCCGATGGGACGCGCTTCAAGCTCCGGCTTGCCTACAACGCGTTCCTGCCGGCGTCCTATGCCGATTTCATCAAGCAGTCGTTGGCGACGGTCGGCATCGATGCCGAGATCCTGAAGCTTGACCTGTCGACGTTCCTGAAGACCGTCTACACCGACCGCGCCTGGGACCTGGTCGTCGAGTCGCTGTCGAACACCTTCGATCCGACGCTCGGCGTCCAGCGCGCCTACTGGTCGAAGAACTTCAAGATCGGCCTCGTCTTCTCCAACGCTAGCCACTATGCAAACGCCGAGGTCGACCAGATCCTCGAAGCCGCGGCAATCGAGCCCGACGAGACCAAGCGGCGCGAGCTCTGGTACAAATTCCAGCACATCATCCATGACGACGTGGTGTCGGTCGATCTGGTCGCCGCCGGCGCCCAGATCGTCGCCAACAAGAAGGTCCGGGATTTTGCGCCCGGCGCTCAGGGGATCAACAACAGCTTCGCGCAGATATGGCTCGCGCCAAACGCCTAAGCGTTCTGCAAGCCCTCTGGTTGGGACCGGCGCGTGAAAACGACGATCCCGACTTTTCTCCATGAAAGATAAATCGCGCAAACGCGGAGTACCGACCATGACCATCAACCGACGCCTGTTCAATCAGTTCCTGCTGCTGGCCGGCGCGAGTACCGCGCTCCCCGCTGGAGTATTCGCCGAAGACGCAAAGCCCGTGGCCGGCGGCACGCTCAATTTCGTCTACTATCCCGAGCCGAACCAGATCGTTTCCATCAACACCAGCGCCGGCGGACCGGCCACCATCGGTCCGAAGATTTTCGACGGCCTGCTCGCCTACGACTACGATCTCAATCCGCGACCGCAACTGGCCACCGAATGGTCGATCAGCGACGACGGGCTCGAATACGTCTTCAAGCTGCGCCAGGGGGTGAAGTTCAGGGATGGCCATGATTTGACCTCCGAGGACGTGGCCTTTTCGATCTCCCGGCTGCGCGAAGCGCATCCGCGCGGGCGCATCACCTTCCAGAACGTCACCGATATTGACACGTCGGACCCGCATATCGTGAAGATCAAGTTGTCGAAGCCGTCCGCCGCGCTGATTTCGGGGCTGGCCGCGACGGAATCGCCTATCGTGCCCAAACATATTTACGAGAAGCTGAAGCCGGCCGACGATCCGTCCTTCGAGCAGATCATCGGCAGCGGGCCGTTTGTGCTGAAGGAATGGGTAAAGGGCAGCCACATCCTCGTCGAAAAGAATCCGACCTATTGGGATGCGCCTAAACCCTATCTCGACCGGATCATTTTCCGCTTCATCACCGATCCGGGCGCGCGCGCCGCGGCGCTCGAAACGGGCGAGGTCGACATCGGACCGAACCCGGTGGCCTTCGCCGATCTGGAGCGTTTCAAGGCGCTGCCGCAATTCGTCGTCGACAGCACGGTCTTCGCCTATAGCGGCCCGCTGCACCAACTGATCATCAACCTCGAAAACCCGATCCTGAAGCAGAAGAAGGTCCGTCAGGCAATCGCGCACGCGATCGACCTCGACGCGATCAATGCAATCGTGTTTTACGGTTATGGCCAAGTCTCGCCGACGCCGATCAGCGTCGTCAACAAGAAGTATTTCGATCCCGATGTGAAGGCCGCGACGTTCGATACGGCGCTCTCGGAAAAACTGCTCGACGAGGCCGGTTTCAAGCGTGGGGCTGACGGCGTACGCTTCAAGCTCAGGCTCACCAACAATCCCTACAACCCGTGGGGCTATGCCGACTTCCTCAAGCAGGCATTAGCCAAGATCGGCATCGATGCCGAGATCGAAAAATTCGACTTCGGCACCTATGTCAAGACCATCTACACCGACCGCACATGGGACCTGTCGACGGAATCCTGCGGCAACATCTTCGATCCGAGCGCCGGCGCGCAGCGGCTCTACTGGTCGAAGAACATCAAGAAAGGGCTGCCGTTCTCCAACGGCGCGCACTATGAGAACCCGGAGGTTGACCGGTTGTTGGAAGCCGCATCGGTCGAGCTCGACGAGGCCAAGCGCAAGCAGCTCTTCTTCAAGTTCCAGGAGATCATCGCCGACGAGTTGCCGATCATCAATCTGATCGCGCCACCGACCATCATTATCGCCCGCAAAACCGTCAAGAACTACGCGCCTGGCGCCGAAGGCCTGTCAGCGAATTTCGCCGACGCCTATCTCGACCCGAACGCCTAAATCTGCCGGGCAATCATGAGAGAAGGGCCGCGTCGAGCTGCGGCCCTTTTCGTTTCTTCCATTTCGCAAAGCCGGCAACTTCAGGCCAAAGCACGCAGCCTTGGGCTGGCGCCGACCAGAAGGCCGGCAAGGGCTATGGCCTGCGCCAGTTGTTCGCCGATTGAGCTCGATTCCCAGGCGACGCCGCGCAGCGGATGGCCGATGGCGAACAGATTGCCATGGGTCTTGCCGTTACCGGCAATCACTTGGCCGCCATGCGTCGCGTCGATGCCGAAGCCGGTCGCATGCGGCCTGACGATGCCGTTCTCAAGCAGGCTGCGGACGAATGGATCGGCGATCCGCCGCCAGTCATGCTCCTGATGGCCGCGGCAGTTGACGACACCGTCGAAGCGCAGCCGTTCGACCGCGCCGGTGTCGCGCCAGCGGATTTCAGCGACGATGCCATTTGCCTGCGGATGGAGTGCCAGCACCCGTCCCGCCCCACCCGTCCAACGGCCTTGGCTTCGCGCCAGTGCCACGCGCTCAAAGCTCGGTGGCGCCGCCCGGTGCGCGGTGACATCCCAGAAGGCGCGCAGATGGCGTGCGAACTTCAAGCGCTCCCTGTCGGTGGCGCCTCGCCACAAGGCCAGGATCCACGGCCGGATCGTCAGTGGCAGCCCTTGCCAGTCCAGGCCGGTGGTTTCGATTGCCCGGCGTTCGGCCTTGACCAGTGCGAGAAGCGCCCTGGTGGTTTTCGGCAGCGGCCGCCCCGCGAGGAAATCGCGCCACGCTTCCGCGTTGCGCCTCGGCTCGACGATCTGTCCGCGCCGCGACACGACGCGATAGCTACCTTTGAAGCCGCGCGCTTCCATGCTGGCGACGACGTCGACCATGCTGAGGCTGGAGCCGATCAGCAGCAGTTCCTTGCTGCCGGCGAGCCGATCGAGCGCCGCCGAATCCCAGGGATTGGCGACATAACGGGGATCGCTGACGATGGCTGCTTCCGTGGTGGACGGCTCGCTCTGGAACACCCCGGTTGCGAGCACGGCCTCATCGGCCAGCAGTTGCTGGCCATCGCTGGTGCCGACGCAGACACCGGACGGACCCGTCTGCATGTCGATAGCCGATGCGTTGATATGGCGCAGCCAGGAACGCCCGTCCGCGTCTTTGATCGCTCTCGTCAGTTCCGACTGGACATAGCTGCCGAACAGCCAGCGCGGCGGGCTTGAGTCCGGGACATCCTCGGGCGGTGTCCAGCCGTGCTCCGGCCCATTCGCCATAAGCCAGCGAACGAGGTGATCGGGATCGTCCGGATGCAGCGAGAAGATGCGCGCCGCGCCGTTGACGAGGTGTTGTGGATCGACGGTGCTATAGGCAACGCCGCGACCGAGCTCGGCCCGGCGCTCGATGATGGTGATTGCCAGCGGCTCAGTTGAACGGTCGAGCAGCTTGATCGCGGTAACCGCGCCGGCAAAGCCGCCGCCAACGATGATGATTGAACGAGGGATCGAGCGTAGCGGGGAGGAAGGGGTATGAAGCATCAAGAACCTTTGCGACGCCGGTGGTCGTGGCTCTAGCCCATCGCCCCGGCAACGATCATCGTGCTTTCCCGTAACCCGATGTCAAAAAACAATAATTGCCAGCTGGCGAAAGGCATTCTTTCACTCAGCGGGTTTGGCAAGCGATAGATAGGAACGCCCTTTGCGACCAGCCCGAGAACCGCTGATGACTGAAAATCGAAAGATAGGGCTTGGAGCCTTTGTTCGCGGACCGGGCCATCATGTCGCTGCCTGGCGCCATCCCGATGTGCCTGCCAATCCGGGCCTGAGCTTTCAGCACTATGCGGACGCCGCGCGCACTGCCGAGCGTGGCCTGTTCGACATGGTGTTCCTGGCCGACAGCCTCAGCGCGCGCAATGGCGAGCAGCCGATCGAGACCTTCGAGCGCACCGGCCATGTCGTGCATTTCGAGCCGCTGACGCTTTTGTCGGCGCTCTCGACCGTGACGCAGAGGATTGGGCTCGTCGCCACCGCCTCGACCACCTATTGGGAGCCGTTCCATCTGGCGCGGCTGTTCGCCTCGATCGACCATCTGAGCGGCGGCAGAACGGGCTGGAACGTCGTCACTTCGGCCGATGCGCCGGCGGCGGCGAATTTCAGCCGCGACCAGCATCCCGTTCATGCCGACCGCTACGACCGCGCCGAGGAATTCGTCGCCGTCGCGAAGAAGCTGTGGGACAGCTGGGACGACGATGCCTTCGTCGCCGACAAGGTTTCGGGGATCGCCATCGACAGGCATGGCATCCACGCCCCGAACCATGCCGGCCGGCATTTCCGCGTCAAAGGGCCGCTCAACGTCGCCCGCCCGCCGCAGGGCCATCCCGTCATCGTTCAGGCCGGCTCTTCCGATGCCGGCCAGCAGCTGGCGGCGCGGACGGCGGAGGTGGTTTTCACCGCCCATCCGACCATCGAATCGGCCCGAGGTTTTTACAGCGAGCTGAAAGGCCGGTTGGGCTCCTTTGGTCGCTCTGCCGATTCTTTGAAGATCATGCCCGGCGTCTTCCCGGTCGTCGCGCCGACGCGCGCGGAAGCCGAGGACAAGTTCGACGCGATCCAGCGGCTGGTCGATCCGGTGGTCGGCGTCGCCCTGGTTTCCGGACTGCTCGGCGGCATCGATCTTTCCAGCCACCCACTCGATGGGCCGTTGCCCGAACTCGGCAGTTCCGATTCTGTGAAGAGCCGCCTGAAAGTCGTTTCCGAATTAGCTGCGAACCGGAACCTGACCATCCGGCAATTGTATCTCGCCGTTGCCGGCGCGCGCGGCCATTTCCAGATCGTCGGCACGCCAAAGGATGTGGCCGACATGATGGAGGAGTGGTTCGCCGGTGGCGCGGCGGACGGCTTCAACGTCATGCCGCCGATCCTGCCGACGGGCCTCACCGATTTTGTCGACCTCGTCATTCCGGAGCTGCAGCGGCGGCGTCTGTTCCGGACTGCTTACGAAGGCGGGACGTTGCGCGAGAACCTCGGCCTTGCGCGTCCGATCCGTGGCGCCGCTGAACAGCAAGAGAGGAAAGCATCATGAGCGACAGGACGATCGATTCGAAAATGTTTCGCCAATGGCTGGCGGATGGCGAAGAACTGGCGGTGCTAGACATTCGCGACAGCGCGACTGTCGGATACGCATCGCCGCTGTTCGCCACCAACCTGCCCGCGGCTCAGGTCGAGGCCGAGATCGACCGCTTCATCCCGCGCAAATCGGTGCGCACCGTGCTGGCGGACGACGGCAGCGGCGTTGCCGAGCAACTTGTCGAACGACTGGTGGGGTATGGCCGTACCCAGCTGTTTTCGCTGAACGGTGGAATTCCGGAATGGACGCAAAGCGGCGTTGAAGACCTGCCGACCTTCGATACGCCGGGCGTCGATTTTTCGCTGGCGATCCGCGACGAGAAGGGGACCCCGGTCGTCAGCGTTGAAGAGCTCGCGGTGCTCACAGGCCCAGGCGCCGAGGTGGTGGTGCTCGACAGCCGCACGGTGGCGGAGTTCGAAAAGGACCATGTGCCGGGCGCCATCAGCGTGCCGGGCGCCGAGCTGGTGCTGCGCTTCGCCGACCTGGTGCCGTCACCGGAGACGCAGGTTGTCGTCTCCTGCGCCGGCCTGCCGCGCGCCATCATCGGGGCGCAGACACTGATCGATGCCGGCGTGCCCAACCGGGTCGCCTATCTGCACGACGGCACCAAGGCATGGCGCGAGGCCGGTCTTGCACTCGAAACCGGCAAGACCGCAATCTATGGTCCGGCAAGCGAGGATGCCAAGCGTTTCGCCGGGGAGCACATCGCAAAGCTTGCCGAAGGCGACAGCTTTCCCCGCATCAATGCGGCCACGGCCGCGAACTGGGCGAAGGACGAAAAGCGGACGACCTGCCTGCTTGACGTGCGCACGCCCGACGAGTTCGCCGAAGCGCATATTCCGGGGTCGATCGCGTCTGAGGGCGGGCAGTTGCTCGCTGTCGCCTATCGCACCATCGCCGTGCGCGGCGCCCGCGTCGTGCTGATCGACGATCTGCTCGGTGTCCGCGCGGCGACGACGGCGCATTGGCTGCAGCGGCGCGGCTTCGAGATCGCGATCCTCTTGTATGACTTCCAGTCGGCCAGCCTGGTGGAAGCGGCGTAGGGCAGGAGCACTGTCAGGCGATTTTTTCGGGGGCCACTATTCGGCGGCTTCCGATTGGCGGCGACGGCCCGCCAGCACGTTCTTCTGCATCGCCGTCAGCGAAGACCGCACGGCTTTGGCGCCGTGCTCCAGCATCTTGGCCTCATACTCCGACAGCGCCTGGAGAAGCGGCTTGTCGCCGCGTTTGGCGGCCACCAGCTCTGGCACCAGCAGCCCGGCGTCGTAGATCGCGGTGTTGCCGCCAAGCGCGCGAAAATAGGTCATGGCGTGGATGGCATCGCCAAGCAGCGTCACCGGTTTCGTCGGCCAGGGATCGACAGGTTCGGAGCTGTGGACATGAAGCAGCGCCACCGTCGATGGGTCGGTGTAGCGGATGAGGTTGAGGATTTCCGGGTGCCAGTGGGCGATCTTCGAGATCAGCAGGTCAATCAGTTCTGAACCGGAGAGCTTTGCCAGCGCGTCGTCCGTGGCAAGTTCGTCCTTTTCGTAAGCCGTGTTCCACCAGACATAGCTGGTGGTGTTGTTGAAATGGAAACCGGAAAAATCCTTGTGGGTGGCGTCGCCCAGCCTGATCAGTCCATGCTTTCGTAATGCGTCGACATTGACCCTGTGGCTGGTGACCATAAGCCCATGACCTTCGGTTGGCCTGACGCCGGCATTGTAGTCGAGTAGCAGCGGCGAGATCTGGTGAAGGGCTGCCGCATGCAGCGTCATCTTGCCGGCTAGGCGCCTGACGCCTGTATCGAAGCTCCTGGCATGCGGCACCAGCTGCTGGCGCACGCGCGAGCGGGCGCCGTCGGCTCCGACCAGCACATCGGCATGGATTGCCGAACCGTCCTCGAAATGCGCGACGACCGAACCATCCGGCTGCTCGTCGTAGCGTGAAAAGACCTTGCCATAGCGCATGATGCCGTCGAGGCCAGAGAGCAGCACCTGGCGCAGCGTGATACGGCTTACCGATTTTTCGATATGCGTGTCGTCGGCCTCGCCCGGCGCGTTGCCGCCGCCCCAGGCATCCTCGCCCAGGATCTTGAAATTCTCGTCCAGCAGGATGTTGCGATCCGGCGCCTGGCCGAGCGTGGCGACAAAAGCGTCGTAGAGTTCCGGCGGTAAATTGGCGATCAGCGAATCGATGCCGCGCTGGCGGATGCGCAGACGAAAACCCTGGACATAGTCGGTGCGGGCGCGGTCCTTCTCGAAGACCGCGACACTGATGCTGTTCTTCTTCAGGCCTTGCGCCAGTGTCAGGCCGCCGGGGCCTCCGCCGATGATGGCGACTTCGACATGTTCTGTTGTCATGGCGCTCAACCGACCGCGGCGAGCTTGGGCTTGCCAGCGGCAATAGCCGGTGTCTCGGCCAGCTGTCGGGCGGTATGGCGGCTGAGCGTCGCCTTGGCGGCGATCGTGCGGATCATGTGGTTCTGCGGTGCGTGGGAACGGGCGGTCAGCGCATCACGGTGGTGGCGCTCAAGCTGGAAATCTCTGTTAAGGCCTGGATTGCCGGCAAGCTCCAGCGCCAGCGAGGTGACGGCAACGGCATTGTCGATGACGACATGCCTGACCGTCATGCCGTCGGTGCCCACAGGCCGGCCGGCGTCGACATCTTCGGCGAGCGAACGCAGCAGCCGCGCGCTGCTCGCAAGCCGAACCTCTATGTCGCCCAGCCCTGACTGGATGTGCGGCACGGTCGACAGCGGCGCACCAAGACTTGCCGGCGCGTGCGTGCTGACAAAGGAGACCAGCCGGTCACGGGCAGCACGGGCGGCACCGTGATAGACCGTGCCGATCAGCGAGAAGAAGAACGCTGTCGCGCCTTCCTCGCGCCTCAGCGGCTCGGACGCCGGCTGCGCCTCGGTGATGTCTTCTGCAGGGATCGCGACATTGTCGAGAATGACATCGTCGCTGGCGGTGGCCCGCATGCCGGTGGCGTTCCATGTCTTTTCGACGCGCAATCCGGGCGCGTCGGTCGGCACCAGGAATGAAGCCAGACGCGGCTGCGGCTCGTCGGTCAGCGCCAGCAAGTTCACCCATTTCAGAATAGGAATGCCGGTGACGTAGTTTTTGTGGCCGGATATCCGCCAGACGTTGCCGTCGCGCCGGGCAATGGTTTCGGGCGGCTTGCCATGGGCGGGCGAGCCAATCCGCGGCTCGGCTTGCGCGGCGTTGATCAAAGCAGGGCCAAGACGGCCAGGCTCGACAATCCGCTGAACCAGATGGCGCGGCCATTTTCCGGATTTCCGCATCGCATACTGGCTGTTGTAGTGCATGGCTAGCACCAGCGCCGTCGACGGCTCGCCACGGCCAATCTCGGCGATCACCGCCTGTGCTTCCGTCAGCCCGCCACCGAAGCCGCCATGTTCGCGCGCCGTGACCAGGCCAAGCAGCCCCGCCTGGTGAAGCCGGTCGAAATTCGCGAATGGGAATTCCCCGGTCGCGTCGTGATGCGCGGCGGTCAGCGCGAAGTCGTCGGCAAGGCCGGCCACTTTCTCGAGGAGTTGCGGAAACTCGGCAATTGTCGACATCATGACGTTGGCTTTCTCTCAGGCGGCGGCGCGAATGTTCACCAGATCGAGCGGCCGGCGATCGACCCAGTGCTCGACGTCGAAATCGCCGGCGAGGAAGCCCCAGTCGCGCAGGAAACTCTTATAGTGGGAAACCGCTGCGACGAGCTCAGGCTGCAGTCCGAGGCCGAGATGCTTATGGACATCCGGACCATTGGCGGCCAGCACCTGTTCCTCGGTGGCCCCGGCTTCGCGGGCAACAAAGCGCTGCGTCTCTTCCGGATGCGCCTCGGCCCAGGCACTGGCGCGCAGGATGGTCTCGATCAGTCGCGCGACCAGATCGGGGCGTTGTTCCGCCAGCAGTTCATCGACGGTCAGCACGCGCGGCGAACCGGAATTGATGCGGATGTTCGGGTCGGGGTGGAAGCCGAATTCCACGACCTGGATGGCGCCGATCAGATTGGCGACATTGATGCCGGCCGTGCCTTTGACATAGATGGCGTCGACCTCGCCCCGGATCAGGGCTGCGGCTTCCTCACCATAGGCCTGCTTGCGCTTGAGGCCGAACAGCGACGGTCCTTCCTGGCTGTCGAGCACGCTGTCGGCCAGCGCTATGTCGACGATCTCGACGTCGCCATAGCCAAGGCCCTCGAGCGAGAGCGCCGAGACCAGTCCCTTCAACGCCGTCGCTCGCATGAAGTCGACGATTCCCTCGGGGCGCCGGGCGATGCCGAAGCGGCGGCCTTTCAGGTCCTGGGTTGTCCTGATGCCGCAACCGGGCAGGGCGATGATTGCCTGGAATTCGTCGGTCCAAGTGATGCCGACGAGACGCGTCTTGCGCCCTTCGGACCGCGCGCGGATCGGCGGCACGTTGCCGCCGTGGCGGAACGACCAGTCGAGCGTGTGGTTGAAATGGCTCTGGCGGATGTCGCGATTGGCCGAATCGATGATCGACTTCAATTCGATCCCCTCCTTGCGAAAGGTCTCGTCGAGAAGCCCGAGCTGTGCGGCGAGCCCGACAGGCGTCGGCACCGGGCAGCGTGTGTACCAGATTTCGGAGATCGCAGTCGCGGTCATGATTGCTCCTCAGGTGTTGCGCAGGCCAGCCTGCTTCATCAGCGGCAGGATGTTCTCGCCGAAGAATTCGAGGTCAGGCTTGAAATCGAAAAAGGACAGCTGCAGGCCGTCAATGCCGGCGTCCTTGAGCTTGACGAACTGGTCGACGATCTGTTCGGGCGTGCCGATGAGATAGATGTTGCCGCCGACCTTGGCGTAGGGATCGTCGCGGCCCTCGCGTCCTTTCCAGGCCTGGGCATCGCTGTTGAAAGTCTGGAAGCCTTTCGGCGTGCGGCTGTCGGCATGGGCGACGATCTCATCGGCGACCGCCCAGGCTTCCTTCTCGGTCGGCCTGCTGATGACCAGCGGGTTGAGCAGCGTGCGCACCTTGCGGCCGACGCCGAGGGCTGCGTCCTTCACCTTCTTCGTATGCGCCGGCAGCGCTTCCAGCGCGCTGGCGATGTCGGAGCCGGCCGGGCTGGTGACGAAGACGATGTCGGAATAGCGGCCGGCAAAGGAAATGCCGGCATCGGAGCCAGTGGCGTTGACCAGGATCGGCCGGCCGTAATTCGGCTTCGGTGTGACGAAGCCGCCATTGAGCTTCCAGCTCGATTCTCCGGAGAATGAGAAATTCTCGTCGTCCTGCCACAGTCGCTGCAGCACTTCGACGAACTCGGCGGCGAGTTCATAGCGGCGGTCGTGCTCGATACGGTTCCAGCCGAACATTTCATGTTCGACGGCGCGATGGCCGGTGACCACGTTGATGCCCCAGCGGCCGCCGGAGATGTGGTCGAGCGTGGCGCCGAATTTCGCCAGATGCAGCGGATGCCAGGGACCGTAGAGAACATGCATGGTCGAAATCAGCATGATCTTCTTGGTAATCGCGGCCATCGCCGCCACGGACACGAAACTGTCCAGCGCCTGGCCGTTGAAGAAACCGCCATAACCGCCCTTGGGCAGCCACTGGCTGAGCGCGAAGACGAGGTCGAAGCCAAGCTCCTCGGCCTTCAACGTCAGATCGCGATTGTAGTCGAAGCGCCAGTCGGTCGAGCGCGGCAGCGTCGAGTTGGTCCAGCCACCTGCCTGGATCGGCAGGAACAGCCCGATTAGCACCGGCTGCTGAAGCGCTTTCGACAGCGGGCTGTCCGGATAGTCGGTCGGCGCCTTGAAGAAGGGCGTGCCGACGATGGAACCAGGCTTGTGGGCGAGCGTCATGGCGAACTTTCTCGGGTGGAGGAAGGGAACCCGCGCGAAGGACCGCGCACGGGTCAGGGCTCAGGCGACGATATGGGCGGTTGCGAGGGAGCCGGCATTGCCCTCGGCGCCCACCGTGTGACCGGCTATGCGCCTGTTGTAGAGGGTGATTTCCGGTTGGCTGACGATGCCGATATCGGGCAGGTCCTCGACCACAATCTGCTGGATCGCGGCCCATTGCTCGAAGCGCTTTTCGTGGTCGACCTCGACGGCGGCCGCTTCAAGAAGTTCGTCGACCTTGGCATTGCTGTATTTCGAACCGTTGGAGAACGGCACGCCGGGTTTGAAATTCTTAGACCAGTAGAGGCGCTGTACGCCTACCGTCGGGTCGAACAGATTGCTCATGCCGTTGAAGGTGAAGTCGAAGTCGCGGTCGGTGTAGATGCGCTTGGTGTAGGTGGCGAAATCCTGGCTGCGCACGGTGACCTCGATCCCGACCGCGGCCAATGCCTGCTTGATGTAGTCGGCGCCGCGCTTGTAGGTTTCGCCGCTCGGGACATAGTCGTGGACAAGCTTGAGCCGGGTACCGTTGGCGTCGCGCGGCAAGCCTGCTTCATCGAGCAGTTTATCGGCGGCGGCCGTGTCGACCGGATAGGTCTTCAGGTCGGCGATGAACCACTTCTTCAGATTGGGGTTGATCGGGCCTGGAATGGTTTCGCCATAGCCATAGTTGATCGTCTCGCGGATGACGTTGCGGTCGATGACATGGGCGAAGGCACGGCGGACGCGAACATCCTGGAAATAGGATTTCTCCAGGTTGAACTCGACCCGGCTGATGCCATTTGAATATTGGTAGCCCTGTTCCTCGAAGCCGATATGCGGCAGCGTCTCAAAACGCTGCAAATCGCTGTACGGAATCGGCGTTGCCGGCGCCAGATCGATCTCGCCTGTCTCCAGCGCCAGCGCGCGCGCCGAAGCGTCCGCGATGAAGCGCACGATCAACCGGTCGAGATAGGGGCGCGGTGCGTCCCAGTAGTCAGGATTGCGTTCGTAAACGATGTGGCTGCCGCGCACCCATTTCTTGAAGACGAACGGGCCGGTGCCGACCGGAGCGACGTTGACCGGATTTTCGGCTGCCTTTGTGCCGTCATAGAGGTGCTTCGGCACGATCGGCGTTTCGGCCGCGGCCAAGGCCGTGATCAGGTAAGGCGCCGGCCTCGACAGGACCAGCGTCACGGTCAGCGGATCCGGCGTCTGGATGTCTACAAGGTTGAGGAAGGTGTTGCGGCCGCGCGGATGAACCTCTCTGATCGTGGTGATCGAATAGGCGACGTCGGCGGCGGTGAACGGCTGGCCATCATGCCACTTCACGCCTTCGCGCAGCTTGAAGGTGTATTGCAGCCCATCGTCACTGACTGACCATTGTCTGGCCAGGGATGGGCGCGGCGTGAGATCGAAATCATAGGTCAGCAGGCCTTCGGTGGTCTTTGCCGAGACGTAGACCGAATTGAATGCCGTGTGGGCGATGGTCGTCAGCACAGGCGGCTCAGCCGAGAGCACCAGCGTCGCCGTTCCACCCTGTTTCGGCTCGGCGGCGTAGGCGCTGCGCGATGCAGGCAACAGGGTCGCTCCGAGCGCGGCTGCCGAGATGCCGAGGAACCTGCGGCGGTTCGGACTGAGGAAATGAGACATCGCGTCCTGGTCCTTTTTTGCTGCCGGACCCGATCGACCGATCGTCGGCCACCAGGTTAAAAATCCGTTGTTCCAAGAGCGGGTCCGTTTGCGAAAAGATTTGGCCGACCTGCTCCCGCGCTTAAGATTTCATGCTTCAAACAGCTAAGTTTGTAGTATGAAATAAAATTCTATTCTGCAATGAAGCCAATTGCAGGATAAAATTTCTTAAATCAGGTTTGACAATGTCTATAAATCTTGTCAACTAAAAAGCGCGGAACTTTCCGGGAAACAGCAAACCCGCATCGTCAGCCACAGCCGGGATAGCGAAAACGATGTCGACCCTGACGCGCATTGGCAGAACCTTCCGGCGCACCGCCATCCAGGCGGTGCCGACCGTTCTGGGCATCGTCATCCTGAATTTCTTCCTGCTGCAGCTCGCGCCCGGCGACGCCGCCGATGTCATGGCCGGCGAGGCTGGCTCGGCCACTGTCGAAACGATGGCGGCGCTTCGCCAGCGCTTCGGGCTCGACAATCCGCTTCTCGTCCAGCTGTTCAACTATCTCTACAATCTGGCGCATTTCAGCCTCGGCTTTTCGCCGCGCTACGGCATGCCGGTCGCCGACCTGATCGGCCAGCGGCTGCCCGGCACGCTGGTGCTGATGGCGGTGGCTCTGGCCGTCGCCATTGTGCTCGGCCTCGCCCTTGGATCGGTGATGGCGGTGTTTGCCGGGCGCCTGCCGGATCGTGTGCTCTCCGTTATTTCGCTGCTGTTCTATTCAATCCCGGGTTTCTGGATCGGCTTGATGCTGATCGTGCTGTTTTCGGTCAAGCTCGGCTGGCTGCCGAGCGGCGGCTCGGGAACCATCGGCAGCAACCTGACCGGCCTTGCCGGGCTCTGGGACAGGGCGCGCTACATGATCCTGCCGGCACTGTCGCTGGCGCTGTTCTACGTGGCGATCTATGCGCGGCTGACACGAGCGGCGATGCTGGAGGTCCAGTCGCAGGACTACGTGCGCACCGCCGCAGCCAAGGGCCTGCCGCCGGCCATCATCACCATTCGCCATGTCCTGCGCAACGCGCTGATCCCCATTACCACCATGGCCGGCATGCATGTTGGCGGCATGCTCGGCGGCGCCGTGGTTGTCGAGACCGTCTATTCCTGGCCCGGCCTCGGGCGTCTCGCCTTCGAAGCGGTCATGGGCCGCGATTTCACCGTGCTGCTCGGCATCCTTCTGTTGTCGTCGCTGCTGGTCATCATCGCCAACGCGACCGTCGATCTTCTGCACGCCTGGCTCGATCCCCGTATCGGAGTACGCTGATGGCTTCCACCGATTTCGCCGCGGGCGATGCCCGTTCCCGCCGTCTCCATGCCGATGCTCGCGGGCCTGCGGCACCGCCTGAGCCCGAGGCAAAGAGCTGGAGCAATCTCCACGCGCCCGACGCACGCTCCGCTTCGGCAGCGTCGGTGCCGATAGCCGCTGGCGGGCGTGCGCTGAAGGTCTTCCTGCGCAATCCCAATGCCATGTTCGGCGTGGTGTTCCTGTCGTTGGTCGTGCTGGCCGCACTGCTCGCACCAGTCCTCTATCCGGCCGATCCGCTATCGATGGTGGCCCGGCCCTTCCTGTGGCCGGGCCAGAACCCAGCCTTCCCGCTGGGCACGGACTCCATGGGCCGCGATGTGCTTTCCGGCATTCTGCATGGCGCGCGGATTTCGCTGTTCGTCGGCCTGGTGGCGACCGCGCTCGGCCTCAGCTTCGGCATCCTGGTCGGCGCCGCCGCCGGCTACTTCGGCGGCTGGATCGACGACCTGCTGGTGCGCCTGATCGAGATCTTTCAGACCATACCGAGCTTCGTGCTTCTGGTCGTCATGGTGGCGATCGCGCAGCCGACCGCGCCTGTCGTGACAGTGGCGATCGCCGTCATCACCTGGCCGACGGTGGCGCGGTTGACCCGCGCCGAGTTCCGGGCCATCCGCGAGAAGGATTTCGTCATGGCCGCCCGCAGCCTCGGCTACGGCCATGTCCGCATTATCTTCCGCGAGATCCTGCCCAATGCGCTGCCGCCGTTGATCGTGACCTCGTCGGTGATGGTGGCGACCGCGATTCTGATGGAATCGGCGCTGTCCTTCATGGGCCTCGGCGATCCCAACGTCGTCAGCTGGGGCTCGATGATCGGAGCGGGCAGGGAATTGATCCGCACCGCTTGGTATCTGACAGCGCTTCCGGGACTGGCGATCGTCTTTACCGTGCTGGCGCTGAACCTGATCGGTGACGGCCTCAACGATGCGCTCAACCCGCGTTTCTCACAGGAGCGATAGAGATGGCGGCTCCTTTGCTCAGGATCGACAATCTGACGGTTCGCTTCCCGACCACCGAGCCGGTCAGCCGGCTGAGCTTCGAGGTCGGTGAGGGCGAGACGCTGGCGATCGTTGGTGAATCAGGCTCCGGCAAGTCGCTGACCGCGCTCGCCCTGATGCAGCTTCTGCCGCGCTCGGCGAAAATCCCCAATGGCAGGATCGAATTCGCCGGCAAGGACCTGCTCGGTCTCGACCAGAGGGCTATGCGGAACCTGCGCGGACGCGAGATCGCCATGATCTTCCAGGAGCCGATGACGTCGCTCAATCCGGTGCTGACCATCGGCCGGCAGATCACCGAGGTGCTGACGCTGCACGAAGGCATACGCGGCAAGGCAGCGCGGAGCCGTGCCATCGAGCTTCTCAATCTGGTGCGCATTCCCGATCCGCAGCGGCGCATCGACGACTATCCGCACCAGCTTTCCGGCGGCATGCGCCAGCGCGTCATGATTGCCATCGCCGTTGCCTGCCGACCGCGCCTGCTGATTGCCGACGAACCGACGACGGCGCTCGACGTGACCATCCAGGCGCAGGTGCTCGACCTGCTCGATACGCTGCGCCGCGAACTATCGATGGCTGTAGTGCTCATCACCCACGATCTTGGTGTCGTCGCACAATGGGCCGACAAGGTCGTCGTCATGTATGCCGGCCGCAAGGTTGAACAGGCGCTGCCCGGCGTGCTGTTCAGAACACCCCTTCACCCCTATACGCGCGGCCTGTTGGCGGCGTCGCCGCGGCTGAAGGCCAATCTCCACTACCGCGACGCCAGGCTGACGGAGATTCCCGGCAGTATCGTCTCGGCCGCCGGCGAAAAGGGCTGCCCGTTCCGGCCGCGCTGCGCGGTGGCGCGCGACAGTTGTGCCCATTTCGTACCCGCCCTCGTCGAGGTGAGCGAGGATCGTCTAGTCGCCTGCCCCTACAGCTTCATTCCGGAGGTTGCGCATGGCGCTGCTCTCGGTCTCTGACCTTTCCACTCATTTCCACGCCCAGGGCGGCACGCTGCGCGCCGTCGATGGCGTATCCCTCGAAGTCGGACGCGGCGAGACGGTTGGTCTCGTCGGCGAAAGCGGTTGCGGAAAATCGACGCTAGGCAAGACCATCATGCGGCTGGTCGACCCGACTAGCGGCAGGATCGAGTTCAACGGCACCGACATCACCGTTCTCGACGCGCGCCGGCTGAAGGCGGCGCGCCGTAATATCCAGATGATCTTCCAGGATCCGTTCGCATCGCTTAATCCGCGCCACACGATCGGCGACATCCTGACAGCACCACTGAAGGTCCATGGCATCGGCAACACGGCCGAGCGGCGCACCATCGTCGAGGACATCATCGAGCGTGTCGGTCTGCCGAGGGATTCGCTTGGCCGCTACCCGCATGAATTTTCCGGCGGGCAACGCCAGCGCATCGGCATCGCCCGGGCGCTGATCCTCAATCCGGAACTGGTCGTCTGCGACGAGCCGGTCTCGGCGCTCGACCTTTCGATCCAGGCGCAGATCCTCAACCTGTTGGTCGACATGAAACGTCAGCTCGGGCTGTCCTATCTCTTCATTTCGCACGATCTATCAGTCGTCCGCTATTTCGCCGACCGGGTGCTGGTCATGTATCTCGGCCGCATCGTCGAAAGCGCCGACAATTCGACGCTGTGGACCTCGCCGAAGCATCCCTACACGCGCGCGCTGATGGATGCCGTGCCGGACCCGGCGCGCCGACGTCAGGCCGCGCCGATCCATGGCGATCTGCCAAGCCCGCAGAACATCCCCAGCGGCTGCCGTTTCCATACCCGCTGCCCGCTGGCGACCGATCTGTGCCGTTCGCAGGAACCGGCGTTCCGGGCGATCGCGCCGGGACACCATGTCGCCTGCCACTACGCCGAACCAACCATCAACTGAAATTCAACGGAGCAGAAAAATGTCCGACTACCGCTATCTTGGCCGCAGCGCCCTGAAGGTTTCGCCGCTCAGCCTCGGCACGATGATGTTCGGCGGGCCGACCGAGGAGACGGTCGCGCATCGCATCATCGACAAGGCGCGCGAGCAAGGCATCAACTTCATTGACACCGCCGACGTCTACCACAACGGCAAGTCCGAGGAAGTCGTCGGTCGCGGCATCAAGGCGACGCGCGATCATTGGGTCGTGGCGACCAAATTCGTCAACTCGCATGACAAGGGGCCTAATCTCGGCGGCCATTCGCGCAAATGGGTGATCCAGACGGTCGAGAACAGCCTGCGGCGCCTGGGAACAGACTATATCGACCTGTTCTACTTCCACCGCGCCGTCTTCGATGCGCCGCTGGAAGAGCCGGTGCGGGCGATCGCCGACCTGATCCGCCAGGGCAAGCTGCGCTATTTCGGCGTCTCCAACTTTCGTGGCTGGCGCATCGCCGAAGTCGCGCATCTGGCCGATGAACTCGGCATCGACCGGCCGGTGGCCAGCCAGCCGCTCTATAACATCGTCAACCGCACCGCCGAGGCCGAACAGCTGCCGGCGGCCGCCTATTACGGTCTTGGCATCGTCTCCTACAGCCCGCTGGCGCGCGGCGTGCTGACCGGCAAATACGAGCCGAACCAGGCGCCTGCCGCCGACACGCGGGCCGGCCGTGGCGACAAGCGCATCGCCGAGACCGAGTGGCGCCCGGAATCGATCGAGATCGCCAGGCAGATCGCGGCGCACGCAAAGTCACGCGGCGTCTCGGCCGCCGATTTCGCGCTGGCCTGGGTGTTGAACAACCGGCTGATCACGGCGGCGATCGCCGGCCCGCGCACCGAGGAACAGTGGGACAGCTATGCGAAGGCGCTGGACTTCAGGCTGAGCGCCGAGGACGAGGCCTTTGTCGACTGCCTCGTCACCGCCGGCCATGCCTCAACGCATGGGTTCAATGATCCGAGCCATCCGGTCGAAGGCCGCGTGCCGCGTTCGGAGCCGGCCGCGCCGATCCCGCTGACACGGCCTCTGCGCGCCGCCTGACGGTCGCCGACGAAATGGCGGGGCCGGCGGCCCCGCCCGCGTTTCCAATTGCTTTGGACAGATGAGAGAGCCCATGAATTTCCACGTCGAACGGCTGCGCCAGAACATCGTCGTGCTTTCGGGCAACACCCACAGGCCGTCGAAGTCGCGGACGCTGGCGCATCATCTCGGCGAGGCGCTGCGCGAAAGATTGTCTGTCACAGTAAATTTCCTCGATCTTGTCGATGCCGGCCGTGGTCTGGGTGCTGCGTTTACTCGAAAGGAATTGACGCCGGAGGCGCTGAATGTGGTAAACGCGGTCGAACAGGCCGACGCGCTGATCGTCACGACGCCGGTCTACAACGGCTCCTATGCTGGCCTGTTCAAGCATCTGTTCGACCTCATCGATCCACTGGCGCTCGTCGACCGGCCGGTCCTGATCGGCGCGACGGGTGGTGGCCAGCGCCACGCGCTGGTAGTCGAACATCAGCTTCGCCCGCTGTTTGGCTTTTACTCCGCCCTGACGGTGCCGAGCGCCGTCTATGGCAGTGACAGCGACTTTGCCGACGGCAAGCTCGTAGATTCGCTGGTTCTGGCGCGGGCCGGGCAGGCCGTGGATCAATTCGTTGCCCTGCTTTCACCGCGCCAGCCGAAGAGCCAACCGGTCCGGGCGGCTTCGGCCTGACGGATATCGGGTTCGAGCAGGTGCCGGATGCCTTGGACGGCCAAATAAGCAGAACGTTCGGTGTTTTGGCCGACATCGGCGACGGAACCATACGGAACGATACGGGAAGATTTCTGATTTTGGCCCACGAAAAAGTCAATGAAATCAAGCTTTTGATGCATCCTCCGGGCCCACCATTGTTATTATTTATCAATGACTTAGGGGTGTGTTTTGGTTCGGGTAGCCAAGTAATAACTGGCGAACCGCCGTCCATAGCGTTTGATTTTATTTGACTTATGGTGGGCCTCCGGAGGCCGCAGATGTGTTGCCAACCGCCGGTGGAGTGTCAGGATCGTTTATCAAGTGCTTGAACGACGCCGGCAGGGTGTTTGGAATGGAAATCCGCGCATAGTCCCGTCGCAATCAACCTCGAACTACTGTCTGGATGCTACATCGGCCATCGCCGCACCCCACCCTGCGGCGATCTCGTAGCCCATGCGTGAGAAGCCGAATTCGCGATCGAATGTGTTCGGCGCTTTGACACGCCAGTTCTTCATGACCTCGCCCGGGAGGCCGCCAGCAGCGGTGCCGTCCAAGTCACGCTCGCCGGCGCGGAGTTCACGACGGCGATCATTTGGCGTAGCTGGGAACAGGCCGGCGACGTCAGGCAAGACCGTCCGGCTGCAGCTAGGAAGTTAATCGCGACCCACGGCGGACCGCTCCGTACGCGCGCGCGGCGTACGGCAAGCTGCTAGCCTCAATCTCCGGATGAGATCAGAGTCGCTCAGACCGGGTCTTCAGGATCTGGTACAGCACGTTTCGGATGCGCTGCCAAACGGTTAGCCGGTTGATCACGCCTTCGCCTCCTGTTCATCGCAGATGAATGGGCTGCGGTTCAGATGATCTGTGCCGCCAGCGCCACGCCGACCAACGACGTGCCGACCCCTGCCGTGCGGATGGCTCGCGGCCAGCGCCGAAGTGTTAGGGCGGCTAACGCGCCGGTCGCGTGAAGAGCCGAAGTAGCGACCACGAAGCCGACCACATAAGCGATGCCGCTGGCCGTCTCGGGAATTTCGAGGCCATGGGCATTGCCGTGGAAGAGGGCGAAGAGAGCAGTCAGCGAGGCGGCCACAGCGAGCGGAAGCGGCTTGGCAAGTGCCATCATGGCGCCGAAGACCACCAGCGATAGCGTTATGCCGGTTTCCAGTGAGGGCAGGCCGATGCCGGCGATACCGAGGAGGGCGCCAGCGAGCATCGCCGAGACAAAGCACGACGGCACGATGATGATCCCCTTGCCGCCGGCGCGAGCGGCAATGATGCCGACAGCCATCATGGCAAGCAGGTGGTCCATACCGGTCAGCGGGTGCTGAAGGCCGTCTACAAACCCGTGGGCATGAAATCCGCCGCTATGGGCGAAGGCCAATGAGGGGATGAGGGTTGTGGCGGCTGCCAGGGCGAGTCTGCCGAAGAATGAAAGCGTTCTGTTCATGGTTCTGGACCTGTTTGATAGGGGTGCGATCGGTTCAAGGCCGGTGCTCATTGTCCGGCCCCTGGCATGGTGAATTGTGCGGCGCCGGACCTGTCGGCCAGAAGCCGCGCCTCGCCGAAGTCGAGGAGTCTTTGTCCCCTGCCGTCATGGTAGACGAAGGCCAGGCGGCGCCGGCGCGACGTCAGTTTCGCGGGCAGCGGGTGATAGGTGACGCCGGCGCCACCAATCAGCGGCATGACGGCGCCGACATCGACCATGTCCTGCGTCTCGACGCGCAGAAGATGCAGCCGCACGCCGTCGGCGGTCTCGCCGACGAACGGAATCCCGGCGAGGCGCAGGAAACTGGAGGGGTCGGGCGCCCGCGAAAACCCTTCGAGAAACGCGATCTCGACGAGATCGAGATCCGTCGCCGGCGCGTCGGCGGGTTCGGGCGCATGGTCGTGCGGTAGATGCGGTGTCTGCCATTGCAATGGCTTGCCGGCCGGCCCGTTGTGGCCGACGGGGTGGGGATGGTGATGATGACCGTTCGGCCCGTGATGGTGACCGTCGCCATGGTCATGGCTGTGGTGGTGATGATCATCGTGCATGGTCAAAAGCTCGTCGGCTTGTCGATGATGGATTTGTGCTTGCCGAGATTGCCGTGCGCGACCATCGAGCCGAGCGCCTCGACGACAACCCGCACGCCAAACAGCGCCGTGATGTCTGACGTGTCGTAGGGCGGCGACACCTCGACCACTTCCAGTCCGCAGATGCCGGGCGCCGACACTAGCCCGAGCAGCTTCAGTGCCTCGCGCGGCAGGAAGCCACCGGGCTCCGGCCAGCCCGTACCAGGCACGAAACCGCAATCGATGCTGTCGACATCGAAGGAGATGTATACGGCGTCGGTGTCCTTCCATGCGAGTTCGAGCGCGATCTCCGCCGCCTTCTCCAGCCCCATCTGTTCGATATCGGAAATCGTCAGCACGTTGGTGCCGCGCTTCCGCGCCTCGGCGACGCCGTAGCGCGGCACCTGCCAGCCGCCGATACCGAGCTGCACCAGATTGCTGGCCGAGACGTTCGGCAGGTTGGTCGCCCAATACCAGGGCGTCGTGTGCATACGTTCGTCGAGATCCTTTTCCTGGATGTCGATGTGGCGGTCGAAATGGATGATGCCGATTCGCTTGGAGGTCACGTCGGCGATGCCGCGCACGCACGGAAATCCTATCGAATGGTCGCCGCCGAGCATGATCGGCAGCGCCCCGGAAGAGGCGACATGGCTGACGCCCTTGGTGATCTGGTCGAAGCTCTTTTCGAGATTGGCGGGGATGGTGAAGACGTCGCCGGCGTCGCAAAGCGTCATCTGCTCGCGCAGGTCGACACCGAGCTCATAATTGTAAGGCGTGTAGAGCGCCGAGATGCGGCGCATGCCTTGCGGCCCGAAGCGGGTTCCGGGCCGGTAAGTGGTGCCGCTGTCGAAAGGAATGCCCATGACGGCAGCGTCATATCTGCCGACATCGCGGACGTTTTCGACATAGGGCGCCTTGAGGAAGGTGTTGATGCCGGCGAAATGCGGCAACTCGCCTCGCGCGAATGTCGGGATCGACTTGTCGATGATCGAATCCGATCCGGGCAGGCCCATGTCGAGTGCCCATTTCTGTTCCTTGCGCCAGCCATCCTCGGGCAGCTTTCCTTCCGCCTCGATCGACTTCCAGCCCTGCATGTCGCGGATCTCGAAGTTCGGATGGTGGAAGCGTTGGCGTGGCTGGTGGTCGGTGAGCCCGGCGCGACGATGCCGGCGTTCTGGACTATCTCTGTGCATGAAACCTCCTTCACGACGCCGTCGTCGCGATTGCGCTATCCAGTCGGGTCGTCCCGACCATCGCGGCCACTTCGGCCACGTCTCGTGCGGAAGCCCGGTGCTTGCGGTCGAGCTTCAGATCGTAGGTGATCGTCGCGCCATAGGCGGACGGGAACTGGGGGTCGTGGCGCACCTTGTCGAAGACCAGCACGCGCGTGCCGAGCTTGAATGCCTCGCCGATATCGTGGGTGACCATGACCACGGTCATGCCGTGCTCGGTCCAGAGCTCGGTGAGCAGCTCATGCATCTCGATGCGAATACCGGGATCGAGTGCGCCGAACGGCTCGTCGAGAAGCAGGATCTGCGGCCGGCCGAGCAAGGTCTGCGCGATCGCCAGCCGCTGCTGCATGCCGCCAGAAAGCGTGGCCGGATAGAGGTCGCGCGCATGGCCAAGCCCGACCCGTTCCAGCATGGTTTCGGCTTCTTGCCTGGCGCTTTTGCGCCTGGCGCCGAAGACGCGGCCGAACGGTCCGCCCGAACGGAAGTCCTCGACCAGCAGCAAGTTCTGTAGCGCGGTCAGATGCGGAAACACGGAATAGCGCTGGAAGACGATGCCGCGCTGCGGCCTCGGTTCCGGCACGATCGGCTGGTCGCCGACGATGACCACGCCGCCACTTTGCTGTTCCTGGCCAAGCAGGATGCGCAGGAACGTCGATTTTCCACAACCGCTGGCGCCAACCAGCGACAGGAATTCACCCGCTTCGGCGGAGACGTTGACCCGTTCCAGCACGCGGGCGTCGCCGTAGCTCTTCTCCAGCCTATGGACGAGGATCCGGCTCATCTGGTCCGCACCGGATGCGCCCAAGGCGAGATGATGTGAGAGAGCCGCACGAGCAGCCAGTCGGTCATTACCGCAAGCAGCGTGATCCAGGCGACGTAAGGCAGGATGACGTCCATCGATAGGTAGCGACGAACGAGGAAGATGCGGTAGCCGAGCCCCTCGGTGGAGGCGATGGCTTCTGCCGCGATCAGGAACAGCCAGGCCGGCCCAAGCGCCAGCCGTACGCAAGTGATGAGGCGCGGCATGACCTGTGGCAGCACCAGCCTGAGCACCATGGTCCAGCTGTTGCCGCCGAGCGTCTGTGCCTTGGCGACGAGCTCCGGCGGCAATTCCATCACCCGGTTGGCGATGTCGCGCACCATGACCGGTGTGACGCCGAGAGCGATCAAGGTGATCTTGGCCGTTTCGCCGAGGCCGAGCGCAATGAACAGGATCGGCAGCAGCGCCAGTGGCGGGATGACGCAGACAACTGTGACCAAGGGCAGTAGAAAGGCCCTGACGCGCGGGATGAAACCTATGGCGACGCCAAGGCTGAGCGCCACCAGCGTGGCCATGCCGACTCCGGCGAACAGTCTGATCAGGCTGGCATAGGTGTCGGCCCACAGGATCAGGTCGCCGGAGCGCTTGTCCGGCACTGTCGCCAGGTCTGAAAAGGCCGACCACATCTGTGCAGGGGAGGGCAGCAGCTTGTCGCTGGGATTGACCGCCAGCCTTTGCGACGAAGCGAAGAGATAGGCAATCGCCACGGCGGCAAACGGAAGCGTCCCAAGCAGCAACGCTCCGCCGCGGGAGACCGTCGCGTTGATGATGCGAAGCCGCCCTTTCGGCCTGCTAAGTAGCAGGCGCGCGACTTCGGGGCCTGCTGCGGCCTGCATGATGCCGGTTCCTCTGGCTAGCATGTCGCGCTCCCGCGTCAGAGCGTTCCGCCCGCCGCCTCTGCCATAAAGGCCGGATCGAAGCGGAGCTTGACGTTGTTGACATCGCCCAGCGTCGAGCCGTCGGAGAAGCTCATGCCGATCACGTCGACGCTCGGCGCGTTGGTACCAAGAATGCCGTGGCTGAACAGGAAGTTGCGCACCAGATCCATGGTCTTCGGCAGTTCGGCGCCGTTGGTGAATGCGACCGCCTTGGCCGGCTCGAAGAACATCGCCGTTGATGCAAGCTGAGCGTCGAAACCGGCAAGATCCGTCCCCGACGCCTTGGCCATCTCTTCCTTGGCCGCCTTGCCTTCGGGCGTGCCCGACGTCATCAGCGCCATGGCTTCATACCATGCACCGACAAGCGCCTTGCCCAAGGCCGGATTGTCCTTCAGCGTCGCGGTGTTGACGACCATCATGTCGATGATCTCGCCGGGGATCTCAGTCGAATCGAATACCTTGTGGGCGCCCGGCATGGCAGCGATTTCCGAGACCAGCGGATTCCAGGTGACGACGGAGGTGACGTCACTGGTGCCGTAGGCAGCGACCATGTCGGCATCGGAGGTGTTCACCACCGTAATGTCCTTTTCGGCCAACCCCACCGTCTCCAGCGCGCGCGCAAGTAGGTAATGTGAGACGGAGAGCTCGACGAGATTGACCTTCTGGCCGGCAATATCCTTGAGCGCGGTCTTGTTCTTGAGGATGACCGCGTCGTTGCCGTTGGAGAAATCGCCGACGATCAAGGCCGTCGTGTCGACACCGCCGCCGGCCGGGATCGAAAGCGCATCCATGTTGGTCATCGAACAGCCGTCAAAGCCGCCGGCCGTGTACTGGTTGATGCTCTCGACATAGTCGTTGATGCGGGTGATCTCGACATTGATGCCGTATTTGTCGGCCCACTTCTTCATGATGCCGCTGTCGGAAAGATAGCCCCACGGCATCCAGCCGACATAGATCGACCAGCAAATCTTGAAGTCTTTCTTGGGCGCCGCTTGCGCGGCTGAGATGAAGGGGAGGCTGAGTGATGCGGCTAGGATGATTGTGGCCAGTTTGCGAAGCATTACATACCCCTGTTTGCGATCCGGATTACGTCCGAACGTCTGTTTGGGGGGTTCACGGAGCGCGCATCCGGGAGAGGTTCGCGCCAGCAAACCCGTGCAGGGTTCTCCCGGGATTTTGGCCCGCCGTGTTCCGCCAGATGCCTCAATGCATCTCAAGCGGTCGCGTCTCTTGGACCAGCACCGTGATCGACACGGCCGGAACCCTAGACGCTCTGCACGTGAATAACGAAGCAAGGGGCGTGCCAGTCCGGAAAGCCGTCCTGAGGCGGCCTTTCCCCGGATTTGCAGGCAATCGCGTTATGCTGATGCCACAAAAGTCATCGCAACGCCGACGGATTAGGCAAGGAAAATCTAGCGTCAACCAATATGAGCAGGCTTGTGCCCTGGGGACCTCCGCTGATCGCACCCTGCTCTATGGTCGCCCACACATACATGCCCAATAGGGACACGTTCGGGAAGGGCGTGAGCGCGCGGCGGATCCGGATGCCAATTGGCGCCGACCCATGTGACGAGTGCGCCCGATCGTGCAAGGGCAATTCGTGAAATAAGCGCGACCGCAATGATGCTAGGCAAGCCCGATCGCGTGTCGGGAGGCAGTTGTGAAAGTTGCGATCATCGGACCAGGCTCGCTCGGGAAGGCCTTGGCGAAATGTCTTGGCCTCGCCGGGCACGAAATTCGCCTCAGCTTCAGTCGTGACGAAGGCAAGTTGCGCGCAATTGCGGCAACCCTCCGTGTTGGCTTCGGTGCCCCTGACGAAGTAGCGAGATGGGCCGACGTAATTGCCCTGGCGACGCCATGGCCGGCTCTCGAGCTGGCGATGGACGCGCTTGGCGATTTGTCGGGCAAGATCGTCTGGGACAATACCAATGCAGTCGCGCCTGACCTTTCCACGATGCTGCTAGGCACTACTACGTCTGTAGGCGAGGAGGTTCAGAGGCGCGCGCGGGGCGCCCTTGTCGTCAAGTGCATTCCGACCTTTGCCGAATTGCTTGACAGGGATGATCCGCGTCTCAACGGCGATCCGGTGACGAGCTATGTCGCCGGCAATGACGCAGATGCCAAGGCGGCGGTTTGCCGGCTTCTCGCCGATCTGCCGACAATGCCGGTCGATGTCGGCGATCTCACGGCCTCGCGCCTGATCGAGCCGATGATGCTGCTATTGGTCCAGCTCGCCTATCGGCGCGGGATGGGGCCGACAATTTCCTTCAATCTCATTCGACAGGACGGAACCGGTTCATGACTGATTATCTACCCGCGCGGCGCAAGGCGATTCCAGTAGGACGTCTGCTGATCGATGGCCAATGGCGCGATGCCGTCAGCGGCGAGACTTCGACGACTTTTGATCCGACCACGGACGCGGCGATCACCGATATTGCGAAGGCGGACGTCACCGACACGAGCGATGCCGTCGCGGCCGCGCAGCGGGCTTTCGAGCAAGGACCCTGGGCGCGGATGCATCATGAGGAGCGCGCTAAAATCCTGTTTCGCATCGCCGATCTAATGGACGAGCGGGCCGAGGATTTCGCGGTGCGCGAGGCGATGGATATGGGTATGCCCTATCGCGATTTCCGCGATATCATCATGCCGCACTGCTCAGGACTGTTCCGCTTTCATGGCGGGCTCGCCATGAGCGCGATGGACGGCGCCTACCGCACCAGCTACGAACCAAATATCAGGATCCTGACGCGGCGCGAGCCGCTCGGCGTGGTCGCTGCGATCACCCCGTTCAATTTTCCCCTCGCGCTGTCCTGTTCGAAAATCGCGCCGGCACTCGCGGCGGGTAACACGGTCGTTCACAAGCCTGCGACCGACACGCCCCTGACGGCCCTCGCCTTGGCGCAAGTGATCCTCGACGCGGGCGTGCCGCCAGGCGTTTACAATCTCGTAACCGGCCCGGGCGGCACCATCGGCGACGCGCTGGTCAACGATGCCCGCGTCGACAAGATCGCCTTTACCGGGTCGACCACCGTCGGCCAGGGCATCATGCGTAACGGTGTCGGGACGATGAAACACCTGACCATGGAGCTCGGCGGCAAGAGTCCCAATATCGTTTTCGCCGATGCCGATATCGATGCCGCGATGCAGGCAGCCTTCTGGGGCATCTTCTGGAACAAGGGCGAAGTCTGCGTCGCCGGATCGCGCCTGCTGGTTGAACACGCCTGCTATGACGAGGTCGTCGAGAAGCTGAGCGCCATGGCGTCGTCGGCGACGCTCGGCGATCCGCTGGACCCTGCGACGATGATCGGGCCGATCGCATCGCGGGGCGAGTATGACAAGGTCTTGAGCTATGTCGAAGAGGGCAAGCGCACCGCGCGACTGGCCGCGGGCGGCGGCACCCGCCAGGTGAACGGCAAGGGCCTCTTCATCGAGCCGACCATCTTCGCCGATGCGCCCAACGACCTAAGGATATCGCGCGAAGAGATTTTCGGCCCTGTCTTGCCAGTGATTCCATTCGACAGCGAGGAGGACGCGATCCGGATCGCCAACGATACGAGCTACGGGCTCGCCTCGGGCATCCAGACCAGCGATCTCGGCCGCGCCTTGCGGCTCGCCGACCGGATCAAGGCAGGCACGGTCTGGCTGAACTGCTGGCACAAGTACCATCCTAATGCGCCGTTCGGAGGTTTCAAGATGAGCGGCTATGGCCGTGAGCAGGGCCGCGAGGCGTGGGAAAGCTACACCCAATACAAGACGATTTGGGCGAATCTTGGCGAACCAGTCGAGATGGCCCGATGAGCGTGCGCGATTCCAACCCACTCGACCCGCTGCGTCCAAAGCGCGTCGCGATGGTCCTTTCAAACCCGGCTGTGTCAACCACCACAGGCTGGCCGGTCGGGTTTTGGTGGAGCGAGTTAACTCATCCCTGGCTCGCCTTCACCGAGCGCGGATACGAAGTCGCGATCTTCTCGCCTGAGGGCGGCAAATGCGAGGCGGATGCGTTGAGCGACCCGCGCGATCCGTCCGGCTATTCGGATAGGGATCTGATCTCGCTCGGTTTCCTGTCGACGCCGAAACTGGCGGCGCTGGTGGAGACGACCCGGCCCATCGCAGAGCTGTCGGTCGACGCGTTCGACGCGATCGTCGTCGCTGGCGGCCAGGCGCCGATGTTCACCTTCGAAGGCGCAACTGAGCTGCAGCGGCTGTTCGTCAACTTTTTCGCGGCCGGCAAGGTCGCGGCCGCCTTGTGTCATGGCGTCGCGCTGCTGCGCTACGCGCGCCTCTCAACCGGCGAGCTGCTGGCCAAAGGGCGCACTGTTACGGGGTTCGCCAATGTCGAGGAGGACTTCGCCGACAATGCCGTCTGGGAGATGGGCGCGCTGCCGCACGGTACGCATCTGATGCCATGGCGGATCGAGGATGAGATGCGTGCGCTCGGCGCGAACTATATTCAGGCCGGGCTGTGGCGCGATTTTGCCGTGCGCGACGGCAATTTGATCACCGGCCAGCAGAACTTCTCCGGAGCGGCGACCGCCCGTCTTGTCATCGAGGCGCTCGGTGGCTGAGGATCAAAGACCGCTCCTGTCGGTGAAGTTCGGGAGACAAACTCGCCGTCAGGGCGGGCGATGCCAAACGACATCGGCCCAGTAGGATCCGGGGTCCGTCCAAGAACTCCACCTCAAACAACCACTATCAGCAGCGGGGATGAACCATGGCCGTAGTGACGACACTTGATATTGCCGGCCTGACGGCCGAAGATTATAGCCGCATCCTCGATCGGATCGGCGTGGAGAGGCGGCCCGCTGGCGGCATCTACCAGCACATCGCGCATGCCACAGACGATGGTTATCGCATCATCGAGATATGGGACGACAAGGCAGGCCTGGAGCTCTTCTTGCAGGACACATTGTTTCCCGCCGCACAGGAACTGCAAGTTCAGCGTGAAATGAGCATTATGACCCAGACACTGCACAACATCTTTGTGCCCCGGATTGGTGAACTGACTGCCCTGGCAAATGATGCGCCTGGTGGACCAGTCAAACGGGCAAAAGTGTAGGCATCAAGGATCGAGGATGCGGCGATCGATCATCGAAGTCCTGGAGGAACTTGCGTCCGGACGCCCGGTACAACGATGGTGACCGCGGCAAGTGCAAAGAGGTTGTTCTTTCCTGCCGGCGACTATCGCCACGCGCCGGCCGGAGTCGTTCAGCTGCGAGTGATTCGCAGCGGTTCATCCTATGCAGAGATCGATCTTGGCCGCGGGCTGCGGCGCGTTTTCACCCGCCCCGGCGACCTGCTGCTCAGTCTTCCCGAGCGTGCCACGCGGTTCAAGATCGAGGAGCCGCGAGAGCTGACGATGATCACCGTTGACTCCGCGCTGGCGTCAAGGCTCCTGGTATCGGCAGGCGGGACCCCCGAGGACCTGGTCATCCTGACCGATCGACCGATACGCGATTCGCTGGTGGCCGAGTTGTGCCGACGCCTCGAAGGCGACTCGCCAGCCAACCCGATCGTCCGCGAATGGGCGCTGGGCCTGGTTTTCGCGAACCTGCTCCGTCTCGGGCATGCACGCCAGCGGCAGCAGAAGTCTCCGGTCCTAACCTCGCAGCGGTTCGACCGGGTCCTCGCTACGATTGACGGCGATCTGGAAAAGGGGGTGTCGATCGACCATCTTGCCGGAATCGCGGGAATACCACGACGCGCCTTCACCGCCGCCTTTCGCGAGGCGACGCAATTGCCGGTACATCAATTCATTTTACGCCGCCGCGTTGATCGCGCGGTCGAGCTTTTGGAAAATAGCGATCTGCCGCTGGCCGAGATTGCTCAGCACGCGGGTTTCACTCACCAGGCCCATATGAATCGCGTCGTGACCCGATTGAAAGGGCTGTCGCCAGGCCGGCTGCGGTCTCGCAGGCGCGACGGCTGACTTGTGATCTATTCCAGCATCGAATGGCGGAGATGTGAGTTGCTGAAACGTCCGTTGGCTAAGATGCCCGACAGTTTGCGTGCAGCGCTCGAGGCCGCAAATCTGATAACTGCTTTCGAGCAACGGCCTCCCTATCAGCGCAATGATTACTTGCATTGGATCGAGCGCGCCCGTCACCCGGAAACACGCCGAAAGCGCATAAATCAGATGATTGACGAGCTTACGAAGGGAGGAATCTACATGGGAATGCAATAAGAGCTGGCATCGCCGCGAAGCTAGCAGATCCGTCAACGATCATCTTCCGATCCGTGGCCTATCGAGATCGGGTGCTTTCCGCATTGATCTTCATCGATTTCCCCACGTTTTTGCGCAGAGGATGCAGAGAGCCAAATAGTGACAATCGAACCTATCCTCCATTTTCGTTTGCGGCAGGTGGCCATATGATCGTGACATCGCAAACCAATAACGTGCTCGGCAGCACGTCAGGAAGGTGGCGCGTCTGGTCGCTCTCGGACGGTTACATCGAGATGCCGGCGGACCTTCTGCGGGACCCGCAGGATAATCCGGTGCCGCAAGCTGCGTTGGCAGGGGCGCTTCGCCTGTCTGTCAATTGCTTCGCGCTGGCAGGTCCAGGCGTTGACGGCGTTCTGATCGACAGCGGAGGAGGGGGCTGGGCCCCGACAGTGGGGCGTCTTGAGCAGGCCATGGCGGAAGCCAAGATCGACCCGGCTTCGATCACGGTCTTGGCGCTCACCCACGCCCATCAGGATCATGTGCACGGACTTTTGACCCCCGACGGCCGAGTGCTCTTTCCAAACTTGAAGGCGATCGTAATTTCCGAGGCGGCTGTGGGGAGCTTTTTCGTTTACGCGCACCTTGCGCAGTTCCGGCCCCTGCTGAAGCCTGTCCAGAATGGCGACCAGGTGGGTGAGCGATTGAGGGCGGTCGCCTTGCCCGGTCATGCTGCCGGTCATACTGGCTACACGTTCGACACGGACGAGGACCGTTTCCTATTCTTCGGGGACATCGTTCATGTGCCGGCCTTGCAGTTCGGCAATCCCGCGTTCAGTTGGGGCTATGACGACGATCAGCTGACCGCGCGCGCAACCCGCCTAAAGGTTTTCAGTGACGCGGCCGAGGCGGGGACGTGGATCGCCGGCGCGCACCTTGGCTGGCCGGGCATCGGTCGCGTGGTGCGTAAGGGCGAAGCATACGGCTATGAGCCGGCAGGAGGACGAGTGACCGGATAGGCGGCCCTGTGCTGGTCGGTTTATACCGCTCTCTTCGCCCAAGGCAAGGATCTCGACGAGCAGCGCGCCGCACTCCGGCGTCCTCAACGGCGGCGGTACCATCGTCCGGCCCACCAAAATATCTGATTCTTGATCCACTGGCGGCCGATCTGCCTGAGGCTTACCGGATCGGCGTCTCGCCGCGAAACAGCGGCTGGTGCCCCCGCATCAAGGCGGCAATCCGGTCGGCGACTTTCCGTACCGGCGGGGAGTGACGTTCCTCGTGATGGGTGACGATCCATTGGTCGGTTTCAAGTTCGGGGA
>NZ_JAMYPO010000021.1:0-106667 GCF_040320365.1 Mesorhizobium sp. M0701
CGTCAGGCCCGCCGGCTCGTGTGCAAGCCGGCGAAGGGAAAGGGAACAGTCATGAAATTCTTGGCTCCCGTCACAAAACTTGCTGTGGGGTTTCGCAAATTCGTCGCGCCGCGCTACCGCCCGGAGCTTTATTACATGCGTGGCCCGGGGCCAGCCACCGCCCGCCGTATGGGCACGCCGCGGCAAAACCAATCCATCGACCACTACGCCTAATTTGCCTCGCGGACGGCTGACGCTCTCGCCCGGAGTGCCGTTCGCGCCGTTCCGTACCGGTCAATTCAGATCAATGAAGGGACGATCTGATCATGGTTATAGTTCATGCTGCCGCCATTGGTCCATTTCGCAGGTGGTTACGCCTCCGCGCCGAGCGAAAAGCTCTCTTGTCGGCAACGGACCAGTTGAGCCGTTTACCCGATGACGTCCTTGGCGACATCGGCATCTCACGTGACGAAATCATGTGCGATTTGCGAAGCCGCGCCATCCGTCATGCGGAGGCAGGCGCGGCCGGCACGACGATCGAGCGCACCAGGATCGCTTCGGCCTCGATCCCGAAACGGTTGGCCGCCGGCAGTGGCTACGCCTCGGCCGAGATCCCCTTTGGCTGGTCCACGAGCGCGCGATCGAGCCTTACATCGGCTTCGACAAGCAGCGGCGCGCGGACGGGACCTTCGAACGGCACTACACCTGCGACCCCAAGGACTGAATGTTGACCGACGGGAGCTGGGGAGGATCTCAAAATGATCATGTCAGTTGTTAAGTCCCTCGCGCCTGTGACGCTCGGCACCGTGCTGATCGCAATCAGTCCGGCTTCATTGTCGGCTTCTGACGCTCAGGACCTCGCGTTCGCTCACGCTGACATGCCAATCAAACAGCTGAAAGACGTCTATTTGGATTGCGAGCGGGGAGGCCGCCGCTGGGGACGGAAGACGTGATGTACTGTTCGATGCGCGAGTTCCGACTAGGCGCGCGATAGCAGTTTGCGCATAATCTACGATGCATGGCCTTCTGCACCGTGCGACGTGGCCCTGCGATCGACCACTTCGAACCATGTTTGGACCGCGCACTTCGCCGATCAGCGCAGTAACCAACCCGCGGGGTTCCGCGAGCGACAGCCTTCAAACGAATCAGTCGGTGGTAGCGTCACGCATAGGGTGAATCACGAACGCGCTCGCCTTGCAAACCCCTTCGCCCGGAAATCTGCCCCGGTTACGCGGTTCGCCAAATTCCGGGCCAAATTTCTCCCAATTATTCGCGATGTATATTATCAGGTTTTGGGACCCAAGATTGACGACCGCCAGCATGAGGCAATCTCTGAAGCTGATCCTTGGGACCCGGAGTTGCCTCCGGAGCGGGCGATCGAAGTCTTAGCTGAGATATTCAAAGCTTAAACTTCAAACTGACCCACTCCCCGCCGTGCCGAAAGGTGCGGCGGGCTTTTTTGCTGTTTTGGTGGAACACCCGCCTGCGACGATGGTTCGATCGTTCGATCAGTAGCACTATTCGCCCAGATCGGGCCTCGCATAGGAGAGCGCCGCTTGCCCACTTGGACACAAAGAGATGAGAGAGAGCAGCGCACGTCAGATGCTGCACGGTCATTAATCGATATTGAGCGCGCGGCCCGAGACGCAAAGACGGCTCGGCTCCGGGAGCAGCGGCTGAAGGCAGAAAACACACCCTCCTTGGAAAGGCGTGATGGAACGCAGTGAAATGGCGGTGCTGGCGGACCCGGCTTTTGGGTAGCGCTGGCGGGCGTGCTGGTTCCCTACGGGATCGGCGTTGCACTGCTTCTGTGGGTAGCCAGTCCCCCGGCTCTGCAATAGCCTTCGAGTGGTCGAGCCGGCGTTGATCGGCCATTGCACCTGCACCCCTTCGCTACACATTTCGGACGGAAGGGCCTTGCCCTGTTTCCCGCCGACGTCCTATCGAGCCCGAACTACTTTCTCAGGGGGCGGGCATGAATCAGAATCAGGAAGGCAATCGGCGGTCATCCGTGGGCAGCGCATTGGCCATCGGGCTTTTGATATCGCATATCTCTGGCAGGGTGCACTACAGTTTCAACTAGCGGTGCGGATCGATGGCTTACGAATTCAAATTTTGACGGGGTTAACAACGCAATGGCTAAGAAAGGCATGATGCCCGCAGCGATCGACTGCCGGTTCGATAGTACAGCTCCGGGCAAAGCGGCCTATGGATCAAAAGTTACGTGGAAACCTGTCCCCGGAGACATTCGCTGGGTAATGCATGTCGGCACTCCCGATTACGTTGCGAGCAGTGAAGCTAAATCACGCGCAATCGGCCTTCATCGCGTGTTTTCGAAAAAGGTTCGTGACAAGGCAACGGGTCAAGTAGTTCAGTGTTCGATCTCGACGAATTGATCCTCTCAGCGGTGCGGACCATCCGATAACCCAAAAAAGCCCCGGTGCTGGGTCGATGCGCCGGGCCCGCAAGTGGCTCGCGTGCCCCCCTGACCCCTTCATTGCCCAAGTAGCGCCTTGCACACCGACTTACTGTGGCGGCGTCCTCGACCGGCCGGGACGGACGCCGGCGCTGAACTAAAACCGCCGGTTGGCGGACGCGTGACATCGCGCGCACCAGCCCAACCCTCGAAGTCACTAAGCTTGGTGCAAGTCGCTTGATCGGGTCCCGCCGTCGTGGCATGTGCGGCGGGACTTTTTATCCACTCGGAGAAAACCGAGGCGGCTTCGGCCTCCGTCACCGATCCGTCGCGAACGGCTCATGCTCGGGAAGGTGATGATGCAGCACTTCGACAAGGTTGCGCTTGTCGAATGTCTGGCCGCAAATTGGGCAGAACTCCAAATGCCCCGGTTCGTCGTTGTCCGGCGACCCGTGGATTTTGCCCTTCATAGTTGGCGGATTGTGCTTATCCCGTCTCACGTCGTCACCCATCATAACCTGTTGGGATAGCCCGACGGCATTTGGGGGACGATTTGGCCGCTGGGCCTACCGGCTGAGAGCGTTCGCCCGCAGCTGGGGCCGGATCATACGCCCCTTCATGCATCATTTCTAATTTAATAAAATGATCATGGTACGTTCCCCTGTCGCCAGTGCGATCGGGCCTAGACTCGATTCCGTGTAAACCAGTGAGTAGCGAGGGCGGCCTCGAGTTCATTCCGTCGATGGAGCCCAAGCTGGTTTCAAAGCCACCGGAGGGCGAACACTGTTCTCACGAGGTCAAGCTCGACGGCACCGCAACGTCAGTCGATGCGGATTTGTTGCCCACACCGTATATTTCTGGAACCTAATATAACCAGAAGGATTGAATGGCGGTCTCGTGAGTGCCGTTCATGCCTTTGCAGTTTGTAGAGCCGTTGATGCCGACGTTGGTGGAGAAGCCGCCGGAAGGAGGCGACTGGATCCACGAGGTCAAATTCGATGGGTACCGCTCGCAGCTCATCATCGACGAAGCCGGCACGCGCATCTTCACGCGCAACGGAATGGACTGGACGATGAAGTATCCCGACCTGGTCGAGACGGCCAAAGGACTTGTCGTCGACAGCGCCATCATCGATGGAGAAATCATCGTTCCGAATGAAGCTGGTCTCGCCGATTACGCTGCTTTGCGGAAGGCGATTACCCGTCGCCAACATGACCTCTATTTCGTCGCCTTCGATCTCCTGCACCTCAACGGTCATGACCTACGCGACGTGCCCCTTGAACATCGGCGCGAACTGCTGGTTGGCTTGATCCCCGCGGCAAGTCGCATCCAATTCAGTGAAGCTCTTCCGGGGGAAGCCAAAGCTATCTTTCATCTACTTGATCAGGCCGGTCTGGAGGGGATGGTCTCTAAGCGCCGTCGCAGTAAGTATCGCAGCGGGCGGTCGATCAACTGGCTGAAAGTGAAGTGCTACACCGTTGCCGAATATGAACTGCTCGGCGTCGAGCGCGAGGCGGGCAAGCCAGCCTTCGCCCTGATGGGCGAGATCGGTACGCGCAAATATGTCGGACCTGCTTTCTTCAATTCGAGCCGAGCGATCCGCGAGCGGCTATGGAAACGGGTCCAGGAACATGCGGGGCCACCGCCCAAGGGCATGAAGCGGCCAGCGACGCAATGGGTCAAGCCGGGGATCAAAGCCCGCGTGAAGCACCTCAGGGGCGACCAAGACCTTCGGCACGCCTCGCTGCAGGATTTTTGGGATGAAGACTAGGCCCTGTTGACAAAGTAGGGCAGCCATATTTTTGCTGCAGCTAGTGCAAGAAAGGCTCCGAAGCATTTTCGAGTTTTATCGTACCGGGTCGCAATGCGTCGGAACTGTTTGAGCCTGTTGAACATGCGCTGTATACGACCGTTGCGCATGTACGAGCCATTGCAGCTCACGGTGTTGTCGACTGACGAAAGCTGAAGTTATGAAGGATTGGACCGACGGTCAAGCATGAGTATTGACTTCGGCCTCCGATGTCAGCGCCGGCAACTGATCAAGGCATTGCGGGCACATAGCGATAAGGACGGCTCTCGCTACTCTGCTCCGTTGCGGCGCTCACCCGTCGTCAGCTACCGATCATCGTTCCCCCGCCCAGCGGAACCCCCAGCTTGCCACCTCGACTCGCGTCTGATTAGTTGTTGTTGGCGAATAGGGGAGGCTCATGAATGCACTGAATTGCTTGCGTTCGTCACTCGTGGTGATGGTGACCTGCCTGGCTGCGGCTGGATGCCAATCGGCCGGGGGACAGTGGCAGTACCAACTTGCGTCCCACGAAGAAGCTCGGCGTATGCGCGCAGCGGGCAAGATGCCCTCTTCAATCGAATGCATGGTCGATGATCTCAAACCCAAGCTTGGCCCTCGCTTTGCAGCGAGAGTACAGTATGAGCCAAATCCGAAAAATCTCGATTGGGACTACATCGTAGCGCGTACTTTAAAGGCGCCGCCGCTTAAGCAACGAGGGCTTAAGCTCTACTCACAGTCAGGCGTTAAGAGCAACAAGTGGGGCGTTACTGGCATTTGCGCGATCTGGCGAGAAACCTGAGCACCATATCTTGCGGTGTCCAGTTCATTCGGCAAACATCCCGCGTCGATGACAACGGAGACGCCGAATGCTTGCGCGAGAAGGCTGGAGCCGCGGATTAGCACTCGCCGTCGACCCGCGCGTTGCTGCCCTCTGTGGCGAGTTCGAAGTCGAGATCATTCCCAAGAGCCGATACCCAAAGGAAGGCCAGACGCGCGCCGTCGGCTCCATCCGCCGGCTGATCGACAATCATGGCGCTGAGCATGCACGGTTGGTCCTGTGTGTCCTGGCTGAGGGCCGCGGCAATCACGCGCTCATCGAAGAAAGCAGCCTGACGGCCGTCTCTGACTTGCTGTTGGCCTGTCCGGACCTGGTGGAGCAGGGCATGGCCGCCGTGCTCGAGGTTTTCGACGCGATCCCGCTCGGCGCATACATAGCGATCGTCAATGAGCTGCGCGGCCGCGTTCATCAGGGGCATGCGCTAGCTGGTATCCTTTACGTGCACCTCCGGCGTCTCAGGGAGAGCTCGCTAACGGCAAAGGAGACGATTCGATCCCGGATAGCCAAGGCTGATGCCAGTGAGGCTGAAAAGGGCCGCCAGGGCTTCACCAAGCGTCAGCGCCGGCGCGAAGACCTTATCGCGCTCGGCAAGAGGATGCTCGCGGTCAAGGCGTCATTGCCGCATGGCGAGTTCGGCCCATGGCTGCGCGACCAGCCGATGACCTACGATTTGGCATTGAAGGCGATGCGGCTGGCCCGCGCTGCATCGATCGGCCAGGCGCGCTCCCTTGTTTCGCGCGGCCTCCGCATCTAGCCTGCACCACTTTCGGGGTGAGGGGATGGGACAGGTATGAAACAGAATCAGGAAGGCACTCGGCGATCATTGGCAGGCAATGCATTGGCCATAGGATTTTTGATATCGAGCATATCTCTGGCAGGGTGCACTAAGGCTTCAAGCAGCGAACATGCCGGGTGGCTCACCGAGCACAGCGCCTCCAGGGTCACCAGAGCGATGGAGAAGAAGGGTTTAATGCCCGCGACCATCGACTGCCGGTACAGCCGAAACGGCCCAGTCAACTTGTCGAAATTTACCTGGAAGCGTGCCGCCGCGAACTCAATCTGGCGCTGGTATGTTGGGCCTCCCAACTATGTCGCCTCAAATGAAGATGGGGCACGTGCAATCGGCCTTCATCGCGTGTTTTCGAAAAAGGCTCGTGATCGGGCCACGGGCCAAACAGTTCAATGTTCGATCTGGACGAATTGAAGCCGTTCCCCTCGACCAGAGATCGCTCGATTTCCGCCTGCGAAAGCTGATTGCAACAGAGCTACACGCTAGTGACTACCGAGAAACACGATTATCGCTAGCGTCCACAGCTGAAGAGGGAACCGATGGCAGAAGCTCCGCACATCACGAACAATTCCAGCCTATCGTCGTTGACGCGAAGGACTCGTTTCGAAAAAGGTCGAGGCTCACGCAAACGCGGTCGCAGTCCACTTCATGTACTACAATTTTGTGAGAATTCATGCCTCGCTGCGGATGACCCCGGCGATGGCAACGGGTGTGATTGGCAAGGTTTGGGAAATAGGTGATATTGTAGCGCTTATCGAGGCGAAGGAAGCGGAGAAGTCGACTATACGCGGGCCATACAAGAAGCGGACTGTTTGAATGACGTCGACGCAAAAATTCAAGCTCGCCCTAAGAGTGACATTGTCCTACGTGTTTGGCGTGATTGGAAGTTTGCTGGGTTCTTCGAATCCGTCGCCGGACATGCAATCGTCTGAGGTACTCTCGTTGTTTGCCGTTTACGTTGCGGCGGGGTTCATTGTGTCTTGGCCGCTTTACCTGGCAGCAATTGTTGCTGCCCTGGTCTTCTCGCGCTCCATTGCCGCAAAACCAGGAACCTGGACTATGGCAGCGGTTTTGATCATTGTTTGTGTTTCGTATTTGACCCTGCCGTTCGACGGGCATTTGAGATCACTCGCAACGGTCGGGACGCTCGGCGCGGTGCTCGGTGGCATCTGTTTCTATTGCTTGAGCGTATCAAGACCGTTCCAGCAGATTTCAAACTGACCCACGACAGATCGTCTACGGCGTGGCCAAGCGCGTGTCCGACTCGCTGGGAACAGGAACCGAGATGCGAGCCATGAAGAACTATGCCGGGCACAGGTTGTCGCCATGGCTCGGGCATCTGATGGTGTCGCGGCAGGAGACGGCGCGAGCCCTGATGACTCCGGGCGAGATCATGCAACTTCCGCCGACCGATGCCATCGTAATGGTGTCGGGCCTATTCCCGATCCGGGCGAAGAAAGCCCGGTACTTCGCCGATCGGCGCCTTGCCGAGCGTGTCCTGCCGCCGCCGAATCCTGGAGAGAGCAAGAAAACGTCACGACCGGACGATTGGACTGGCGCAACACCTATCGCCGCATCGGGAGGCAATCCTCTGCAATCGAAACCCTCCATGGGTCTACAGGATGAGGATCCGGCAAATGGCGGCATACGTCGCCAGCCCGAGATTCCCGAACACGAGGACATTGCGCCTGAGCGAACAACGCAACGCGACAATGAGTTCGACCTTGACCGGGACGAACCTGACGACGACGCGGTCCGTCGGCGCTCGGTCGACCAGGTCATGCGGCGCGCCGCGCGGCAGGCTGCCCTCGATCCCAATGACGGCATCGAGCTTTGAGCCCCATGAAGAGCGCGAAGAAGAAACGGCTCTCGGCCTATCTCGATCCAGACGTGATGAACGCGCTGGCCGACTACTCTGCGCGGCGCGATGTCTCGCTGTCGCTGATCGCCGAGGCTGCGATCGCCTCCTTCCTGTCGCCGGATGCCGAGGAGCGGAAGGAGGCGGCGATCGCACGGCGCCTCGACCAGATCGACCGGCGCGTGCAGCGCGTCGAGCGCGACATCGGCATCGCCATCGAGACGCTGGCGCTATTCGTCCGCTTCTGGCTTGCCTCAACTCCGGCTTTGCCGGAATCCGCCCAGGCTGAAGCTCGCGCGAAGGGCCTGCAGCGCTACGATGGTTTTGTCGACGCGCTCGGTCGCAGGCTGAGCAAAGGACCAAAGCTCCGGCAGGAAATAGCCGAGGACGTGCCCGCGGCATCGCCGGCCGATGCGGATGATTTGCCTGCGGGTTAGGTCTGAGCTGAGCTCGCCATTTCCACCGCACCGCATTTTGCAAGTCTCTGCGCGTCGCATCAGGATCGCCCGTTTTGCTTGTTGCAAGGCCGGCATTCCTGCCTCTTCTAATCATCCCCGACCGCGGCACGGACCAACTCGCCGCGAGGAATGGGGATTATCGTGGCAACCAATCATCATCCCGGCGGGGAAGCGGTATCGCGCGGCGCGCGCATGCTGCGCACTGCGCTCGGCCCGGCCATCGCCGGATATCTAGAAGACCCTGCCGTCGTTGAGGTCATGCTCAACCCGGATGGGCGACTGTGGGTAGACCGGCTGAAGGAGGGACTTGTCGCCACCGACGAGCTCCTGATCCCGGCCGATGGCGAGCGCATTGTCAGGCTGGTCGCCCATCATGTCGGCGCGGAAGTGCATCCGGGGAGCCCGCGTGTATCTGCCGAGTTGCCGGAAACCGGCGAGCGCTTTGAGGGCCTGTTGCCGCCTGTCGTCACGGCACCGACCTTCGCCATCAGGAAACCGGCGGTCGCGGTGTTCACGCTCGAAGATTATGTTGCCGCCGGCGTTATGACGGAGAGCCAGGCCGACGTGCTGCGGCTTGCGGTCGAGAAGCGCAGGAATGTGCTCGTCGCCGGCGGCACGTCCACCGGAAAGACCACGCTGGTCAACGCCCTGTTGGCGGAGGTGGCAAAAACCGCCGATCGCGTCGTTCTGATCGAGGACACGCGCGAGCTGCAATGCGCCGCCCCGAACCTTGTGGCGCTGCGCACCAAGGACGGCGTCGCCTCGCTTTCCGATCTGGTGAAGTCGTCGTTGCGTCTCCGTCCCGACCGCATCCCGATCGGTGAAGTGCGCGGCGCGGAAGCACTCGATCTGCTGAAGGCATGGGGTACTGGCCACCCGGGCGGCATCGGCACCATCCATGCCAGTTCCGCCGTTGGCGCATTACGCCGTCTCGAGCAGCTCGTACAGGAGGCCGTCGTCACGGTCCCACGCGCGCTCATTGCCGAAACGATCGATGTTGTTGCGGTGCTCGCCGGCCGCGGTTCAGCCCGCCGCCTTGTCGAGATCGCGCTCGTAGACGGGCTCAATCCGGTGACGGGCGACTACCGCACGCTCGAGGCCAAGCTCGATACCTCGCCAACCATGAACCCCCAATCTTCCATGGAGCCTCAGAATGAATCCGATCCGCTTCACTTCGTCATCTATCCGTAAGCTCGGTGCGGTGCTTCCGCTGGCCACGGCGACTGCTGCGGTCGCGACCATGATGATCGCGCCCGCGCACGCGGCAGGTTCTTCCATGCCGTGGGAGCAGCCGCTTCAACAAATCCTCGAATCCGTCGAGGGACCAGTCGCCAAGATCGTGGCGGTGATCATCATCATCGTCACCGGATTGTCGCTCGCCTTCGGCGACACGTCGGGCGGATTTCGCAGGCTGATCCAGATCGTGTTCGGCCTGTCGATCGCCTTCGCGGCGAGTTCGTTCTTCCTGTCGTTTTTCTCGTTCGGCGGCGGGGCGCTCGTCTGATGACAGGGTCCCTGTTGGAAGACGAAGACATCCGCGGCTTTTTCGCGCCGGTACACCGGGCGCTCACCGAGCCGATCCTGCTCGGCGGCGCGCCGCGCGCGGTCGCCATCGCCAACGGCACGCTGGCCGGTGCGGTTGGGCTTGGCCTCCGCCTCTGGATCGCTGGCCTCGTGATCTGGGCGATTGGCCATTTCGCGGCTGTCTGGGCAGCCAAGCGCGACGCGCAGTTCGTCGATGTCGTTCGCCGGCACCTGCGCTATCCCGCGCATTTCGGCTGCTGAGAGGTTTTTCGCCCATGATGAACCTCGCCGAATACCGCAAACGCTCGTCCAACCTCGCCGACTACCTGCCTTGGGCAGCACTGGTCGCGCCGGGCGTTGTATTGAACAAAGACGGATCCTTCCAGAGGACCGCCCGTTTTCGCGGTCCCGATCTCGACAGTGCGACGCCGGCGGAACTGGTCGGCACGACGGCGCGGCTCAACAGCGCGTTGCGCCGTCTTGGCTCCGGCTGGGCGATCTTCGTCGAAGCCGTTCGGCTTGCCGCGCAGCACTATCCCGAAGGTCTTTTCCCCGACAGCGCCTCGGCGTTGGTCGATCTCGAACGTCGTGAACAGTTCGAGGGTGAGGTCGATCAGGAACCGTCCCAGTGGGGCGGTCGCCGGCCGAACGGGGAGTTGTTCGAGAGCAGCTACTTTCTCACCTTCGTTTGGATGCCGCAGGCCGAGGAAGCTTCGCGCATCGAGAGCTGGCTTTACGAAGGTCGGGAAAAGAGCGGCATCGATCCGTGGGAACTCCTGAAGGGTTTTGTCGACCGCACCGATCGCCTGCTGAACCTGGTCGAGGGCTTTGTCCCGGAGGCCGCATGGCTCGACGACGCCGAGACTCTGACCTACCTGCATTCGACGGTCTCGACCAAGCGGCACCGCATCCGTGTTCCTGAAACGCCGATGCATCTCGATGCGCTGCTGGTCGATCAGCCGCTGGCCGGCGGATTGGAGCCGAGGCTCGGCGACTTCCATCTGCGGACGCTCACCATCATTGGGTTCCCGACGGCAACCTTTCCGGGGATCCTCGACGATCTAAATCGGCTTGCCTTCCCCTATCGCTGGTCGACGCGGGCGATCATGCTCGACAAGACAGACGCCACACGATTGCTGACGCGCATTCGCCGTCAATGGTTCGCCAAGCGCAAATCGGTCGCCGCCATCCTCAAGGAGGTGATGACCAACGAGGCATCCGTTCTTTTGGACACCGACGCCGCCAACAAGGCGGCCGATGCTGACGCCGCCCTTCAGGACCTCGGCTCCGACCAGATCGGCCAGGCCTATGTCACCGCAACAGTGACGGTGTGGGATGCCGATCCGTCAATCGCCGACGAGAAGCTTCGGCTGGTGGAAAAAATCATCCAGGGCAGAGACTTCACAGCAATCGTCGAGGGCGTCAACGCCATCGAAGCATGGCTCGGCAGCATCCCAGGCCACGTCTATGCGAACGTCCGCCAGCCGCCGCTGTCGACACTGAACCTCGCCCATATGGTCCCGCTCTCGGCAGTCTGGGCGGGACCTGTCGAGGACGAGCATTTTGGCGCCCCGCCACTGTTCTTTGCCAGGACGGAGGGTGCTACGCCATTCCGGTTCAGCCTGCATGCGGGCGATGTCGGCCACACCCTCGTCATTGGCCCTACCGGCGCCGGCAAGTCAGTCCTGTTGGCAATGATGGCGCTGCAGTTCCGACGTTACGAGAACAACCAGATTTTTGCCTTCGACTTCGGCGGCTCGATCCGCGCGGCCATAGTTGCCATGGATGGCGACTGGCACAATCTCGGCGGCGATGCGTCGAGCGGGCAAGGGCCGGACGATCCGCTCGCTCTGCTCACCTTGGCGGACCTGTCGGATGACGACGACGCCGTTTCACTACAGCCGCTTGGCCGCATCCATCATACACCTGAGCGTGCATGGGCGGCCGACTGGCTCGTCGATATTCTTGTGCGAGAAGGGGTCCCCGTCACGCCGGAGGTGAAAGAACATCTGTGGTCGGCGCTGACCTCGCTGGCCAGCGCGCCGGTCCAGGAACGGACGCTGACCGGCCTATCGGTGCTGCTGCAATCTTCGCCGCTGAAGCAGGCGCTGCGGCCTTACTGTATCGGCGGTCGCTATGGCCGGCTGCTCGATGCAGAGCACGAGCGTCTTGGTGATGCTTCCGTCCAGGCATTCGAGACCGAAGGCCTGATCGGTACTGGTGCGGCGCCCGCCGTGCTTGCCTATCTCTTCCATCGGATCGAGCAGCGGATGGACGGGCGGCCGACGCTGCTGATCATCGATGAAGGTTGGCTGGCGCTCGACGATGGCGGCTTCGCCGATCAGCTCCGCGAGTGGCTAAAAACCCTTCGCAAGAAGAACGCGTCCGTCATCTTTGCCACGCAATCGCTCTCCGACATCGATGGCAGCAGAATAGCGCCGGCGATCGTCGAGAGCTGTCCGACACGGCTGTTCCTTCCAAACGAGCGCGCCATCGAACCGCAGATCACCCAGATCTACCGGCGCTTCGGTCTCAACGATCGCCAGATCGAGATCGTCGCCCGGGCGACGCCGAAGCGCGACTACTACTGTCAGTCGCGACGCGGCAACCGGCTGTTCGAACTTGGCCTCGGTCCGATCGCGCTGGCTCTGTGCGCCTCATCGTCCAAATCCGACCAGGCGGCCATTGATCGGATCATCACTGAGGCCGGCCGAGAACATTTCCTCGAGGCCTGGCTTGCCGATCGAGGGCTCTCCTGGGCCGCAGACCTCATTCCCGAACTCCCCAACGTCGTCGATCAATCCACAAAGGAGTTTCCCTCATGAATCCCGTTGGCAAGAATTCTCGCTTTCGCCATATGGCAGCAGCCAGTGTCACCGCCATTGTCCTCGGCTTTTCATCAGTGCCTGCATCGGCGCTCATTGTCTTTGACCCTAGGAACTACGCCGAGAACCTGCTCTCAGCATCGCGAGCCCTTGAGCAAATCCAGAACCAAGTCATCTCGCTTCAGAACGAAGCGCAGATGCTGATCAACCAGGCGAAAAACCTCACCTCGCTGCCGACCTCACTGCTTGGCCAGATCGAAGGAAATTTTTCCGAGATGAAGAGCCTGCTCGGCCAGGCAGACAAGCTCGCCTATGGCGTCCAGGATATCGAGAGCCAGTTCACCTCGACCTATGAGAGCTTCGGTTCGAATCTGTCCAACCAGCAGCTTGTCGATGGTGCTCGTGAGCGCTGGCAGACATCAGTTTCGGCCTTCGAGCACTCTCTGAAGGCGGGTGCCGTTGCCGTGGACAACATCGAGGGGACACAGGAACAGACCAGCGCGCTGGTCGGCGCTAGCCAGTCGGCCGTCGGCGTGCTCCAGGCGACGCAGGCCGGCAACCAGCTCCTCGCCGTGCAAGCAAAACAGGTCGCCGACCTTACCGCGATGATGGCAGCGCAGGGGCGTGCCAACGCGTTGGAGCAGGCGAGGAAGGCCGCCGCGCAGGAACAAGCGCGCGAGCAATTCAGCCGCTTCATGACTGGTAGCGGTTACAGCCCGTCATCCGTGAAGATGTTCCACGATTGAGGCGAGAGTCGCATGGATCTCAAGATCGCCGCCCGGATGACAGCCGTTCTTGCCCTTGGCGCCGCCATGACCGCGGCCTTCATGGCATTGCGCGGCGACGGCTCGCAGGACGCGTCCTCCCCGCGCTCCGCACATCCGGGCGGCGAGCCGGCTGGAGCCGAACTGGCGCGGTGTCGTAACATCGGCATGGCGGCGATCGCCGACGAGGTCTGCAGGAGAGCCTGGGCTCAGAACCGCCGGCGATTCCTTCGGCCGGCACAGCCCGCAACACCGAACGCAATTCCGTCAATTGAGAAGGACCAGAGCCGGCTCCTGCCCCTTCAGCCGTCGATGCCCCAGGAAGATCAACGCCGCCCGAACACGGTGACGTTATGAATGACGCCGGCGTCATCGACCGCTTCCTGGAGACCTTTACCCGTTACATCGACTCGGGGTTCGGCCTGCTTGGTGGCGAGGTGGCCTTTCTTCCCTCTACCTTGATCGTCATCGACATCACGCTCGCCGGACTGTTCTGGGCCTGGGGCGCGGACGAGGACGTGCTGCACCGGCTGGTGAAGAAGACGCTCTACATCGGCTTCTTCGCCTTCATCATCGGCAACTTCAATCGTCTGGCCGGCATCGTCTTCGAGAGTTTTTCCGGACTGGGCCTGAAGGCGGGAGGATCAGCACTTTCCGGCTCCGCACTGCTGCAGCCTGGGCGTGTCGCCCAGGTCGGCATCGATGCCGGCAATCCGATCCTTGAGGCCGCCAGCCAGTTGATGGGGTACGTTTCGTTTTTCGAGAATTTTGTCCAGATCGCGGTGCTGATGATCGCCTGGGCGATCGTTCTCATCGCCTTCTTCATCCTCGCCGTCCAGATCTTCGTAACCCTGATCGAGTTCAAGCTGACGACGCTGGCCGGCTTCGTGCTGATTCCGTTCGCGCTCTTCAATCGGACCGCGTTCCTTGCCGAAAAAGTGCTCGGCAACATCGTCGCCTCCGGCGTGAAGATTCTCGTGCTCGCCGTCATCGTCGGCATCGGCTCGGGTCTCTTCGGCGAGTTCACTCAAGGTTTTGGCGCCGAGCAGCCCACGATCACCGATGCGCTGTCGCTTGTGCTTGGCGCACTGTCGCTGATGGGGCTGTCGATCTTCGGCCCGGGCATTGCGACAGGTCTTGTTTCCGGCGCGCCGCAGCTTGGTGCGGGTGCTGCTGTAGGCACCAGCCTCGCTGCCGCCGGCCTTGGCGCCGCTAGTGCCATGGGCGCTCGCGCCGGATTGAGCGGCGGCGCGAGTGCGCTCAGTGCAGGTGGGCGCATGTCGGCCGCCGCCGCACGTGGCGGCGCGCATTTGGTCGGCAGCACCTCGACAGCTTATGGCCTCGCCGCCTCAACATCTGGACAGAGCGGTGCAGGCTCGATCGCGGCCGGCATTGCTGGTGTCGCCAAGGCTGGTGCCGGTGCTGCCGTTCAGCCGGTGACGCGGGCAATGTCGCGCGCGGCTTCAGCCCTGTCTTCCAGCCAGCAGGCTGGCCGCTCTGCCGCATGGACCGCGACCGGCGGGGAGCAGCCAACAGGACTCGCAGCATCAGATCGTGCGTCCACCGCTGAATCCGGTGCTTCCGCGCCGCCAGAATGGGCCAACCGCATGAAGCGCGGCCAAGCCATGAGCCATGGCGCCAGCATGGCCGCGCATTCCGTCCGCTCCGGCGATCACGGCGGCGGCTCGATGAATGTTTCCCTCAATCAGGACGACCGCCGATGAACCTCTTCAAACGACCTTCCGTTCGTTACGGAATGACGCCTCAGCCGGAGACGCCATATCAACGTGCTGCGCAAGCCTGGGACGACCGCATCGGCGCGGCTCGCGTGCAAGCGAAAAACTGGCGGCGGATGGCCTTCGGGTCGTTGGTCCTTGCCAGCGGCTTCGCTTCCGCCTTGGTCTGGCAGTCGACGCGCGGCACGATCGTGCCCTGGGTCGTGCAGGTCGACAAGCTCGGCGAGGCACAAGTTGTCGCTTCAGCGGTCGCCGACTATCGGCCGACTGACCCGCAGGTCGCGTGGCATCTCGCCCGCTTTATTGAACAGATCAGAAGCATTCCGGACGATCCCGTCATTGTCCGTCAGAACTGGCTGCGCGCCTACGACTACACGACCGACCGCGGCGCTACTTCTTTGAACGACTACGCCCGCCTGAACGACCCCTTCGCCAAGGTCGGCAAAGTCCAGATCGCCATCGAGGTCTCCAGCGTCATCCGTGCCTCCCCGGACTCGTTCCGCGTTGGCTGGATCGAGCGTCGATATGAGAACGGCAGCCTGGCCACGACCGAACGCTGGACCGCTATCCTCACCATCGTCGCTCAACAACCTCGCGATGCCGACCGGCTGAAGGCCAACCCGCTCGGCATCTATGTCAACGCCATCAACTGGTCGAAGGAGCTTTCATAATGTGTGCGGTACGAACACGGAAAACGACGCGATATCGCGCACGCAACATGACGAAGACGCATGTGCTTGCCCTGACAATGCTGTCGGCGACGGCGCTCGGCGGCTGCGCCTCGAAAAAATACATACCACCGGCGATCGCCTACGACGATGCCGTGCCTGCCATGCAGAAGGTCGATCCGCCGGGTCCGGTGAAGGTGGTGGAGCTGGCGAAACCACTCCCGCTTCCCGGCCAGTTGAAGCCTGTCGAGATCGGCAGGGCGAAAACTGAGCCGGCCGATCCGAAGCAGCGGATCAGCCAGGCGAATGAGGCAGCACGCATGCAGCCCGTCCGCGACGGTTTCATCAATGCAATACAGCTCTATCCCTGGAGTGAAGGCGCACTCTACCAGATTTATGCCGCGCCCGGCCAAGTCACCGACATCGCGCTGCAGCCAGGCGAGCAACTTGTCGGCTCCGGTCCTGTCGCCGCCGGCGACACCGTGCGCTGGATCATCGGCGACACGCAGAGTGGGGCAGGGGAGCGGCTTCAGGTCCATATTCTCGTCAAGCCGACGCGGCCCGATCTTCAGACCAACCTGGTCATCAACAGCGACCGCCGCACCTACCATCTGGAGCTCCGATCGACCGAAAAAACCTACATGGCCTCCGTGTCCTGGCAGTATCCGCAGGATCAGTTGATCGCGCTGCGGCGCCAGAACGCGCAGGCTTTCGCCGCGCAGCCGGTCGCTGCCGGCGTCGACATCCAGAAACTCAATTTCCGCTACCGCATCGAGGGCGACGCGGCGCCGTGGAAGCCGCTACGCGCGTTCGATGACGGCACAAAGGTCTACATCGAGTTTCCGTCTGGCATCGCTCAGGGTGAGATGCCGCCGCTCTTCGTCATCGGCCCGTCGGGCGGCTCGGAACTGGTGAACTACCGCGCTCGGCAAAACTACTATGTCGTAGACCGGCTGTTCGCCGCAGCTGAACTGAGACTCGGCGACAAGACGAGCGAGAAGCGGGTCAGGATCGTTCGCACCGATGGGAAAAGACCGCCGCGCAGCGCGGGGTTGTTCCGATGAGCGACGTTGCAGATCCCCCGAACGTGGACATCAGAGCCGACCTGCGTCTGAGGCCCGAGCCCGCCAAGGTCACGCGGCTTTCGCGCAAGGTGCTGATCGGTCTTGGTGGAGTGGCCAGCGTTGCGATCCTCGGCACACTCATCTGGGCGCTCGACACCAGGCGGCGCGGAAACGATGAGCCGTCCGAACTCTTCACCACTGAAAACCGCTCGACCGCCGACGGGTTGCAGACGCTGCCGAAGGATTACGCCGGCGTTCCAAAACTCGGTCCGGCGTTAGCTGGCGATCTCGGCCGGCCGATCCTGCGTGCGCAGGAGCAGGGTAGGCCTGTCATTGCGCCCGTGATAACCACGCCGCGCGTCGATCAGGAAGAACAACTCCGACTCGCCGAGATCGAGGCCGCGCGCATTGCAAAGCTCTTTACCGATACCAGTGCGCGGACGAATCCATGGCGGCAAGATGCTATCGCAGGAAATACCCTGGCGGGTCCCATTTACGATGTGACGCCACCCACCGAACAGCCGCAGCTCGACACGGGCGCCACTCAAAACATGCAGGACCGCAAGCTCGCCTTCGTCAACGCCGAGCCCGACCGGCGCACGGTCAGTGGCGAACGGCTCGCCGAGAAGGCCTCGCCCTATGTGGTGCAGGCAGGCACAATCATCTCAGCCGCGCTCATCACCGGCATCCGTTCCGATATTCCCGGTCAGATCACCGCTCAGGTCACGGAGAATGTCTATGACAGTCCGACAGGCTCATCCCTGTTGATCCCCCAGGGCGCAAAACTGATCGGCCAGTACGACAGCCAGGTTGCCTTCGGCCAGTCGCGTGTGCTGCTGGTCTGGAACCGGCTCATCATGCCCGATGGCACCTCGATCGTGCTGGAACGCCAGCCAGGCGCGGATGCACAAGGTTTTTCCGGGTTGGAAGACGAGGTCGACCATCACTGGGGGCAATTGTTTCGAGCCGCGGCGCTCTCCACCCTCCTCGGCGTCGGGACCTCGCTTGGTTCCAGCGACGGTGAAAGCGATATCGCCAAGGCCATCCGCGAAAGCGCACAGGATTCGGCTTCCAATGTCGGTCAGCAGATCGTGCGCGACCAGCTGAACGTCCAGCCAACACTTACCGTCCGACCCGGGTTCCCGGTCCGTGTCATCGTGAATCGCGATCTCTTGCTGGCGCCGTATGGCGCACCGAAGGACCCTTCATGACCAAGCTGAAACTTTCCGCCATTCCCGACGATCGGCCGGTCAAGATCACAGTCGAACTGCCCGCCGCCGTTCACCGCGATCTCGTCGCGTATGCCGAAGTGCTCGGTCGCGAGACAGGCCAGACGGTCACCGATCCGGCAAAGCTCATTGCACCGATGCTGGCGCGCTTCATGGCGACGGATCGGGCGTTCAGCCGAGCCCGGCATGGTCTTAAAGGCGGCTAGGTTCGTGTGCGGACGAAGATAGGTGTCAAGACACCGGGTGCAGCCTTCGCAGAAACGCGATGAAGGCAGCTACGTCGGGATCGCTGCCCATCGACCCAGCGACGGCGTTGAGAAACGAGCAATTGCAAGGTGACGCATCCAACCCGATCGGCGATTGGACACTCTTCCCCGACCCCGGTGCTCCAACCTGCTCAAGCGCATCATCCAAGTCGTTGAGAATGCGGCGCAGGTTGACGAGGAAACGTTCCCCAGCAGCCGTTGCCTTGATCCCGCCCGGATGGCGTTCGAACAAAGCCACGCCCAACATCAACTCAAGATGCCTGATACGCCTGCTGAGCGCCGAATGATGAATTCGCAGTTGCCGGGAGGCGCCGAGAAAGCTGCCTTCCTCCGCGACAACGATCGTACAGTAGAGCGTGATCAGCTGAATGGAGCGCCACATTGCAATCCTTTGTGCGGAGACGATGTCTCGCTCTACGAGATTGAGCTTTTGAGGCCTGGGCTGCGCGTCTCGCGAAGCCTTTGCAGCGTGCGTTCGTCGAAACGCGCTGTCACCGCGATCGTGTCTTCGCCGCCGATGAGCTTCGGAAGGCCCAGCGGCGTCACCCTGAAATGCAATTGAACAAGGCGCAGCAGCCAAAGCGGGTTCATTTCGATGATGATTGTGTCGACGCCGCGGCCCAAGCCCCACTCGACGATGCCGGACAGAAGTGCATTCGCGACAGGACTGAGCATGCGTCCGCGCTCGCGAAATTGCGGTTCGACGCAGTAGCGCGTCCATTCCCAGATGTTTGCGCCTGCTGGCCGATCGCCTTCGCAAAGATCCAACAGGACCTCCGACAAAAGGTGGGGTCGCGTCGAAGGCAGCATGCGTTGGTAGCCGACAACGCGGTCCTCAATGGTAAAGAGCATATGAACGGCATGCTCGTCGTCAAAGCGGTCGATGTCGCGACCGTCGTCGCGTCGCAGATCCATCCAGCCCTTTTCTTCGACAAACACCTTGTGGCGCAGACGGAATGCCTGATCCAACTCCGCCTGATATCCTTCTCTATTCTGCGCCGTAACGACATGAAGCATCTCGGTTGTCCTCCAGTTTCGAGGTCAACCAATGGTCGTTTCCGGTAGAAGGCGGCATCACGCAATTGCGTGAGTTAGCTGATCAAACCGTGGCGAAAAGCTTCCGCGACAGCGTGTACGGTGTTTGCTACTCCGAGCCTCTCCCGCGCCGATCGCAGGTGAGTATCTGCCGTATTGCGACTGATGGCGAGGCGATCAGCAATTTCGTCCACTGTGAAGCCTTCGGAGGCCCAGCGCAGAACGTCCTGTTGCCTCGGAGACAGACTCACGGGATTCGAGTTCCGTTTTCCGTCTACAAGAATAGCTGCACAGCCGAAAGCGTAAGCCGCAACGAACTGAAAGGCGAGACGGTCGTGCGGGTCGGGATCCAGCTTTTCGCCGGCAACGGAAAAGCCGACCGCCTGTCGTTCCCATGTCGCGAATGGTATTGTGAAACCTTCGCGCAAGTTGAACTCGGTTGCCTCGTCCATGATCCGTCGGCCGACAGGATACACCCTGCACAATTCATCTATTTCGCTCCAGCGGAAGGGTCTGCTGCCACGACTAACAAGCTGGATGGTTGGATCACGATAGAGGTAGCCGTTTGAGAAATAGCGCTCGGACCATTGTTCTGGCCAAGCGTCGAGCAAGACATGTGAAACCTGCTCACGCCTTAAGGCACGAGGTGGGGGAATTGGTCCGGCCAGCAAGTTCGTAGCGCCAAATCGTTCGGCGTAACAAAGCAGGTGTCGGCATATTTCTTGTTGAGTTGAACTCCGCTGAATTCTACACAGAAATTCGAGCGTATCATCAAGACGTCTGCGCCAAACTGCAGTTTGTTTCATAACGTTCCGATGTCATCGGTGCGAAACGGGAGCGGCAACCTCACTCTATGCTTGTCGCCCTCTGGCCCTCTATTTTCCGATAGACCTCAGTGGTCTCTCTCATCCGACAATCACACCGGCCGTCTCGCTCCGCCGGGATGACACCAGCCCCGTGGCCAGGTTCCAGTTCCGGTTCTCCTCTTCCTCCACCGCAATCAGGGTGGAATCACATAACGGGTACGACTAAGGCGATGGCATCGTTTTTCGCTCGAATGTGGTGCCGGTGGGCAATCAGGGAGGTTCATGCCGACCGGCGTGACCGCGACTCCGCGCGGCCAGGATAGCGGAATGGTGATCGACCGACGCCCACACGGCTACAGTCCACAGTCTTAAGCGTTAGGTCCTCCAGGTGTTCGATCTTTGGGGCCTGCCCGCGCGAACTGCGGGGATGTGCCAAAAGGCGGTCGGTCCGTACGCGTACGGTGGTAATGGTACATTCGCGATCCCGCCTCCGGGCGCAGCCATCCGGAATACCAGCGCCGCTTTTCACGAACGGCGACGGCGCTCTCGGTTTTCAATAATATTGGTATTACCAAATCGTCAAGGGCTTTGCGGCTGATGGCAGCCTAAGACACTGCCCGTCGAGGTCGCCGACATCGCGTTCCACAAAAAGGCGCTCGTCTAGCGGCAGCGGAGACGATGCTGACGATCGCAACCGACCCAAGACACTTCGGCGCGCGCATCGGCATCACCGCCGTTCTCCACACCTGGGGATCGGCGATGTCGCACCATCCGCACGTGCACATGATCGTGCCGGGCGGCGGCATCGCACTGGGTGGAAGCCGACGCGTCTCCTCGCGGCCGGCCTTTCTGCTCCCGAAGCGCGTGCTCGCCGACGGCTCTTCCTCACCCGACTGGCCGCTCTGCACGACGCCGGGCGGCTCGCCTTCTTCGGATCGCTGGTGCACCTGTTCGATCGACGTGCATTCCTGCACCACCTTGCTCCTGTTCGGAAGAAGCGTTGGGTGGTCTACGCCAAGGCGCCGTTCGCCGGGCCGGAGGCGGTGCTCGCCTATCTGTCGCGCTTCTCTATTCGGCGTGTTGAGGTCAAGCGCTATCGAGCTTTTCCGTGTCTCCGGCGTTCTGACGTCTTTCGCAGGGCCTTGCTTCTCTCCGGGATCGGCGTTTCGCCCTCCCAGTATGGGGTCAGGAGAATGAGGCGGCACAATCTACACATCGTCCTGGTCGGGGTGCGACCGGCACTAGCGCGACAACGAACTCGCCTCATCCATCGTCCTGCGAAGGACGTCCGTCCGCCAGCGAGCGGAACTCTCTGTCTCTCTCCTTCCCGGCCTTCTGGATCAGATGGCTGACGCCATAGTTTCCCGCGTCCAGCGGAACTCGGTGCCGTCCAGCCACATGCGATGCATGACGACTGCCAGGCGACGTGCGAGCGCGACAATAGCTTTGCGCATCCCGCGTCGCTTGGCGACGTTCATCGCCCAGGCCTTGAGCCACGACCATTTCGTCACGCGAGTCATCAGCGTTTGTGCAGCCTCATAGAGCAACGTCCGCATCATGCCGTCGCCGCACAGGGATATGCATCCAACGCGCTTGCTTTCCCCAGACTCGTTGAGCTTCGGCGTCAGCCCCAGGATGGGCCCCACCGCCTTGGAGTTTCTGAACCGCTGCGGGATGTCGATTGTCGCGGCATAGGCGAGCGCCACCACGGGGCCGACACCGGGAACCGTCATCAAGCGCCGGCAGGTCGCATCATTCCTGGTGATCGTGAGCACTTTTTTGTGCAAGCGAGCAAATTCGGCACGCAGCTTCCGCCGGGCGGCCAGCAGTGGCTCCATGATCTCTTCGAGATCGGGCATGCCTTCGACGAGCTCGCAAATGCGCTCCTCGAACTTCACCGTTCCCACAACACCGACCTTGAGGCCGAAGTTGCGCAGAAGACCGCGGATGTCGTTCTCGATGGCGATCGCCTTTCCCTGCAGCAGCTTGCGGGCCGTCAAGAGTGCCCGCCGCTTCTGGCTCATGAGCGTCTTCACATGCACCGGGCGGTACAGGTTGACCCGCATCATCTGCGCGATGCCGCGCGCGTCATTGCGATCCGTCTTGTTCGGCTGCGCCTTCAGGAACGCTTTCACATGACGCGTCTCGATGCAGATGACCGGCAACCCGGCGCACGCCAGCCCCTCGAAAAGCCATTGCGACAAGGGCCCGGCCTCAAGACCGACCCGTTCAATGTTCAAGGCAGGATCCTTCAGGACGGCGAGGAGATCGTCGGAGTGGCTGACGACTTTCACCTCGCGGCAGATCCTGCCGGATTCATCGACAATGCAAACCGCGGTCTCTTTCACCGCGACATCGAGGCCGATAAAGTGTTTCATGCTGCGCTTCCTTTCCTGATGCTCGTGGCTGTTTGGACAGACCACGTTCTATCATCAGCTCGAAGCGCAGCACCTTCTTGCATCACCGTTGAAGAAGGGGGCGTAAGCCGAATACCCCATCTATACCCACCGGGTCGCGATCTCGAACAGCCGCCTGATCGCCTTCGACAAGAGCGGCGTCACCTTCCGCTACAAGATCCCATGAGGGTGTGGATAGCAGCCGGGGCTGTAAAAGAGCGCGGTTGCTTGAACTCTCTGGAGACCGACCATGTCTATCTCAACTGATCAATCTGCATCGCCTGCTGCTATCCGTGTCGAGCTTGACGCGATTTTTGTCTCTTTGGAACACGCAGAGGCAATCTAGTTGACCGCAAAGAGGCCGCTGATGCGAGACCGGCATACCTTCGCCCATCCGGCCCGCTGTGGTCCTCGTTTCGTGGCAGCTCGTCGCGCTTGCACTGTCGACCACTTTGTGGCCAGTTCGCGCTACACGGATGGGCTCGACAGCATCTCAGCGTGTTTTAAATTGATAGCCCGTCAACGGGTCATTGAGACGATTGGCCCAAAAGGTCGTCCGCCGCGTGTTGAATAAGATCTTCCATGGCACGGTATGCCGCGTCAGGATTACGACTCTCAATGGCCGAAAGCACCTTGTAATGCGCGGGGAGCGATGATTGTAACAAATCTCTCTTTGTCTCAGTGAGTGTGACGCGTAGGGAGGCTGAGATCGCGTAGTGAAGGCTTGAAATCATATTGTTCCTCGTTGCCGCTAAGATTTCCTTGTGGAACGCAATATCAGCGAATACGGCCTCTTCCAATGAACCTGAAACTGCACAGCTCGCCATTGTATCGAGCGCGCCGCGCATCCGCGCAAATGTCTCTACACTCCCGCGGCTCGCTGCAATGGCGGCAGCTTTCGGTTCGATTAGGCGACGCATCTCTAGGAGATCCTGAACCCACTGCCGATCATCGCTCCATTGATGCCAACTCAAAATATCGACATCCAAGTAGTTCCAATGCTCAGAACTTCGGACTCTGGTGCCTAATCGTGGTCGCGATTCAACCAGCCCCTTGTCTGTGAGCACACGCACAGCTTCTCGCATGGCTGTTCTGCTTGCACCAAACTCCCGAGCAAGCGTTCCGTCCGAGTCAATCTTGTCACCCTCTTTCAGGTTACCCCGGACGATGCGAGCGCCTATTACCCGAACCACACGGTCGTGCAGCGATTTGTTTCCATTATCGTGGTCCATGTATGTGATCATGTGGCAAATTCTATAAGAATCCCAGCGCAATCAAGAGCTGAATCATCGTATTGCCTCAACAAGGCACCTCGTTTGCGCGGGCGTCTCGAACCACGAAAAATCATTCTCAGACCTAACTGGGGAGCCAACGACTAACTCCACGTTCCACGCCGCAATAGGTGAATCAATTGCGACAGTATGGTCCATAAGTCAAACTCTTCCACCGCATAGCGTCGAGCTCGGTAACCAAACCTGGGGACGGCAAAATGTCCGCTCTCTTAGAGAGTGTCGTCACCTGATAGAGTATAGAACGACAGTCCAGAAGCGCCCGGAGCGGCCGCGTAGGCCTGTCGGATTTTGGTAATATGGGTAGCGCAGGCGGCTCGACAGAACGTCTCCTCCCGCCCGAAGACAGCAGCCGGGGGTTCTCCCATCGAGAAAGATCAAGCCTGCCCTCGCAGGGGAGGTTCCGCGGCAACGCCGCTTCCTGGCAGGCGGACTCCACGGCATCGATCCCGTCGGTCAATACGGCAGCCAGATTGTCACCATCTGGCGATCGTCGTCATCATCATCGCAGGGGCTGGCCACGGACACGATAAAACAAATGCCTCCAGAATACCTGGGCCGTTAACTCTAGACATACAAAGTTGCGACCGGGCCTTGGTCTCAGCATGGGCAATGGCCAAGTAATGATACTTGAGACAATCGTCGTTCTCTCTCGTCAGGAAGATTTCACAATGTGCGAGAGTGTTTCTCCCGCGATCATGCGCCTGAGATTCTCGACTATAATTTTGCCTCTCCTCTCACGCGTTCCTTCCGTCCATCCAGCGATGTGCGGGCTCATGATAACGCTATCTAATTGTTCAAAATGAAAGTTAGAAGGCGGGGTCGCATCGTCTACAGCCGACGGATTGCGCCACCAAACATCCAAGATTGCTCCGCCAATTCTCTTATTAGTCAGACTTTCCCAAAGGGCTTCTTCGTCAACTAGATCTCCCCGAGCGACGTTGATAAGGACAGCGTCCTTCCCCATGCAGGAGATAACTGACCTGCTGATCAGTCCGCGGGTTTCCTCCGTTAGTGCACACGATACAGCAACGAAATCCGCCTTCCCGACTACGTTTTGCAGCTCGCTAAGTGGATAGACTGTTTCCACGCCATTAATGTTACCGACCTTCGATCGATTGACAGCTGTCACTTTCATTCCAAAAGCACTTGCACGTTCTGCGATTGCGCGCCCGATGCCGCCCAGGCCAACAATTAAAAGGCTTTTGCCGAAAAGCTCGCCGCTCGGAATGCCCCCAAAGCGCGCTGAACGGCTCCAATCTCCTTTGCGAACTTGCTTGTCCGCCTCAGAAAGCCGAATGGCCCACTCCAGCATTCCGAGAAGCACATATTCTGCGCATCCAATTTCGTGCGTTCCCGCATTGCAAACGGTTGTGCCAATCGGGACCGCGTCGAAGTCAATGCCATCGACGCCTATCGCTGGCACCTGAATCATCTTTAGTCTGGGTCCAGCACTGTGGGAGCCATTAAAGATCATAGTAACAATCGCATCCGCAGACATCAGTGCGCCCCCGCCGGTTGCATCTACAGATACCAGTTCCCATGTTTCACTAACTTCGTGCTCAATCGTCGAACCGTAACTCTGAGAAAGGTCTCCCATCAAAACAAGTTTCTTCTTCATCGCAGATGTCCTTTGGATAGGTGGAAAACGATAGAGTATTTACGATACATCGAACGATGACGGGCAGATAAGTATTGGCGATTGAGAGAAATAGCTCGCACGTCTAGCTAACGCAAACGATCGAAAAAACCGCCAGATCCGTCAGCTTCCAGTTTTAGATATCACAAGCGCAATAAGTGCGTCAGCGAATAAACTGGTCGACAAAGGAAGCGCCCAAACCATTTGACTGGTAATAGGATCGGCATTTGTCAATTCTGGTGAAAACATCGTCGTAGCCTTGACAATTTCCGTCTGGATCAACGTAGATCATCGCGCCGTTAACTTGGAATAGAGTTATCATTTCCTCGATATGAGGGTCTACTACCAATGTGTGGGTCTCTCCTGGAGCCTCATACGCGTACGAACCCGCTGTAGCAATCCAGTCATGTTCTAAGTATCGCCATTCACCTTTGAGGACATAGGCATGAACAGGCATGGGATGTTTGTGTCTTGACAATACGCCTGACTTTTTTACCTTCAGCAAATTCACCCAGTACCCGCGGGAAGCGCATAGAAGGAGTGGGCGAAACCACACATTCTCTTCAACGGGAACCCAAATCCGGTCGTCCTTAGGAAGTACATTGGTAATGACGAGTTCAGGAGGGGATTCGTTTGGCTGTGCGTGGCGATAGGGAGCCCACTTCAGGTTCGACGTAGTATCATCGATTAACATTGATTCATCCATGTTATGCGATCAAGTATCCACCGTCCACGATCAGTACCGAGCCCGTAACATATCTAGCAGCAGGCGAAGCAAGGAACGTTACGCAATCTGCAACCTCGCCGGGCGTTCCCCATCGTCCCATGGGGGTTCTTGCCATGAGCGGAGTATTTCGGATTGGATCATCCTGCAGTGCCTGCGTAAGTGGCGTCGCAATCCAGCCCGGCGCTACCGCATTTACCCTGATGCCTTCACCAGCCCAGGCCACTGCAAGGCTTTTCGTAAGCTGTGAAATTCCACCTTTGGACGCACTGTATGCAGGCGCACGACCTGATCCAAAGAAGCTCAGCATTGAGGCGATGTTAATTATTGAGCCAGCTGATTTGCTCAATTTCAGGTGCGCCGCAGCGCAAACGCGCATGGCGCCATTGAGATTGATGTCAATGACGTGATCGAAAACCTCAGGGCTGTGTTCGTCGTCGCGCCTTATAATGCCCGCGGCATTGATCACAACATCAATTTGCTGAAGGTTGCGGACTAGCGCATCTACCGCAGCGGGATCCCTGATGTCTAAGACGTCAAACCGGATATTCGAATGCGATGATCGAAGTCGAGCTTTGTCGCATTCAAGTCCAGTTGCGCCAGTACCTAAGACGCTCGCACCCAAGTTTCCAAAAGCAGCCGCACAAGCTTCACCGATGCCGCTAGTAGCGCCAACTACCAACACGCTACGCCCATCAAAAAGGCCGCCGTCGAAGGTTGAACGCACGAAAGTTCCTCTGCGCTGGACCTGCGGAATCGTGAGTTGATTGGCATCAACGCGCTCATCATCCGTGATTGCTAGAACTTAGCTAAACCGTGCGGGGTCGTCAAGACATTCGTAATACTAATCGGACAAGCAGCTGTTGTGGTGGAATTGGCGCGCGGAAATCAACCGCTTTCTCCCCTCGCTATGGATGATCAGTGAACGCGTCTGGCGGGGTTGACGCCAAATTCTAAAAATCATATTGATCATATTAAATGAGGTCGCGTGTTGCGGTGGCGCACCTCGTTTGATCGCGCAAAACTTTTTCATTTTGTAAGTAGGGCGGGCCCCGTGAAGATTACAAAAATTGAGACAATGAGCCTTGGCGAATTCCCAAACGTTTCGTGGATAATGGTCCATACGGAGGGTGGTATTGTTGGCCTTGGTGAAACGTATTTTGGCTCAGAAGCCGTGCAATCATATGTGCACGAGACTCTGGCTCCTCAAATGCTCGGAAAGGATGCATTGCGGATTGAAGCTCATTCACACACGTTGTTGAACAACTATGTTGGCTACAAATCCTCTGGGGCCGAAATTCGCGGCGCGTCGGCATTTGATATTGCGCTTTGGGACATATTTGGAAAGGTCACGGGTCAACCACTATATCAACTTCTTGGCGGTTTGGTTAATCCAAAACTTAGGGCTTATAATACATGCGCAGGTTATCGATATGTCCGATCACGTCCTACGTGGGGGACAGACAACTGGGGCATCAACGGCAATGAAGGCCCTTACGAAGATTTGGAGGGATTCCTCACGCGCGCAGATGAAGTCGCCGAAAGCCTTATAGACGAGGGATACTTTGGGATGAAAGTATGGCCGTTTGATTTCGCGGCTGAGAAAACGAGGGGCACCGACATCTCTGTCGCCGATCTCAAAAAGGGGATGGTCACACTCGAGAAAATTAGAGAGCGCGTAGGAGATAAAATCGAGATCTTCTTGGAGATGCATGGTCTTTGGCAGCTGCCGGCCGCTCTCAAGATCGCTAACGCTGTTGCGCCTCTGCGTCCGTACTGGTTCGAGGATCCAATTAAACCTAATAATATCAACGCCCTACGTCAATTCCGCGAGAACGCGCCGGCTTGGACCGCAGCGAGTGAGACTTTAGCAACTCGCTGGTCGTTTCGAGAGCTTCTGGAGCAGGAAGCGACGGATGTGGTGATCGCTGACTTAGGTTGGTCGGGGGGGATTTCAGAAGCGCGGAAGGTTGTCAGCATGACTGAAGCGTACAACCTTCCATTCGCGCCCCATGATTGTAGCGGCCCGGTTCAATTGGCCGCTTGTGTTCATCTTTGTGCTGCGTCACCCAATGCTCTTACTCAAGAGGTAGTGAGAGCGTTCTACCACGGATGGTATACTGAGTTGGTAGAGGACTTGCCCGAGCTTGCTGGCGGTTTTATCTCTCCGCTCGAAAAGCCGGGCATCGGAGTGGAGTTGAAGCCCGGCTTAAGAGATCGCGCGGACGTTCGAGGTCGAACCAGCGATTGGAATCCTTGACCTAGTAAACTTAAGTCGATCGGCTCTATCCAGGTAACTGGCCGGATAAGAGGCGGCGTCCAACTGCTATCACATAGCCAATATTCCCTAATGCTTTGCTTTGACGTGTCGGGCGCGGAGTTTTCTGTGAGTTTAATACTTTTTATCCCGAAGGAAATTTCACCGAACGAGCCCCGTGTTTCGGGCTCACCGGATACGGTGAAGCGATTGATTGCGCTAGGCTTCAAGGTCGTGGCCGAGGCGGGGGCGGGGTTTTTGTCCCGCATTCTCGATGAGGATTTCGCTAAGGCTGGTGCAACGATCGGCGACGTGAAGGATGCCGCGCGAGCGGATGTCGTGCTGAAGGTGAGGCGTCCGACGGAGGGCGAGATCAAAGGCTACAAGCGTGGCGCCGCGATCATCGCGACGATGGACCCGTATGGCAACGACGCGGCCGTGGCGGCAATGGCCGGCGCGGGCGTGACCGCCTTCGCGATGGAGTTCATGCCGCGCATCTCCAGAGCCCAGTCGATGGACGTCCTCTCCTCGCAGGCCAACCTCGCCGGCTATCAGGCGGTGATCGACGGCGCTTCGGAATATGACCGGGCATTGCCGATGATGATGACTGCGGCAGGCACGGTGCCCGCGGCAAAGGTCTTCATCATGGGCGTCGGCGTTGCCGGCCTGCAGGCGATCGCCACCGCGCGCCGGCTTGGTGCGGTCGTCACTGCCACCGACGTTCGCCCCGCCGCCAAGGAACAGGTCGCCTCGCTCGGCGCAAAGTTCCTCGCGGTCGAGGATGAGGAGTTCAAGGCTGCCGAAACGGCCGGCGGCTACGCCAAGGAAATGTCGAAGGAATACCAGGCCAAGCAGGCGGCACTCACATCAGAGCATATCGCCAAGCAGGACATCGTCATCACCACGGCGCTGATCCCCGGCCGGCCGGCGCCGAAGCTGGTCTCGGCGGCGATGGTCGCCTCGATGAAACCGGGTTCGGTGCTCGTCGACCTGGCGGTTGAGCGCGGCGGCAACATCGAGGGGGCAGAAGCCGGCAAGGTCGTCACCACGGCCAACAACGTCAAGATCGTCGGCCATCTCAATGTACCCGGCCGCGTCGCGGCGTCGGCATCGCTGCTTTACGCCAGGAACCTGTTCGCCTTCGTCGAGACGCTGGTGGACAAGACGACCAAGACGCTTGCCATCAATCGCGACGACGATCTGGTCAAGGCGACGATGCTGACCGATGGCGGCAAGATCGTGCACCCGGCCTTCGCCAAGGCCGACCAGCAGCCGCCAAAGGGCCAATATGTCGAGCCGGCGGCAATTCCGGCCAAGACCATGGTCGCCGACGCTTCGGCCAAACCGAAGAAGGTCGCTCCCAAGAAGGCAGCCGCGTCCAAGTCGCCTTCGTCGAAGTCGAAAGGCATTGCGTGATGGATCAGACCCTGCAGAAAGCCCTCGACCAGCTCGACCAGGCCTCCGCCGCCGTTCGGCTGGCGGTGCAGAATATGGCGACCGCGCCCGGCGGCGCCGAGGCGGCGGGTGATGCCGCGCACGCTTTGTCCGGCGGTGCCATCGATCCCTTCGTTTTCCGTTTCGCCATCTTCGTGCTGGCGATCTTCGTCGGCTATTATGTCGTCTGGTCGGTGACCCCCGCTTTGCACACGCCGCTGATGGCCGTCACCAACGCCATCTCCTCGGTCATCGTCGTCGGCGCGCTGCTTGCCGTCGGTATCGCGGCCTCCGGCATCGCCGCGGGCTTCGGCTTCGTCGCGCTGATGCTGGTGTCGGTCAACATCTTCGGCGGCTTCCTCGTCACCCAGCGCATGCTGGCCATGTACAAGAAGAAGGACAAGTAGAGCGCCATGAACGCCAACTTCGCGTCCTTCCTCTATCTGGTTTCCGGCGTCCTGTTCATCATGGCGCTGCGTGGCCTGTCGCATCCGACCACCAGCCGCCAGGGCAATCTATACGGCATGATCGGTATGGGCATCGCCATCGCCACCACATTGGCGCTGGCAACCCCGTCGGCGGGCCGCTTCGGCCTGATCGTGCTCGGTCTTGCCATTGGCGGCGGTGTCGGCGCCGTCACAGCGCGCCGCATCGCCATGACCTCGATGCCGCAATTGGTCGCCGCCTTCCACTCGCTGGTCGGCCTTGCCGCCGTCATGGTGGCGGCCGCGGCCATCTACGCGCCGGAAAGCTTTGGCATCGGCACGGATGGCGACATCCATGCCCAGGCCCTGATCGAGATGAGCCTTGGCGTCGCCATCGGCGCCATCACCTTCACCGGCTCGGTCATCGCCTTCCTCAAGCTCGACGGCCGCATGTCCGGCAAGCCGATCATGATCGGCGGTCGCCACTTCATAAACGCCGCGCTTGGCGTGGCACTCATCGTGCTGATCGTGCTTCTGGTCACCACCGAGGCCAAGCTGGTGTTTTGGCTCATCGTCGCCGCGTCGCTGGTCCTCGGCATCCTGCTCATCATCCCGATCGGCGGCGCCGACATGCCGGTCGTCGTGTCGATGCTGAATTCCTATTCCGGCTGGGCGGCGGCGGCACTCGGCTTCACGCTCGGCAATCTGGCGCTGATCATCACCGGCGCGCTGGTCGGCTCGTCCGGCGCGATCCTGTCCTACATCATGTGCAAGGGCATGAACCGAAGCTTCATCTCGGTCATCCTCGGCGGCTTCGGCGGCGAGACGGCAGCTCAAGCCGACGACGGCATCGAGCGCACGGTCAAGCAGGGCTCGGCCGACGACGCCGCCTATCTGATGATGAACGCGCAGAAGGTCATCATCGTGCCCGGCTATGGCATGGCGGTCGCCCAGGCGCAGCACGCATTGCGCGAAATGGCCGACAAGCTGAAGGCCAATGGCGTCGACGTCAAATACGCCATCCACCCCGTGGCCGGCCGCATGCCCGGCCACATGAACGTGCTGCTCGCCGAGGCCAACGTGCCCTATGACGAGGTGTTCGAGCTGGAAGACATCAATTCCGAGTTCGCGCAGGCCGATGTCGCCTATGTCATCGGCGCCAACGACGTCACCAACCCGTCGGCGCGTGACGACAAGTCGTCGCCGATCTACGGCATGCCGATCCTCGACGTCGACAAGGCCCGCACCTGCCTGTTCGTCAAGCGCTCGCTCGGCTCCGGCTATGCCGGCATCGACAACACGCTGTTCTACAAGGACGGCACCATGATGCTGCTCGGCGACGCCAAGAAGATGACCGAGGAAATCGTCAAAGCGATGGATATCTAGTGCCGGTATTGGTACTATCAGTATTACTAATGGTGTCGCAAGTCTGCTCTGCAAATGGAGGAATAAACGGATGGATATGGGTCTTGAAGGAAAGAAGGCAATTATTTGCGCAGGCAGCGCGGGTTTGGGACGTGCGTGCGCGATGGCTCTCGCCGGTGAGGGAGTGGATGTAACAATAAACGGACGCGGGCTAGAGCGCCTCAACTCGGCTGCGGAGGATATCCGCCGCCTTGGCAAAGGCTCGGTCACAATTGTCGCGAGCGATGTTACCACCGATGCCGGCCGCGACGAACTTGTTTCCGCGTGCCCAGATCCCGATATCCTTGTTACGAACGCTGGCGGACCCAAGGTAGGATCCTTCCGAAATTTTACTCGCCAAGATTGGGACGAAGGACTTAACATGGCGATGTTGACCCACATCGACATGATCAAGCGCGTGATTGACGGAATGACTTCCCGCAAGTGGGGGCGTATCATTAACGTAACATCTAGCGCAACCAAAGGCGCTGTGCCTGGGTTTGATCTGACCAACGGCGCACGCACCGGCCTTACGGGGTTCGTCGCCGGACTTGCCCGCGAAGTTATTGGCGATGGTGTTACTGTCAACAATCTTCTGCCGGGATTCTTTGAGACCGATCGCCTTCACGAGGGTTTTCGCGAATTGGCGAAGCGTCAGGAGATCACCGTTGATCAAGCTCGCTCGGACCGCTTAAGCGGCATTCCAGCGAAACGATTCGGTCAGCCAGAAGAACTCGGCGCCGCTTGCCTTTATCTTGCCAGCCAACATGCTGGCTACATCACTGGACAGAATCTCTTGCTAGATGGTGGTCGATACCCGGGCACGTTTTGACACTTGGTATACCGCAGCTTCAATGGAAGGAATGCGCGACGTCTGCTTCTAAGGTGGTGACGGTGAGCCACCGCCAGGTAGTGCCGCCATCGGCGGTGCGAAATCAGACGTGATGAACGCGTGTTCTTTCGCGCTGCGAAATAGGTGGCCTCATCCAACGCGGTTTCGAAATCGCTTCCGAAGTTGGCCCTGATCGTTGCTCGTGTCGAGAAACCGGATATTGCGCCGAAACGCTCGAGAGAGAAGGATCGAGCACTCGACATGGCGCAAGACGGAAGTGTGCACCGAGCAGTGCGCCCGATAAAAGTGGCATACAAGAAGTCGTTTCACCTCCAAGTAGGCATATTGGGTCTGGCGCTAAATTAATAAACTTTCCAGACACCAATTGCTCTTCCAAAGCCATAAAGGCCGAGCTTAGCCTGCCTTTGGGCGTCTTTGTGTACTGAAGGCACTTCCGGGAACAATCTCGGAGGTCTGAGATTTAGAAAAATTTAAAGCAGTTACTTATGAGGAATGCAATGTTTCTGCACCATATACATCTCCGGGCAAAGGAGCCACGGGAAGTCGCTGACTGGTTAGTCTTAGCGTTCGGATATACCATCTTAACAGACGAGTACCGCGCCGTAGGAGACCGGTTGATTCGCTGCAAAACGAGTAGTGATTCAGTGCTAGTATATGTCTCTAATGAGAGAACTGGAGAAGTACTCGAAGCGGCACAAAAGGTCGGCCACTATGGCATTGATCATTTTTGCATGGAGACCAACGCGTTTGACGAAGATATTAGTCGGGTCGTTGATTTGGGTGCCAAAATAATTGAGGGGCCATTTACGTTGGCCGACACAACCCGTGCAGCGTTTATTCTCATCCCGGGGGATATTCGTGTAGAGGTCGTTCAATTTCCTTTGGGACCCAGGGGTTGATCAGTGTCTGACCCAAAATGACGTTGGGTGATATCGACGGAGTGTTCATATGTTGACTGATGTCACCCGCATGCACGGAAGGTGACTGCGTTAACCCAGCGCTCTGGAGCCCGCGCGCCGTTTCGAGGTGTTCACCGGTTCCGGTCGGCGGCGGGAATGGCTGCCGGACGAGAAGGCGCGGATCGTGCAGAAACCTGTAAGGGCCGCCGAGGATGTCCACCTCTGTCGATGTGGTGGCTCGCGCCCTACGCTGCGCGTCCGAGGGTTGCTCGGACGGGCCGAGCCGATCCTCTTCAGGGGAGGATGAGCCTGGCCAGATTATAGGGAAGCATTTGTCGGCATCGATGTCGCGAAGCTGAAGCCATCGCGATTGCGGACGCCGGCCGGGAGGGAAAGGTTCGCTTCTTCGGTGAGGTCGACCCGTCGCGAGAGAGCATGCGCCGAGCTATCCGGCGGATCGCCACCAAGTTCGATCGGATGCGTTTGTGCCACGAGACCGGCCCGACCTCCTCAAGCATGTAAAGCATCTCGCCATTGAGCGGTTCGTCGCGGAGCCAAAGGTCGTCATCCCCGGTTGGCGCCAGCACTACAATAACGTCCAACCGCACTCGTCATTGGGCTACCGGCCACCTTCACATAGCGCTTCTTCTCAACGTCGGGGCTGGAAAGTTGGCAAAGGTTTCTTCCGCAGTGGACAAGGCATGCACCCAAGCTGCATCTGTTTTGAGGCAGAACGCAGATGGCGCGCAGCGGCTGGGCTGTATCACGAGGCTGTCTTTCCAAGCGACAATTTGGTAGCGTAAACACATGTTGGATCGCCATGCCCAAGGTGAGACACCAGCGAGTTGATTGTCGTTTCCCACGCCAATCTTGTGGTCCACCGTGGCGTTTGACACACCGGTTCCTGTTGCGATATCGGCGAGATTCCGAGATACTCGCGTCGATACTGATAGCTACATAGTATTCAGACACCCCGCAACGATGTCCTCGATAAGGGCCGCGGCGGGGCGTGCCGAGTGCCGTTCCGAAAATATCTCGACCTCCACCCAGCCGCCAAACCCGGCCTTCGACATCGCTTCGTAGATGGCCTTCAGATCGATCACGCCTTCGCCCGGTATGCCGCGATCCCAAAGAAGGCTCTCGGTCTGCATCTTCCAGTCGGAAATGTGGAAAGTTGTGAGCCTGTTGCGCTTGCCCGCTTCTTCTATCCCTTGCCAGAGATCGCTGTCCCACCAGACGTGATAAGCATCCAGGGCGAGGCCGATGCCGTCCCCCAGCCTGTCGCACCAGGCGTTGGCGTCGGCTAGCCGGGTGATCACCGACCAGTCGGGCGCATATATCGGATGCAACGGCTCGAGCGCCATGACGACACCGGCGCGGCGCGCATGTTCCAGCGTCTCGGCCAGACAATCGAAGGCGAAGGATCGCGCCTCGGCGAGCGATTTCGAATCCGGCAGCAGGCCGCCGACCGCGGTCACAATGGACGGCGAGCCGAGCTCCGCGGCGATATCGATGGCGCGCCTGGCGTCGTCGATGCGCGCGGTTCGTGCGCCCTTGCCGTCACGCGTGAACAGGCCGGCCACGCAGAAGCCGGTCACGGTCAGCCCGTTGTCGGCGATTGCTTGCCGGGCCGCGGCGACGCCAACAGCCTCCACCTTGTCGCGCCACGGCGTAATGCCCTTGATGCCTGCAGCGGCGTATGCTTCGGCTGCCTGCGTCAAGGTAAGGGCATTGGTGGTGATCTGGTTGATCGCGATGCGGTCGCGATCGAGGCGCAGTTTCTTGTCCGGCACTCCATATCTCCCTTATGTGAAATAATCAGGCAGCGCGCACACGCTCGCCACTGGATGGATCGAACCAGAAGGTGCCTGCCGGTGCGATGCGCAGCCCGACCGGCTGGCCGGGCTCGAGGTTCCGGAATCCCCTTGCCGAGGCGCGCAGCCTTGTGCCGGACTTGGTCGTGAGGTCGACGAGCGTATAGCCTCCCAACACCTCCGACCTCAGCACTTCGGCAGGCACGGCGTCGCCGCCGGCGGTCTCGATGGCGATCGCTTCCGGGCGGATGCCGAGGTCAAATTCGGCGCTAACCATTTGGCTCCTGGGCAGGGCGAGCTTCAGCCGCATGTCGCCCGATGCGAAACCGCCATCGTCGATCGTGCCGCGCAAAATGTTGATCGCCGGGCTGCCCAGCATGTTGGCGACGTAACGCGAATTCGGGTCGGCGTAGATCTCGGCCGGCGTGCCGATCTGCCGGGCCTTGCCGTTCTCCAGGATTGCCATGCGGTCGGCAACCGACATCGCCTCCTCCTGATCATGCGTCACATAAACCAGCGTATGGCCGATGTCGCGCTGGATGCGCTTCAGTTCGACGCGCATCTCCTCGCGCAGCCGCGCGTCAAGCGCCGAGATCGGGTCGTCCATCAGATAGGCGGCCGGGTCGCGCACCAAGGCCCGCGCAATGGCGACGCGCTGCCGCTCGCCGCCGGAAAGGTGGCTAGGCAGCTTGTCGAGCAGGCGGGTGATGTGCAGCTTCTCGGCCACCTGCTCGACGCGACGGGGAATCTCGGCCACCGGCACCTTTCGCTCCTCCAACGGGAAGCGGATGTTTGCACGCGCCGTCAGATGCGGGAACAAAGCCAGGTTCTGGAACACCATCGCCACATTGCGGTCGCCGGGCGAAACCCCGGCCATCGGGCGACCGCCGATGCGCACTTCGCCCGTATCCGGCGTCTCCAGCCCGAGGATCAGCCTGAGCGCGGTGGTCTTGCCGCTGGTCGGCGGCCCGAAGATGCAGAAGAACTCGTTGTTCTGGATCGACAGCGACAGGTGGTCGAGCGCCTGGACGTCGTCATAGCGCTTGCTCAGCCCGATGAGGTCAATGGAGGCCATGGCTGACCGCTCCCCTGATTGCCAGCGTCGTTTTGGGATCGAAGGCGATCAGCCGCTCTGTATCCGGTTCGAGGCCGAGGATGTCGCCCTGCGCCACCGGGAAGCCGGCGCTCTCTACGATCTTGAACGACTGACCGCGATCTTCGAAATGGATAATGACTCGGGCGCCGATGCGCTCAACGAAGACGGCACGAGCCCGCAGCCGAGCATTCGCCGGATCGGTGAGCCGCACATCCTCCGGCCGGAAGCCGGCGATGACGCTGCTGCCGTTCGTCAGTGCAAGCTTGCCGTCGGCAAGGGCCAGGCTGCCCATCTCGCCGAAGCTCAATGCGCCGTCGCTGACGCCGGCGGTGAGCAGGTTCATGCTCGGGCTACCCATGAAGCGGGCGACGAAGGTGTTCGCCGGCTCGCGATAGACCTCGATCGGCGAGCCGACCTGCTGCAGCACGCCACGATCCATGATGGCGATGCGGTCGGCCATGGCCATCGCCTCGAGCTGGTCGTGCGTGACGTAGACCATAGTTTGGCCGAGCCGGCGCTGGAGTTCGCGCAGTTCGGCGCGCATCACGGCGCGAAAGGCGGCGTCTACGTTGGAAAGCGGCTCGTCGAGCAGGAAGATGGCGGGATTGACAGCGGCCGATCGGCCGATCGCCAGACGCTGCAGGATGTTGACCGACAGGCCAGAGGCGCGCCGGCCGAGGAAGGCGACGAGGTCGAGGAGGCCGGCGATTTCGCGAACTCTCGCGTCGATCTTCGACGCCTCCTCACCCCTCGCACGCAGCCCGTAGGCAAGGTTCTCGTAGACGGTCATGTGCGTGAAGATGGCGTAGTTCTGGAAGACGAAGCCGACGCCGCGCCTGCCGATAGGCACACCGGTAACATCGCGTTCGCCGAACATCACGCGCCCATGGGTCGGCTCGACAAGCCCGGCGATCATGTTCATGGTCGTGGTCTTTCCGCAGCCCGAGGGACCGAGCAGAGCCATGAATTCGCCATTGCCGATGTTGAGGTCCATATCGGCGACTGCCACGATGCCCGCGAAGGATTTGCCGAGCCTGTCTAGACGGATGGAAGACATGATCAGCGCTTCCGCATGCGGCTCATCGCAAAGATGGCGACAGCCGACAGGATGATGAGGATGAAGAGGGCGATGGAGGCGGCGTAGGACCAATCGAGCCGGAAAAGAGCCACCTTGGAAATGTAGACCGACAGCGTCTCGGTCGAGGTTCCGGGCCCGCCGGCCGTCATGATGTAGAGAGTGTCGAAGATCTTGATGATCTCGACGACGCGGATCGCCAGCGCGATGATCATCACCGTCACCATGCGCGGCAAGACTATGGTGCGGAAGCGGTATCCCCAGCTAGCGCCCAGAATCGTCGCCGCCTTGACCTGGTCGTCCGGCACGCCGGCTAGACCGGCGAGCAGGATCAGGAACATAAGCGGCGTCCACTGCCAGATGTCGGCGATCATCACGCTGACGAGCGCCAGTGTGGGATCTCCAAGCCATGCGATGCGCACGTCCGAACCGATCAGAGTGCTGAGCAGGCCATTGATGGGGCCGGTGCTCTGGAAAAGCATGAAGAACATGTAACCGGCGATGGCCGGAACCACCATCATCGGCGTGATCAGGATCGGGTAGAACACCCGCTTGCCCGGAAACTCCTCGACGAACAGCAGCGCCAGTCCGAGCCCGAGCAGGAACTCGACCGGCACGCAGACGGCCGTCACCAGAAGAGTGCGCCAGATCGACAGCCACAGGTTGCGGTCCGACCATAGGTCGATGAAATTGGCGAAGTCGTTCCACGACCGGTAGGCGAAGGCCCAGTTCTCGCCGTCGAGCGGCGACCAGTCGGTCAGGCTGATGTAGAGCTGCATCAGCAGCGGGAAGACGGTAATGAAGAGAAGCAGCAACTGGGTCGGCATCGCCATCCAGACGCCGAGTCGCTTGCCTTCGCTCTCTGGCGCCGCCACTTGAGCCGGGGCTCCGAGCGATGCGGCGTTGCTCGCGGTGAGATTGGTCATTGCTTCAGTGCTCCGAAGGTGAGGCCGCGCACCAGGTATTTCTGGATGGCGATGCCGAAGACAATCGGGGGAATGATTGCGAGCAGGCCGAGTGCGGCCTTGGCGCCGTAGAGCTGGCCGGTGACGCTTGCCGCTAGGGTCGACATGTAGACCGGCAGCGTCTGCCACTCCTTGGTGGTCAGAAGCAGGGCGACCAGGAAATCGCTCCAGTTGAGGATGAAGACGAACAGCGCGGAACTGGCGAGCGGCGCCTTCATCATGGGCAGCGTGATGCGCATGAACACCCGGAAGCGGGTGCTGCCCTCGACCAGCGCCGCTTCCTCGATCTCGCGCGGCATCTCGTCGAAGAAGGTCTTCATCAGCCAGAAAGCGAAGGGCAAGGTGACGATGCCGTAGATCAGCGACAGGCCCCACCAGGTGTCGACGAGACCAAGGAAGGCCCACATGACCATGACCGGGATCATCACCGCTATGGGTGGAAACAGGCGCAACTGGATCAGCGCCAGCGGCAGATTTGAGGCGACCTTGAAGCGCGACACCGCGTAGGCGGCGAGCGTGCCGCAAATCATCGCGATGATCGTGCCGAACGTCGAGGCGATCAGCGACGAGAAGATCGGATGGACCGCGGTGCGGGCGGGGGTGCCGAGGATGCCCGAGGTCTCCAGCCCGAATATGTAACGGAAATTGTCGAGCGTCGGCTGCTGCGGCAGCCAGGTGATGTCCTTGCCGCTCAGCGTCCATTCGCCGAGGGGCTTGAATGCCATCGTCGCCATCCAGAAGATCGGCAGCAGCGTCACGAATAGCGCGACAAGGACGCCGAGATAGCGAAGGGCAAGCAGAACGGAGCTGTTCTTCATGGATATGAGCCTTCTGGCCCGGCAGCCATCGGCTGCCGGGCGCGCCTTTGCTTGGGAGGATGCTTAGGCGATGGGGTCGGTGAGCGTCGGCCAAGCGGCCTTGTTGGCCCTCACTGCCTCGACGAACCTGTCCTCGCCGAGCTTGCGAATGATGCGTTTCCACTCGCGTTCAGTATCGGCCATCGCCTCTTCGGGCGTTTTCGACTTGGTGAGCGCGCCAAGCAGGTTCTCGTCAAGCGCGTTGTGAAGCGCGGTCGCGCCGGCGAAGTTGATGGTCGGCACCGAGCGCTTGATGGTCTCGCGGATCGTCTTCAGGTGGTAGTCGTGATACATCTCGGCGACCAGCGGATCGGTCATGTTGGCAAGCTGGAACGGATCGAAGCCGTAGCCCGCTGGGTTGGCGATCATCCAGGTGAAGATCCGGCTCGATCCCAACCATTGAAGGAAGAGATAGGCAAGCTCGGTATTCTTCGACTGGTTGGAAACCGTCGCGGTGATCGAGAACCACAGCACAGAGCGCCGGATCAGCGCGCCGTCGATCTCCCGGCCTGGCGAGAACGAGGTATTCAGCTTGCCCTTTACCACCGAGTCCGCATTGGCGGGGTTGTCGATGAATTTTGGCATGTTGGAGAAGGCGCAGGTCATAGCCGCGCCGCCCTTGGTCATGTTGCCGTATTGCTCCGGCCATCCCCAACTGATGGCGTCGGGTGAGTGATAGGCCAGTGTGTCGACATACTCCTTCGCCGCGTTGATGCCCTGCTTGGAATTGATCAGAGGCGTGCCGTCGTCGTCGAACAGGAACTGGTTGGGCGCGGCGCTGGAAACAAAGCGCTGGTACCAGTTCGGATAGCCCCAGGCCTGGTTGCGAAGGTCGGTGCAGCCGAGTAGGCCCTGGTCGGGACGGTGGAAGAAGGCCGCAGCCTCGTCCAACTGCTTCCATGTCTTCGGGTAGTCGAGCTCGTAGCCGTATTTGGCCTTGAACGCCTGTCGTTCCTTGTCGTCCTCGAACAGGTCCTTGCGGTAGACCCAGCACTGGAAATCACCGTCGAGCGAGACGCCGTAGGCCGATCCGCGATATTCGTTGAGCAGCGATACGCCCTGGGCACCACCGACATAGCCGCGCTCCGGGTCGTCCCATTCGGGTTTGTACTTGGTGCGGAACTCATCGAGATTCTGGATGCCGTTGGATTCGGCGAGATCGCCGAGACGGTTCCATTCGGTGACGTAGATGTCGAAGGCACCCTCCTTGGTGGCGATGTCCTGCAAGGCCTTGGTGAATACGGCGTCCGACGGCACGCTAACCAGTTCGAGCGTAATGCCGGTCTCCTTCTCCCACAGATCCTTTACGGTGGGCGCGCCGGCCGGGAACGGTTTGGTTAGCTGGCCGATAGCCACCTCGGACATCATGGCGACAATCTTGGTCGCTTTGCCGGCGCCCTTCATCACCTTGACCGCCTCGATTGCGCGGCCTTCAGGCGAGTCGGGTCCGTACTGGTAGCGCTGGGCTCCGTCGAAGCCCGTCGGGCCGCCGATCATGCCGGGGGCCAATGCGTCGGCGGCAAGAGCTGTACGGATGTTGAGAAACCGCGGCCCGATTCCAATCGGCGCGGTCAAGGCAAAAGCAGCGGTTCCCCCACGCAGAATGGCGCGGCGCGAGAATGGCGAATTCAATTTCATCTATCAACCCTCCCAATCAATTCCTCATATTGATATTACTTATTTTTCGTTGTCAAACGATTTTGCGTTGGCCAAACAGCTGATCGTGCGAGACGAGTAGCTCGGCATAAAATCGTCTGCCCCACTGGACTTAACCGGCGTCGTTCCTCAATTTCCGTGGTGCATTCGCCGTTGGCGATGATGCCGCTACGCGCGGCCCTGCGCAGGAACCGTCCTCTTAAGGCCCGTGCGGCCTTTCGGTGAAAAACGCGGCTCCCCTCGCGGTACAGCCGACAATGGTGTGCGGCGGCGACAAACTCGTCGATGGAGCGGGGCGGGCAAAACCCATTTGAACTCTCTGCCCCGGCCTCCCGGATGCCAAAAGGGCTGGCCGTTCCACGACCGCCGCCGCTCTCGTCAGCGGATGATGGAGGTCCGTGACGTGTCCGGAAGGCCGGCTGAAACACCTTAGAAAAATCGGCGACTTTTATGATCCCATGAACCAGCCATGCCGATTTTGAGGCCACCTGCTGCAAACGAGCAGATGCCGAACGCTAGGGGCGAGAGACAGAGTTTGACAACTTCATGAACAAGTATTATCAATCCGACTAATTCGGCCGAGGCCGCTTTAGGGCTCTGGTGTTCTCAGATAGGCCCTTAGGGGGCTTTCGGGATGGGAGAGAATAGCTGTGCAAGATGCGCTGCCAATAGCGATAGGGAGGTAGATTTGGCCCAGGCTTATGCAAGTGCTGTCATCGACGCGCCAATCGATGCAGTCTGGGAAATTATCCGCGACTTCAACGGATTACCTAATTGGCATCCGATGGTCGCGCGCAGCGAAATTGAGGACGGCCGCCAGGCTGATGCTGTGGGGGCAATACGGTCATTCTACTTCGTGGAAGACGGAAGGCACGTGCGGGAGCGGCTCATAGCGCTCAACGATCAGGAGCGCATGTTTGCTTATGCATTCATCCTGCCGGCTTTTCCGGTAGAGAATTATGTAGGCACCATGCACCTTCTGCCGGTGACGAACGGCGATCACACCTTCGCTGAATGGAGCGCGACCTTCGACGAAGCACCAAACGACAAAGGCAAATACGTCGACATCATCTCCAACGGGGCCTTCGCGACCGGTTTGAAGGCCCTGCAAGATAAATTGAGAGATCGATAGGCTAAGAGGCAGTGCCGAGATTGCCAGACCGCATAACGTATTTGTTCTGACCGCTCAGACGTCGTGGTGCTTGTCGTGAGCTTGGTATGACAGAACCAGCAAACACCGATTGTGGAGCGCCACGGCTTACTTCTCGCCAATGAGCAAACCGACCCTCCGTGCGGCAAGGAGGTTCATGCGATCGTGGGAGAGACGGCGCCGGTAACTCTCACTCATATTGATACTATTCGGCATGCCGGTTCCCTAGGAGAGGCGGATTGCCATCCGGGGGAGTTCTTCCGCTTCTGACAGCGGCAGTGGAAAATTAGAGCCGCGGCCGCTTTGTGGCTCAGGTGTTCTCGGTATCGGCCCTTAGGGTGCGCTTTCGGGATTGGGAGAGATACGGGATTGGGAGAGAACAGCTATGCAAGATGCCGTGCCACTGAGTGAATTCGAGAGCTCGCAAGTCGACTACCTGCCAAAGTCACACTTAGCGCTTTTAATGAAGGTCATTGAGGCGATTGCAGCAGCTCTTCTCGCGGGCATTATCATCTTGATGTTTGCCGGCGTGATATCGCGGTATGTGTTAAACAGCCCGCTAACTGAGATCGACGAAATTCTCGTCATCATGTTTATGTGGCTTGTGATGCTCGGCTCGGTTATCGCTATGGCCAGAGGAGAACACCTCAGACTGACCTTTGTGGTGAACAGCTTAGGTCCAAACGTAAGGCAATTTCTAGAGACACTTGGCTCACTACTGGTGCTGACATTTCTGATCGGCCTGCTTTATCCGTCCTACAAGCATCTTATGTTGGAGCACTCGATTACTATACCAGGCCTCGACCTCCCAAAAAGCATTCGGAGTGTATGTATACCAATCGCGATCGTGATGATGATATTGATCGTATTTCTTCATTTGATTAAGAAGACAACGCTTTTGCAAATATGCGTTTCATTAGCAATTGTAATTTTGATCTCTGCTGGCCTCTGGCAGATCAACAGGATATTGGAGGATTTTTCTCAAACTCCCCTTTTATTGATATTGGTGGGGTTTATTGCGGCCACACTCTCAATCGGAGTCCCGATTGCATTTTGTTTCGGCATAGGAGCCATGGCGTTTATTCTTTTCGGGACACACATTCCTCTCACGGTAATTGTCGGCCGTATGGATGAGGGAATGGGTAGCCCTATCTTGCTCTCCGTCCCAGCTTTCATCTTGCTTGGGGCGGTTCTGGATGGAACCGGAATGGGCAAATCTATCGTCGACTTCGTCAGCTCTCTCGTAGGGCACGTGAAAGGAGGAATGTCGTACGTCCTGTTGGGTTCAATGTATCTTGTTTCCGGAATATCAGGGTCGAAAGTCTCCGATATGGCGACTGTAGCCCCGGCGCTATTTCCCGAAATGCGACGCCGTGGCAACAAACCGACAGAGATGGTCGCGCTTCTTGGAACCGGCTCGATTATGGCAGATACGGTTCCTCCTGCAATTATCCTGATCGTTTTGGGCTCGGTCGCCGGTCTTTCGATATCACAGCTCTTCGTCAGCGGTTTTTCCGTAGCATTCTTCCTGTTGGTCATTCTGGCTGTGGTCGCCAGGTGGAGGTCGAGGAACGAGGATATGACGGGAGTAGAGCGCGTTGGATTGAAAAACGTATTGCTTTTAACAAAGGTAGCCGTTCCTGCACTTATGCTGCCCTTATTCATAAGGATGGCGGTTGGCGAGGGAATTGCGACGGCGACCGAAGTTTCCACAGTTGCGATTTTCTATTCCGTGATCGTTGGAACTTGCATGTATAAGAGCCTTGATCTGCGCTCAATCTACAGAATCCTTGTAGAGGGAGCCGCAATGACTGGCAGTATTCTCTTCATTCTGGGGACCGCCGTCGCAGCATCGTGGGCCCTCACGCAAACGGGCTTTGCTGGCCGGCTGGCCGTAACGATGGCGACCCTTCCGGGAGGATGGGTGACCTTCATGATTGCGTCGATCACGGTCTTTATCGTTCTAGGATGTTTGCTTGAGGGGCTGCCTGCCTTGGTCCTTCTGGCTCCCCTTATGTTTCCAATTGCTGCCCATTTCGGCATAAACGAGATTCAGTATGGAATGGTTATGGTAGTTTCGATGAACATCGGGTTGTTTATGCCACCTGTTGGGATAGGTTACTACATCGCCTGTAGAATTGGGAAGGTAGACCCAGACACGGCGATGAAAGACTTGTTTCCATACATGCTTGCACTGTTTGTTGGACTACTGTGCATCGCCTTCATACCGGCAATATCTCTCGCATTTATTTGAACTGCCGTCTAAATCCAAAGGGAGGAATGAAATGTTGATAACAAGGCGTCGGTTTGGCGGACTCGCTCTCGCGGCGGGAGCTACTGCTCTCAGTTGTCCTCGAGTTGCAACGGCCAAGGGCAAGATCTCACTGCGGATGGGCAGTGCATTCCAGCCAGGCCATCCTTCCAGCGTTTACACATTGAAGGCGATCGAAGAAATCGCGAAGGAAACGAACGGTGACGTTGAGATCTTATTCTTTCCCGCATCGCAACTTGGCACCGATCCCGACATGATGACCCAAGTGCGTGGTGGGGCTCTCGATATGATGACCCAGTCGGGCGTAATTATGCAGGTGGTGGCGCAAAACACCGCGATCAGTGCCGTTCCTTTCGTTTTCGAGAACTATGCCAATCTATGGGCGGCGTTGGATGGAGAGCTTGGCGCTTACATCCGAACCCAGATCGCAGGCGTCGGCCTTTATCCGTTCAAAAACGTTTGGGACAGCGGTTTCCGACACATGACCTCAAACGATTCCCCAATCACCAGCCCGGCAGACCTGCATGGCAAGAAATTTCGAGTTCCGCCAAGCCCGCTTTGGACAACTATGTTTAGTGCGCTGGGCGCTTCCCCGACGACCGTTCAGCTTCCGGAACTTTACTCTGCCCTTCAGACAGGTCTCGTTGATGGGCAGGAGAACCCCATTTCGCAACTTTATGCGCAACGTTTGTACGAAGTGCAGAAATATTGCTCCTTAACCCAACACGTCTGGGATGGCACATGGATGTTTGTGAGCCAGCCGGTTTGGGACAGCCTTCCGCAAGATGTCCGTTTAGTGATGGAAGCTCGCTTCAATGAGAATGCGTTTCTTCAACGACAAGACCTGGAGGATAAGAATGCTGGTCTAGTCAAGAAGATGGAGGAGGCGGGAATGGTCTTTAGCACCCCAGATAAGGAACCATTCCGTAAGGCATTGATCGATGCCGGGTTCTACAGGCAGGCGAAAGAGAAGTTTGCACCGCAGGCGTGGGAATCATTGGAGAAATACGCCGGAAGCCTTTAAAGGCCGCCCCACAACGACGTTTGGCGCTTTTGCCAGGCTAGTTGGGTCGAAGCGGACGGCAATATCCTTTGCGCCAATAGTTGAGGACATCGTGGCCAAGTCAAATGCGCAGATCGAGCGCGCGGTAAGCGCGTCTGATGTGAAAGAACTTGCGAGAAAGCGCCTTCCCAAGGCCCTCTTCGATTATATCGAAGGGGGCGTGGAAGACGAGATTGCGCTGGAAACGAACCGTGATGCGTTCGATAAAATCCGCTTTCTTCCGCGGATATGCCGCGATGTTTCGCGCCGTTCACGCATCCAATCCATCTTCGGGGAGACTTACAATAGTCCTTTCGGTATCTCGCCCTCTGGAATGAATGGCCTGTTTCGGCCAGCGGCGGACATTCATCTGGCAGAGGCAGCCAAGGACGCGAACATCCCATTCGGTCTGTCGGGCGTTAGCAACGCGTCGCTTGAACAGATATGGGAGAGCACGAGGAGGCCCTTCTGGTTTCAGCTCTATGCGGCGCGCGATACAGAAATAGTAGACGATATGCTACGCCGAGCACAGGCCGCTGGGTCGAAGACCCTCATAGTAACTGCGGATGTTCCAGTTTCGGGGATTCGCGAGCGAAACATTCGTAATCGCGTAGCGTTTCCTTATCGACCCAGTCTCAGAGGTATTATTGATGCTGGACTCCATTGGGCTTGGCTGATCGATTACTGGCGTTCGGGGGGGATGCCGTCATATGGAAACTGGGAGCCTTACGCTAAAGACGGGGCTACATCCGCCGACGTCATAGCTCTAATAAGCCACCACATCCCGAATCCCGGGTTTTCATGGGACGATCTCGCCAGAATAAGAGAGATCTGGCCACATTACCTCGTTCTCAAAGGTGTTCTGTCGCCTCGCGATGCGCTTCAAGCAAAAGCGTTGGGAGTCGACGGGTTGCAGGTTTCGAACCACGGGGGTCGGCAGTTCGACCGGGCACCGAGCGCTTTGCGCATGCTACCACTGATTCGGGAGTCGGTGGGGCCTGAAATGCCGCTCTTATTGGATAGTGGCATAATGCGAGGCTCCGACATTGTCGCCGCCTTATGCCTAGGTGCCGACTTCGTAATGGTTGGGCGCGCGACGTTGTATGGCGCGATCGCAGCCAAGACTGCCGGCGCTGCACGCGTCATTGACATCCTCAATTCCGAAATCGACATGTTGATGGGGCAGATAGGCGCTACAACTATAGCTGATCTTGGAGATGACTGCGTTGTTAAATAAAGACACGGAGTACTTTGGACAGCCTGGGGTCGTAAGACTGATAATGCCACTAATTCATTTGTCGACGCGGTCGTCTTATAGGATAGGATCTTAAATGAGTGTTATCAGCGAGGGGGACGTCATCGCGTTTAGCTTCGCGGAATCTGGTCTCGGCCTTGGAGAGCATCGTGCAATGGGGGCCAGCAAGTTGCGCTGCAAAAGGGGCGGCAGGTTGCCAGCCATGCGGTACGCAGTTCGTGTGGCAACTAGTGACGGTTATGAAGGTCGTTATGCTACCCGTCGGGTTGGCACACAGTCGGCCCCGGGCCAGACTCCGATGCTAGCGCCTCATCTGTTGGGCCGAAATCCTGAGCATCGAGACAAAATCTATGATGATTTGAAACGCGAAGCTTGCGCTTACGATTTTATTGAGCGGCAATGCGACGAACAGCGCTTCCATGACGAGATCGCGCCGAGCTGTTCCATGAAGATAGCCGGCGCGACGGGCTCGTCGATCCCGCCGGCGCTGGTGGTTTGAAATGACCACGGATGGAACAAAAGTTGTACCGGCGCTGGAAGGTGCGAGTTCGCCCCCGTCCGGCCAGCGCTTAAGGGAACGTTTCAGGTTTGACGAGCGCGGCATCCTATTGGCGGCGATCTTGCTGTTTGTGCTCGGTGCGCTGACCAATCAGTACTTCCTGACCTTCGATAACCTGGCGGGCATCCTGCAAAGTATGACTTTACTGGGATTCCTTGCCATCGGGGTCGGTCTTGCCCTGATCGTCGGCGAGATCGACATATCGGTCGGATCGACCTATGCGCTGAGCGCCGTCCTGACGGCTATTGCGCTCCGCAACGGCATCCCGGTGTCCGTTGCGATTGGCGCCGGGCTCGCGAGCGGGTTGGTCTGTGGCCTCATCAACGGCATTGTCGCCCAAGTGATCAAAGTGTCGGCGGTGGTGGTCACGCTCGCCACGCTCGGCATCTACCGCGCCTGCGCATTGGTAATTTCGGGCGGCTCCCCGGTCACCGGGCTTGGCGACGCGCCGGCATTCTTCGACGGTTTCGGACAGGGCGGCTTAGGCGGTATATCCTACATCACGATCCTGTTCCTGGTATTGGCTGTCGTCGCCGAGATCATGCTGCGCAACACCGTTTTCGGGTTTCGTATCTTTGCTATCGGCAGCAACCCTCTGGCAGCGCGCCTGGTCGGCTTTCGTATCGAGCGGACCCGCATAATTATCCTGGCTCTTTCCGGACTGCTCGCGGGATTGTCAGGGGTTTGTTCCGTCGCCTATCTGCATACCGCCGGACCGACAGCCGGGACCGGCTATGAACTGACGGTGCTTGCCGCCACGATCATCGGAGGTGTCCAACTGACCGGCGGGCGCGGTTCGATCTTCGGCGTGATCCTAGGTCTCATCGTCATCGGCATCATCCAGAATCTCATCGTCTTCTGGGGTGTTTCACCAAGCTGGACGCAAGGGGTCTCGGGCCTCGTGCTCATCGCGGCGGTCACGTTGACCTGGCTGACCCAGAGGGAGGCGGTTGCCGCCAGGATCCAGATAACGAGACCATAGGGCGACACTTTTCGACAACTTAAAAGGGAGAGAGAAACATGACCAATAAAGACGAGCTTTCCGGCCTGTCACGCCGGACATTCGGAAAGATGATCGGACTTGCAGGTTCTGCCGCGATGCTGGGGCTGGCCGGTGGGGTCGAGCAAGCCGCCGCAGCCCCGGATGACTGGAAGCAGTGGATCAATTCGACCCACGACAAGCCCATCAAGATGGCAGTCAGCTGCTACAACACTACCAACCCCTATTATCGCCCGACGCAGGTGGGAGCGCTTGATGCCGGCGACCAACTCGGCATTCAGGTCGACTGGACTGGTGTTCCCGACGGCAATACGGTTGCGCAGATCGCACAGTTCCAGCAGCTTGTCGGCTCCGGCTACCAGGCCATTGTCGTCATCCCGCTGGAGGCCGACGCTTGGATCGCGCCGATAGAAAAGGCGACCGCCGCAGGCGTCATTGTCCTTACTGCCAACAGCGATTCACCAAACAGCGGCCGCGAACTCTTCTTCGGTCAGGATCTGGTAGGTGCCGCTGTCGTGCAGGGTGAACTGATCGCCAAGCTCGCCGGCGGCAAGGGTGATGTTGCGCTAACCAATTGCGCGCCCGGGCTATTGGCTCTCGACCAGCGCATCCAGGGCGCCAAGCAAGGCGCCACCAAGGGCGGATTGAACGTCGTCAACGTTTACAACACGAATCCAAGCGACATGGCTAGCGAACTGGCAACGATCAAGGACATTTTGAAGGCGAATCCAAATCTCGCGGCGATCATGCCGCTTTGCGGTCCCGACACTGCGGCGGCTGGACTGGTGCGCAAGGAAATGAACCTGAAACACCCGATCGTCGGCTGCGATCTCATGTACCAGACACTGGAACTCATCAAGAGCGGTCATATCGACGCGACGATCGGCCAGCAACCCTACATGCAAGGCTATATGCCGATCACCTACGCCTACCAGCGCGCGATCCTCGGCGCACCCAAGCTCGCGTTGCCCGGCGGCAACTATTTCATGGCCAATGAAATCGTTACCAAGGACAATGTGGATTCGTTCCTGGTCCGCGAGAAGCGCTTCCAGGGATGAGAGCAGACACCGAACTTCGCCTGTCGGCGCGCGACATCACGAAGCAGTTCGCTGGCGTGCGCGCGCTCGATTCGGTGAATTTTGAGGTTCGCGCTGGGGAGATCCACGGTCTCCTCGGCGCCAACGGCGCCGGAAAATCGACTTTGATCGGCGTGCTAGCGGGCTCAGTTCGCCCCGACAACGGAACGGTGTCCCTCGATGGCCGCTTGGTGACGCCGGGCAGTGTGATCGACGCGCGCCGCGCCGGCATAGCAGTCGTGCACCAGGAACTGATGCTTTTCCCTGACCGCACCGTCGAGGAAAACATCACAGCCACGTCGATGCCGGCTGGAGCGGGTTTCATAGACTTTGGCCAGCGGAGACGGTTGGCGCGCAAGGTTCTCGACAGTCTCTCGGCCGGGCTGGATCTTTCCGCCCGCATCAAGAATCTTACCCTCGCCCAGCGACAGCTTGTGGAAATCGGCCGGGCGCTTTGTGGCGGCGGCAACATATTCATCCTGGATGAGCCGACCTCGGCGCTTTCGCAGCCCGAGGCGCAGAGCCTCTTTGCCGCGATGCGTGCAATCGCCTCCGAAGGTCCGGCGATCGTCTTCGTTTCACACCGCCTTGACGAGGTGTTCGAGATCACGGAGGCCCTGACGGTCCTGCGTGACGGCAAGCTGGTCGGCACCTGGCGGACCTCCGATGTGGACGTCGGCAGCGTCACGCGCGCCATGGTGGGCGAGCTTGCCAATGAGCAGGCGGGGAAGCGCTCCTATCTAGGCGGCACGGCAGCGGAGCTGCAGGCTGCCTCTGCAGCAGGGGTTGCGCCGATCGACCTGCACTTGGAAGGCGGCGAGATTGTCGGCCTAGTCGGCCTCGAGGGCTCGGGCATTTCAACTGTGATGGAAATGCTCGGAGGGGTCGTGCCGGTCAAAGGCAAACATCTAGTCGAAGGGCGTCCGGTACGTTTTCGCCACCCCGCCGAGGCCATCGCCGCGGGAGTGGTCTACATGCCGACCGACCGCAAGAAGGACGGCTTGTGGCTGGACCGGTCCCCGCCATGGAATGTAACGGCCGGAACGTTGACTCGCATGCGATCGCTTGCCTGGCTCATGGGGCCGCAATTGAGAAGGCAAAGCTTCGCCCGGCTCGACGACGTTGGCGTCCGCGGCACCGACCGCGACCAGATGGTGGCGCGCTTTTCGGGCGGTAACCAGCAACGGGTGATGCTGGCGCGAGCGCTGGAATTGAAACCCAGAGTGCTGTTGCTCAACGACTTTACCCGGGGCGTCGACGTCAAGTCCAAAGCGGCCATCCACCAGCTGGTCCGCGACCTGGCGGCCACCGGGATAGCCATCTGGCTGACGTCGTCGGATATGGATGAGCTTCTGGAGGTTGCCCATCGGCTGGTTTTCATGCGCGACGGGAGAAAGATCGCCGAAGGCCTGTCAGAGCAATTCGACCGGTTCCAAATGTTGTCGCTAGCGACTACGGGATCGCGTGCTGCCGTGGAGACCATTTGAAATGCGGGATGTCATCAGCAACGTCGAGTTCATCGCCCGCAAGGGCTCCTGCCTGTCAATGCAGCGCTGGGCCATCCGCATCGACACGAATTCTCGCGCACGCGGCGAATACGTCACCCATTGGGTTGGGACGGCGGCATCGTTCGCCCAGGCGGTGATGCCTGCGCCTCATCTGATCAGACGCAACCCCGATGCGCGCGAAGAGATCTGGCAGGATTTGCGCCGCGAAATCCGTGCCTACGACGGGTTTAGGCTTTAGTATGGGCGTCCTGGCTATCGGTCCCGCATGGAGCTTGCCGCTTGTGGCACGTCTTCAGGCCAATTTGCCGGATTGGGAGGTTGTGGCGGGGGCTCACCATGATTTGCAGGTGGCTCGGTCGGCTGACGTCCTGGTCCCCTTTGCTATGGCGGTGACAGACGATCTTCTTTCAGGGAGCCGCATCCGCTTGGTTCACCAGTTCGGCGTTGGCGTGGACCAGATAGATGTAACAGCGGCGAAGCGGCATGGTGTCCCAGTCTGCAATGCGCCGTCCGGTGTTTCTGGTATGGCAGCTTCCGTAGCTGAGGGTGCTATTTTCCTTATATTGAGTTGTGCACGGCTGCCCGCTGTACGTCAAAAAAGGCTTGAGACGGGCATTTGGGGCTGGGCAACGCCCCTGAATTTTGGCCTCGCAGGTCGCCGGGCCGGGATCATTGGCTTAGGAGACATCGGTCGCGCTATTGCTGAGCGTTTGCGTGGTTTCGGCATGGACTTAGTCGCTGTGCGTCGTGATCCCCACAAAACCGAGGAATCGGCTGGGTGTTTTGATTGGGTCGGCGGAATGGATCGTCTAGATGAGCTCGTTTCAATCGCTGACATCATTATTGTCACTGTTCCTTTAAATGCCGAAACCCAGGGACTTTTCGACAAAGCGCGCTTGAAGCAGGTCAAGAGGGGAGCGTCGATCATCAACGTTGGCCGGGGAGGCGTTATCAACGAAGTCGCCCTAATCGATGAACTTGAGAGTGGTCGGATCCACGCGGCGGGGTTAGACACTATCGCTAACGAGCCGCCTCTACCGGGCTCCAAGCTACTCGACCATCCTAACGTCATTCTGACTCCACACGAGGCTGGAACTACAGACACGGCGTTTGACGGCGTCAGTCGCATAATAGCTGATAATTTGTACCGCTTGGAGGCCGGCACCGAACTTCGTCACCGGGTTGCTTGAGTTTATCTTCGGTGGAAGATTTACAGAGTGTGCTGCCCAATTGAGATCGAACATAGATAATTGAGAGGTTGGAGAGCCCAAATTGCAACATAAGGATAAAATCGTGATCGTGACCGGAGCAGCTCGGGGCCTGGGGTTGGCCTGCGCGGAGCGGTTCCTTGCAGATGGCGCGAAAGTGGTCATGGTTGATATCTTGGAAAACGCCGTGCGCTCCCAAGCCGAGAGGCTTGGCGACAATGCCACCTGGTTAACCGCAGATCTGTCCGAAATCACACAGGAGATGGCAAAGGGCATTGTGGACAAGGCAACCGACCACTTCGGCGGCGTCGACGTGCTGATCAACAATGCCGGAATCATTCATTTCGATGACTTCGTAGATTTTCCAGAGGCCGCTTTCGATCGCGTACAGCGGGTTAATCTCAAAGCTCCATTTCTGATCGGACAGGCGGCGGCTCGTGCCATGATCGTACAGGGACGCGGCGGGTCCATCGTGAACATGTCGTCGATAAACGCGATCCTGGCGGTTCCGAATTCGGTCGCTTATGCTGTTTCCAAAGGCGGGATTACTCAGCTGACTGCTGTCATGGCTGTCGACCTGATCCGACACAACATTCGCGTCAACGCTATCGGCCCCGGTACGATCCTAACCGACATGGTGAAGAGTTCGGTGTTGGCAAATGAGCACCAGCGTCACATGATCCTCTCGCGGACGCCGAGTGGCCGCTGCGGCGATCCAGCCGAGATCGCGAGCGTGGCATCGTTCCTGGCAAGCAAGGATGCCTCTTACATCGTTGGGCAGACGATCTTTGCAGATGGTGGAAGGTTGATCCTGAACTATACTGTTCCTGTACAAGAGTGACGTAATTGCGTTGGAGCGTCCGCGCATGGGAGGATTCGGCGGTGTCCTTCTGGACGCCGCCGACTGGCCATTCGGCGACAACACGCAGAGATGGATTTGGGCCGTTGGAAAGGCCTGCTCTGAGACTGGCGACCGCGTGCGTGAGAATATTTGAGGGTTGAAATCTTCTGATCGCACTTATCCAGGCAAGCGTCCGCTCGCCATGCTCGGAGACCATCTACATTGGGCTGTCAGGAAATCTATTCGACGCTGTCGATAGCATGCCCGGCCGCCAAGTAACCGATCACCGTGCTCGGCGCCGAGAGCTTCGGTGCACTCGCCTGTGGCTGACGTAGCCGCATGCTGGCCGACCTCCTTTCCGGGGAAGTGGCCGCCTGCATCGGCCGGGGCAGCGTCTATTACCCTGCCGCGCCCAGCGTCGGCGGCCGACCTCGCGCTCATGCACCGGATTGACGAGATGCACGTGCTGAGCAAAGCATCAAGCTCAGCATGACGGCAAGGGCGTGGTGATCACCATCTGGCCGGTGAGAGAGCGCCGGCAACATGCGCAACGGCTGCCCCCTCCCGGCATCTCAAGCCACCGGCGTTCTCATCCTGCGACGCGCCGCGCTCCCACCTTTGATTGCCGCACCGCACGCCTGTGGGAGCTTACTGTTGCCCACCGGAGGTAAGCTCGGCAATGAAATCACTCACAACGTTTGGCGGGATTGCGCTGCGCCGCGTTATCACTTCGTAAGGCTCGCTCTTAGAACGCAGTTGCAGGCGCAAGATCTGTGCAATGCCGAAGTTCACAAAGAACCCGGCTACATCGGCGGAGAGCAATGCGATATAGTTAGGACTGCATTGGATGAGTGTCATGGTCGTGAAAGCGGACCTCGTCTCTATCAAAGTGCGAGGAAACGCCAGACCAGCTTGGCGGTACTCGTGCTCCAGCGAGACACGCATCGGCATAGCAGCCGTATAGACAATCCAGCGAGATTGGATGAGGTCCTCCAACTCCACCGCCTTTTTTCCGACTAGCGGATGGCGGGGATTGGCCACGACGGTAAGCAGTTCGTCGTGGAAGGCGGAAACCTCGTAGAGCGCCGGGTTCTGACTCACCGAGCTTCGTCCGACCACCAAGTCCAGGGCGCCTTGATCCAACAGGCGCAGGAGCTCGACGCTCGTGTCCTCCAGGATTTCGAATGATGCGCTCGTATGTGTTCGGAGAAATCTCCGGATTGACTCGGTCACGATCGGTACGGCACCCATGATCGTGCCAATCCTGAGCTTGGTCCACGTCCCGTCTTTTATATTGCCGAGTTCTTCCTGCAAATTACTGATTTGATAGGTCATCAGCTTGGCGTGTCGGATCACGCAAGTCCCGGCCTCGGTCGGAAGGACGCCGCGATTACTGCGGACGAAGAGCTTTTGCTGCATAAGCTCCTCCATTTCCTGGACGGACTTGCTCGCTCTGGGCTGGCTCATGCCCACTCGCTGGGCCGCTTGCTTGAGAGATCCGCTTTCCTCAATGATGGAAAGCAGCAGCATTTGACGTAGCGTAAGCTGCGTCAGAGGGTTTGAAACGGTTCGCATTCAGGTATGCTATTCGATTATAGCGATATGTGTAAATGATGGATTTACAGAGGGTTGGGTCTCCTATTTTTTGGCGCAGGGATAAATCTATGGGAGGAAACAATGGATCGTCGCGCCATCACGGCCACTTTTATGCTTTTGGCCGCATGCCCGTTAGTTTTACCTGTTTCGGCATCCGCGTCGGACAACCGGATTGCGCTCGTGGCAGGCGGGCCGCATCCGTACTTCGCGCCGTGGAAAAAAGCGGCTGCAGACGCGCAAGCTAACTTCGGCATCGCGTCCGTAGTCTACCAAGTGCCATCCGAATGGAAACTGGAGCGTCAGATCGAGCTCTTGCAAAGCCTTGCTGCCCAGGGTTACAACGGTTTCGGGCTGTATCCGGGGGACACGGTCGGCATTAATTCGACGCTGTCCGAGCTTTCAGGCGGCGGGATCCCTTCCGTGGCGCTAGGCGGCTGCGCGACCGACCCCACCGATGTGGGCTTTTGCCTAGCAACGGATGACGGTACCGCAGCCTACGTCGGCACAAAGGCGCTCATCAAAGCCATCGGTGGTAAAGGGGCGATTGTCCACATGGCAGGGCTTCTTGTAAGCCCCAATACCAAGGTTCGTATTGAAGCGGTGGAGCGGGCCGTCGCCGAGACTAACGGCGCAGTGACGCTGTTTCAGACCATCGGTGATACCGACAGCCAGGAACTCGGCGACCAGAAGGTTAACGCTCTGCTGGCTGGATCCAAGGACCAGATCGATGGCATCATCGCCACGGGCTATGTCTCAACAGTGGTGACGACTAACGCCCTGCGCAGCCTTGGCGACAAGCGGATCAAGTTCATAGGAATCGACGATGACCAGATCGTGCTCGACGGCATCAAGGATGGCTTTGTTGCCGGCACCATGCTGCAAAATCCCTATGGCCAAGGATACATCGGCGCCTACGCACTTGATCTGATGGCAAAGGGTTGCACGGTCAAGGTTGATGCGCCTTGGATCAAAACGCCGCAGACCGCCCATCTCATCGACTCAGGCTCGATGTTGCTCAGCGCGGAAAACCTCGAAACCTACCGCGCGGATCTGGTCGCGTTGACGAGCAAGCTGCAGTCATCGTTCAAAGACACGTACCTCGTCTGCCCGTGAGTTATTCCCGCGGCCTGATGAATCGGGAGGTCAGAGGAGTGTCCACAGTGTCCGCCCCGAACAGAATGATAGCGGCGAACAGATCGCCGCTATCCTGGCTCGCCGATCAGTTGTCGCGCGGCTCGAACCAAATGGGTTTGTTTGCCATCCTTGTGGTGCTGTGGCTGGTGTTTTCGCTTGCAGCTCCCGGATTTCTGTCGCGTTTTAACCTGAACTCGCTTGGTCGGTCGGTAGCGATCGATGTGGTAGTTGGTCTCAGCCAAATGGTCGTGCTTGCCACAGGCGGGATGAGTTTGGCTGTTGGCGCCATCGGGGTGTGTTGTGTTATGATGACGGGCTTCCTACTCCAGACGCTGGGCCTTCCCATCTTTGTCACCCTGCCCGCGACGCTGGCGTTCGGCGCGGCGCTGGGCTGGCTGAATGGTTTCGGTATCACCCGCACCGGCGTCAACAGCTTCGTCGTGACCCTAGCGACTTCAAGCCTGTTCACCGGTGGGATGCTGATATTTTCCAAGGGAGCTCCCCTGAATGGTCTACCGCGGGAATTTGGTGCCTTTGGGAAATCGGACATTGCGGGAGTGCCATCCTTGGCCATCGTCGCCATTTTGATTGGCGCCATGCTGTTCGGGTTCTTCAAGCACAGCGTTCTGGGGCGCAATATCTTGGCAGTTGGAGCGAGCTCCCGTGCGGCGGAAATGTCGGGGATCCCCGTCAAGCGAATGATCGTGTTGGCGCACGTGCTGTCAGGTGTTCTGGCAGCTGCTGCGGCTATAATGCTGACCGCTAAGAATTCGGCCGCAATGGCAGCAGCCGCAGGCGATGATTGGCTGCTTCCTTCCTTTTTGTCGCCCATCATCGGCGGGACCTCCCTCGCCGGAGGCGCGGTGTCGGTTATCGGCACGATGCTTGGTTCGCTGCTGGTATCCACCATACGGAGCGGTCTGCTCCTTCTTCAGATCGGGAACTTCTGGCTTCAGTTGTTCCTCGGGATGTTCCTTTTGTCCGCCATTATTGTCGAACGCTACCGCAACACTCTGATAACCCGCAGACAGGCGCGCTTAGCGTGAACAAGGTCTTTTCCATTGCCGCGCGGACCCAATGGGCCGGCACCCTGGCAGTCGTTCTGGTTGGTGGTTTGGCCCTGGCCATCATCAGCCCGGAATTCAGGACTGAATTCAATTGGTTCGTCATGCTGCGAAGCATTTGCGTGTCGCTGCTGGTTGCGTTCAGCCAAATGGTGATGCTGGGCGTGGGCCAGATGAATCTGTCTGTCGGTGCCCTCGGCGGGCTCGTCGCGATCACGGTCGGCGGGCTCATGGACTACTGGCAAGTGCCGACCGTCCCCGCTGTGATGATCGCGTTGGCAGCAGGCGGCTTTGCCGGCTTCCTGAACGGTTGGCTCACAGTGCGTACCGGGATCAACGGCTTTATCGTAACGTTGGCCACTGCGTCCGGCTTTACCGGCATCAACATGGGCATCACCAGAGCGATCCCATTCTATGATATGCCTGTAGACTTTGTGGCCTTCGGCAATGGCCGAATCGGACTCTTCCCCTTACTGCTGATCGTTCCTCTGATCGTTACTATCATCCTTACCGTCTTCTTTACCCGAGTAAAAACGGGTAGGTATCTGCTCGCGGTAGGTGGGAACAGCCACGCCGCGCAACTGTCTGGTATTTCTGCGGATCGTGCCGTCACCACCGCGCATGTCATTTCCGGATTTTTGGCTGCTCTGGCTGGCATTTTGGCTGTCGCCCAGCTTGGCTCGGCCCAGCCTACAATTGGCTCGGATTGGCTCATACTGTCGTTCGCGGCGCCCATTATCGGCGGCGCGGTGCTATCGGGCGGTTCAATTTCCATCATCGGCACAGTAATCGCTGTCTTCCTGATAGGTCTTATCCAGAATGCTATGGTACTCCTCGCTGTTGACCCTTATTGGGTCACCTTTCTTCTTGGCACGCTGATCTTGGTGGCAGTAGGTGTGAACCGGTATCGCGCGGTTCGTGCGGGGGACATTGATTGATGCTCACGGTTTCGGGCGTTTCGATGTCGTTTCCCGGTGTTCGCGCTCTTAGCGATGCCTCCTTGATCCTTAACCAGGGTGAAGTGCATGCGTTGATGGGAGAAAACGGTGCTGGCAAGTCGACGCTCATCAAGATCATAACCGGCGTGCAAAAGCCGGACGGCGGAAGAATCCAATTAGACAATACTGAGATCACCCTCGCAAACACCCGCGAGGCTATTCGCCTGGGGATCTCCGCCGTCCATCAGGAGCGGAACCTCATTCCGGCATTCTCGGTCGCAGAAAATATCATGCTTGAGCAGCTTCCCACCAAGGGCCGTCTGGTGGACTTTGACCGCATCAACCGGGAGGCGAAGCAACATCTACAGAAGGTCGGTCTGGACGTCGATCCTTCCACCGAGGTTAGACGACTTTCGGTTGCGCAGATGCAGATGGTGGAAATCGCCAAGGCGCTGAGCCACGAGGCTAAGGTCCTCCTGCTTGACGAGCCGACAGCATCACTGACGTCCGGCGAGACTGAGATCTTTTTCAAGCTCGTCCGGCAGCTCCGAAACCATGGCACGGCCATCCTGTTCGTCAGCCATAAGCTGGAGGAGGTGTTGTCTATATGCGACCGGGTAACGGTGCTTCGAGACGGGCATACAACTCTCATGGGTGCGCCCACAGTGGGCATGACGCGCCAGACCTTGATTGAAGCCATGATTGGACGTGCGGAGCGGGTCGTAGAACCCCGTGTAGGCCAACCTGATCTGGGTCAGGTCAAGCTGGAGGCCCGTGAGGTCTCGACGGCGAAAGGCCATGCAGGGGTTAATTTCAAACTGCACAAGGGCGAGGTTCTTGGCTTCTATGGCTTGGTCGGTGCGGGACGAACGGAGCTTGCACGCGCCTTGATTGGCAAAGACGCCATCACGGCGGGTGAAGTTCTCGTGGACGGCAAACCAGTTCGCATCCATTCGATCGAACAGGCGGCAAAGCGCTATCGAATGGGGTACGTCAGCGAAGACCGGAAGTTTGAGGGGGTTATCCTTTCACACCCCATCCGGTCTAACGTCGCGATCACGGTATGGGACCGCATCGCGGGCCTTTTAGGCTTCCTGACAGCAAGCGACGAGCGCAAGGTTGCGGCACCGCTGTCCCGGCAACTTGAGATACGAACGCCGAATCTGGAGCAGCTCGTTGGCAATTTGTCAGGCGGCAATCAGCAAAAGGTCTCGCTCGCCAAATGGCTTGCTGCGGATGTCGACATCCTGATCATCGACGAGCCGACCGTTGGCATCGACATCAAGGCAAAGGCTCAGATCCAGGAGCTGATCTACAAACTGGTCGATAATGGGAAGTCGGTATTGCTTATCTCGAGCGACATGCCGGAAATGGTTGCGCTAGCGGACCGGATCCTCATTTTCCACGCCTTCCGGATCTGCGGCGAGTACGTGAATGACCGCCGCTATGACAACGCCAGCCGGGCGATCATGTCAGCTATCCATGCGGCACAGGACGTCGTCGCCAAGCATTGAATAGCCCAACGAACTCAACTCACCCTTACAGGCCACGATAAACAGGAGGTCGCTCGTGAAACGAATGGGCATGATGATCGGGATCAGGGCCGATCAGATCGAGGAATACAATCGCATCCACGCAGCGATCTGGCCTGAGGTCGCGGCAGTCATCTCGGCCTGCAATATCACGAACTATACCATCTTCCTGAAGCAGCCGGAAAATATCCTCTTCGGCTACTGGGAATATGTGGGCGAAGACTACAGTGCAGATTCGGCCAAACTGGCGGCGAGCCCGGCAATGAAGCGTTGGTGGGCGGTTACCGATCCAATGCAGGAGCCGGTTGCCACCCGAAAGGGCGGTGAATGGTGGGCCATGATGGAAGAAAACTTCCACATGGACTGACAGCGTGCGCCGCCTGATTGCCCCCACACCCGGAGCCTCCTCAACGTGTCTCGCGCCAGCAAGAAAACCATCGCAATCAGTCCAAATTGGGACGGGGACGTGCTCGGTGTCTCACGCCGCTCGTTGCCGTTCTCGTCCTCATTGCGTGCAGTGATAGGGGACGTCCCGGTGGCGAAGAGCAATGGCCCCCTGATCCGGAAATTCGGCGCACTGATCGTGGCGCTGTTTATCGTTGCCTACTTACCCTTCGTCAGTCTTTCCTCCCCGATACTGTTCGGGCCCAACTAGAAAATGGTGCCATGTCAAAGATAACTGAAGTTGACGTCATTCCCTTCACGTTCGAAGTGCCGGAGCTTTCCCTTGGCGAAAGCCGTACCATGGGCGTTTCGAACATGGTTTATGAACACGGCGCTGTCTTGAAGGTAATGCGCTATGCCGTCGCCCTTCGCACGAATGACGGGCTGGAGGGACGCTACGTAACCCACTGGGTGGGAACGCCCTCGGCGTTGGGACAAACTGTCATGCTTGCGCCAACGCTGCTTGGTCGCGACCCCGAGCATCGAGAAGCTATCTATGACGATCTCAAACGTGAAGCGCGAGCCTACGACCACATGGGGCACGGAGCATTGGACATCGCGCTTTGGGACCTTTACGGGCGCAAGTACGGAGCATCGTTGGCTAGCCTGTTAGGTGCCAGCAAATCCCGACTTCCGACCTATGCCAGCAGTCACCACGGCCAAAATACGCCCGGCGGGCTCGATACAAAGGAGGCATACGCCGACTTCGCGGTGTCGTGCCGCGAACGTGGTATGCCAGGCTTCAAGATCCACGGCTGGCATGACGGAGACAAGCGTCGCGAGGCCGCTGTCATCACAGAGGTCAGGAAGGCTGTCGGCGATTCCATGGAAATCATGGTCGACCCGGCCTGCGAATTGCGGACATACCAGGATGCGCTCTATGTAGGCCGGGCCTGCGACGACAATGCATGCTTCTGGTTCGAGGATCCGTATCGCGACAGTGGCGTGTCGGTCGTTGGTCAGAAGATGCTGCGCGAGAACCTGAAGACCCCGATGCTCGTATCGGAACATGTGCGCAGCGTTGAGCAGAAAGCGGCATTCGCCCTCGCCGGAGGGTGCGACATGATGCATATCGACCCGGAGTACGACCTTGGGATCACCGGCATGATGAAGGTCGCGCATTTTGCCGAAGCCATCGGCATGGATGTGCAGGTGCACGCGTGCGGACCGGCCCACCGGGCGTGTGTCGCCGCGCTGCGCAACACGCACTTCTACGAAATGGCCCTGATTGGGCCCGATATGCCGAACCTCGTTCCTCCCGTTTACGCTTGTGGTTACGATGATCAACTCACCGGGGTGGGCGCCGACGGGTGCGTTCCTGTCCCGGACGGTCCTGGTCTCGGCGTCGACTATGACTGGGAATATGTGGAAAAGAACAAGACGGCCCACCATCAGTTTCGGCTATAGGTCCACACGGTTCCACGGAGAAATGCTGTGACTGAACTGCACAAGAACCTGATCGATGGAGACTGGGTTGGGACCGAGGGCGTAGAGAACATCAATCCTTCCGACATCTCGGATGTCGTCGGTGTTTATGCTCGCGCCTCGGCCGAGGAGACCAAGCAGGCGATCGCAGCGGCCAAAGCGGCCTTCCCGGCATGGTCGCACTCCGGCATTCTGGAGCGACATGCCATTTTGTCCAAGACCAGCCAGGAAATCCTGGCACGCAGGGCCGAACTTGGCGAATTGCTAAGCCGCGAAGAGGGCAAGACGCTGCCCGAGGGCATGGGTGAAGTGATGCGTGCCGCGCAGATCTTCGATTTCTTTGCCGGTGAGACGCTGCGGCTTGCTGGCGAAATTCTGCCCAGCGTGCGGCCGGGTTTGACGGTGGATATCACGCGCGAGCCGATCGGCGTCATCGGTATCATTACGCCATGGAACTTCCCGATTGCCATCCCCACCTGGAAGGTCGCACCTGCGCTGGCCTACGGCAACACGGTCGTCATCAAGCCGGCAGACTTGGTGCCGGCCTCGACCTGGGCCATCGTCGATATCCTGCATCGCAATGGGCTGCCAAAGGGCGTACTGAATCTTGTGATGGGCCGCGGCTCGGTGGTTGGGCAGACCTTGCTCGACCACCCCGATGTCACAGCCATCACCTTCACCGGCTCGGTTGGCACCGGCAGACGCGTGGCAGAAGCCTCGATCAAGGTCGGCCGCAAGTTCCAACTCGAAATGGGCGGCAAGAACCCAACCGTGGTGCTGGACGACGCCGACCTCAAGGTGGCGGTGGAGTCGGTGGCGCAATCGGCCTTTTTCTCGACCGGCCAACGCTGCACGGCGTCAAGCCGCGTCATCGTGACCGAAGGCATCCACGACACTTTCGTCAAGGTGCTGGCTGAGCGCACGGTCAATTTGCGCGTCGGCCATGCCCTAGATAAGAACACCGAGATCGGGCCGGTGGTGGACTCCAGTCAGCTCAAGCAGGACACCGACTATATCGAGATCGGCAAGGGGGAAGGCGCAACCCTTGCGGCCGGCGGCGATCGAGTGCAATCGGTCAAGGACGGCTATTATCTGCAGCCGACGCTGTTCACCGGCGCGACCAACCAGATGCGCATTGCCCGCGAGGAAATCTTCGGCCCGGTGGCGGCGGTGATCAAGGTCAAGGACTACGAGGAAGCGCTGGCCACAGCCAACGATACCCAGTTCGGGCTTTCGGCCGGCATCGTGACCACGTCGCTCAAGTATGCGACGGACTTCAAGCGCAATGCCGAGGCGGGCATGGTGATGGTCAACGTGCCGACGGCCGGCGTCGATTTTCACGTGCCGTTCGGCGGGCGCAAGGGCTCGTCCTATGGCTCGCGCGAGCAGGGCAAGTATGCCTCCGAGTTCTTCACCGTGGTCAAGACGGCCTACACGGCTGGCTGAAGAAGCGGCCTCCCAATCCAAGGCCATCGGCCGGCAGTTCGCCGGTCGATGGCCCCTTAGTCTCTATTGGTCGGCCTTTACTGGGGCCAGATCGGGGATGATTCCTGCGTCCTTCAGGTCCACCCAAAGTTGCGCCGGGATCCTTGCCGAGGACGAGGCGAGATTCTCCTTCGTCTCTGCGACGCTCTTGGCTCCCAGAACAACAGCCGTCACCGCCGGGTGCATCAGCACGAATTCTATGGCTGCGGAACTCAATGGAACGCGGTGGCGTGCGCAGATTTCCTCGATCACGCCAACCCTGTGCAAAATGTCTTCAGGAACCGATCCGTAATCGTAGGTCGCCCCCTGACCCCGTGTGCCTGCTGCCAAAATCCCGGAATTGAACACACCGCCGGCGAGCACAGACACGTTGCGCTGTTGCAGCTCGCTGAACGCGCCTTCCAGCGGTTTATGGTTGAGCAGCGTGTACCGTCCGGCAATCAAGGCGCAGTCGATGTCGAATTCCCTGGCGGCGCGGACCACGGTTTCGGTGTCGTTGACACCGAGTCCGATCGCGGAAACGGCGCCGCTGCGCCGCAACTCGTCGAGCGCGCGGAATCCGCCATCGCCAAGCTGCTGCCAATAGTGGTCGGCACGTTCGCCATGCCAGTCGGGGCTGACGTCATGGACGAGCAAAACGTCGATGTAGTCCATCGCCAGGCGAGCCTGACTATCCTCAAACGAGCGCATCACGCCGTCATAACTATAGTCAAACACATCCCTGAAGGGCAGCGGGTCGGTCCACAGCTCTCCATAAGCTGCGTTGGACGTGTCGGACTTGCTCAACGTTCTGAGCAGGCGACCTACTTTCGTGCTGACGACTATGTCATCACGAATGCCGAGCTCGCGGATAGCGTGCCCAAGGTTGTACTCGGCCTTCCCGTAGCCGTAAAAGGGGGCGCAGTCGAAGTATTTAACTCCCCCGGCGAAGGCCGTCCTAATCACATCCTCACAGTCGGTATAGGAGGTTTTTGCATTGAAGCCGGCCAGCGGAACCATCCCGAGTCCGATGATTGTCACTTCTACCTTAGTGTCGCCGAGGCGTCTGGTTTCGTAGGCAGTCATTCTTCCTCCCGTCCAGCGCCGCGCGCGCTTTTGCCTGACTCGCCATGCCGCCCGCGTCATATTGGCAACCGTGCGGGGTGCAAGCCGCGACACCGGTCCGCGTTAGGTGTGGGCCGGCCGGGCGAGGCGCGCGACGCTGTTGATCGATCGCCCGGTATCCAGTACGGGTAATAGGAGAGATGTATTCGGCATGCAAGATGCATTTCGGAATGGTGGCGATCAGCGAGCGTGTCGTGGCTAGATCGAGGCGGGACGCTGCGGTATCATGTAAGGTGGTGGCTCCCATTGCAGCGCGCCACTCAAAAGCAGCGCCCGAACGGTCACGTGGGATCTGCGCAAGTGCTCTTCCAGCGCTCTGGCCGCATGCTCGATATCCCCCTTCAGCAGCGCCGTCAGTACGCGCCGGTGCTCTGAGATTGTGAGTTCCAGAATGGAGCGGTCAGAGCCGTATTGGGCGGAATGGGTTGTCGCCATCAGCGGCAACTGGCTGCGCCGGATCGTCTCCGCCATTTGCCTGTTCGGACAGGTTAGGACGATGCGCGTATGGAGATCTTCCTCAATCTGATCAACGTCTTCAATGGTCAGCTGGTCGATTCGGTCATGGTATTGCTCGGCGCGCCCAGCTGTCTCCGCCAGCACAGTCTGATCGAGAAACGGACTGGCTTGCCGAAGGGCTTCGGGTTCAAGCAGCCACCTGAGCTCATAGTGCTCCCGAAGGCGTGCAGGGGTCAGGGACTCGGTAAACCAGCGCGAGCGCTCCTGACGCACTAGTCCCAGACGCTCCAGGCGAACGAGTGTTTCGTTTGCGATGGTCCTGCTGACGGCCTTGTGCTTGGCGAGGCCACTGGCACTGATGGCAAAAGGGCCGAACGGCAGGCAAATCGCGATCTCGCGCTCGACTTGTGGATAGAATTGCGACCGCCAGCTGCGGTTCGCAAAGCTTTCGAGCAATTCTGCAGGGATGGTCAATCCGGCGGCCTGCGGGTCGTGCCGAAACGGTTCGCCATTGCCCACAACGAAACCGCGCCGCGGCCGCTCCAGCACTAGCTTGTCCTCGTGAAGCGCCTTGAGCGCAACAGACACAGGCGTCCGGCTAAGTTGAAACGCATCAGCTACCCCAGCCACCTCAAGAATGAGACCTGGGGGCAGGCGCTGCGTTTCGATATTCCATTTGAGCACGTCGTAGACGCGACGCGATAGTGAGAGATTGGTGGTTGTCATGTCTTGAGGCGATCCCTTGCCACTTCTGGTGCCTTCTTACAGCTAGAAATACCGCGTCCATAGTGGCGTTTGACGCTTGCATGTTGCATGCGAAGTGCATTAACGCCAATATTGTGTTCGGCTAGGCAGACCGGGCGTGCGGCCGCCAACTTGGCACGCGTAGGGTCTGCGGACTGGTGCCACTGGGTTCGATAGAACGCCATATGATTGAGTGAGGAGGAAGAATGACACAGGAATTAGTTAGCGTGATTGACGCGCACGTCCACATCTATGATCCGGCCAAGTTCTTGTACCCCTGGCTGTCTGGGGTACCCCAGATTGAAAAGGCGCATACAATTGACGAATATGTCGCACGGACACGGCAAGTTTTCAATCTCGAGCGTTTTGTGTTCGTGGAAGTCGGAATCGAAGACAAGTCGGCCCTGGCTGAGGCTGAATGGATTGCAAGCCAGGCCAAGGATCAGCCCAAACTCGGAGCTATCGTTGCCCATGCGCTTCTCGAGCGTGGTGCTGCTGTACGGGAAGACCTCGATCGTCTCGCTGCGATGCCGAAGGTGGTGGGCGTGCGCCGCCTCTTCGAAAAGCCCTTTCAGTCCGACCTCGATTTCCCGATACGTCCTTCCTTTGTCGAGGGCGTTAAGCTCCTGCCTGAGTACGGGTTCTCGTATGACCTATGCGGTGCGGAGTACAATGTGGAGAATATGGTAAAGCTTGTACGGCTCTGTCCGGAAGTCACCTTCGTTCTTGATCACATTGGGAAGCCGCTCATTGCTAGCGGGGGGTGGGAACCTTGGCGGTCTCATATCCGGAGCCTAGCTACCATGGACAACGTCAGCGTCAAGATATCGGGGTTGCTCACCGAGGCGGGTGGACCATACAGGGCCAATATCGAACGCTATGTCCACGAAGTTGTGGATGCGTTTGGATTCGACCGCGTGATGTATGGCTCCGATTATCCGGTACAGGAGCTCGCAGGTGGCCTTGAGCAATGGTTTGGCCTGATTGACGGAATCATGGCGGTCTACACGCTTGACGAGAGGGCCAAATACTTTTCCGAGAATGCGCGCCGTATCTACCGTCTCTGAGCCGGAGAGTTGCACGCGGCAATAGCGACGTCCGCCGTATCCAGGGTTGCGGCGGACAATTGAATTCTTTGATCACCTTCCAGCTTGAGGGGACCCGGATGGGACAGTTTGGCGGCTTGACTAAGGTGGATCGGGGTTGTTTCTACGCCGCCAACTGCTCCGTCATTTCCCCCATAGGATAGACTTCGTCAGGCGTCCTGCCGCCGAACGTCGAGTGTGGCCGTAGCTGGTTGTAATAGTCCAACAACCGATGCCGCTGCGCGCCTCGCTTCTCGTTTCGAATGCGCGGAGGAAGACGCACTCATACTTGAGGCTGCGCCACACCCGCTCGATGAAGACGTTGTCCACCTAACGGCCACGCCCGTCCATGGAGACGCGGATGCCGGCATCCTTCAACGTCGTGGTGAAGGCGAAGCTGGTGAACTGCGATCCCTGATCGGTATTGACGATGTCGGGCCTGCCGTGGCGGGCAATCGCCTCTTCGAGGGCGGCGACGCAGAAGTCGGCATCCATCGTGTTCGACAATCGCCAGGCGAGCACCTTGCGGCCGAACCAGTCCATGATGCCGACGAGGTAGAAAGCCGCGCCGCATCGGGATATAAGGCGGATCCGCACACCAGACCTGATCCGGCCGCTCGACGCTCAGATGCCGTAACAGGCAGAGATAGATACGGTGTTGCGGATGCGGCTCGCTGGTCTTCGGCGCCTGGTAGATTGAAGAGAGGCCTATTTTGCGCATCAGCCGCAGTGACCCGCTTGCGGCCAACGCACTAGCCCTAGCGGCGCAGATGTCGCGCTATCTGGCGAGAGCCATACCAGGGCGTTTCCATGAGGGTCTCGTCGACGACGCGCATCAGTTCGAGGTTCTCGGACGTCTTGCCGGCGGACTGGCGATAGAACCACGCCCGCGAGATTGACTGGTTCGCACTGGCGGTGGATCGAGAGCCCAGCTGTGATCGGGGTCGATCATGCTTCTCCTCCGATTCAGGCTCAGCGATCGAAGGCCTTGGCCAAAAAATCTCGCTCGCCGACGAGCTGGCCAACTTTGGCGTGAAGCTTCGTCACCTCGATTTCCCGGCCGACCTGCGCATCCGCAGCCCTGTCGTCGTTGAACGCCTTGGCCAGATTCTCAATGGCCTGCCGTTTCCACTGCGTGATCTGGTTCGGGTGATGCTGGTGCTTCGTCACCAGCTCCGAAATCGTACGCTCGCGGCGGATCGCCTCAAGCGGCCTTGAACTCGGCCCTAAACCATCTGCGTGTCTTCATTCTGGATGGTCCCTCTAATCAGTCGACCCTACCTTAGCAGGTCTCAAAAACCGGCACCACCTCAGCTTGTATGCCTCTTGGTTATAGCAATATAGGCAGAATGCGGGTTTACAGCGCCCTTCCAGTTGTTCGTTTATGTAACCAGGCGCAAGGAACGATGCCTGCCTTATTTTGGAATGGTTCGGCGATAACCAAGAGTGATAGGGGGAGGCTGTGGGCCTGATCAATTACGTGACAAGGGTGCAGTTCGGATATGGCGCTCTGACTGAAGTAACATCGGAACTGGCGCTGGCAGGTATCCAACGTCCATTCGTGGTAACTGACAAAGGGGTTCGGCAACTCGGGTTCGTCGAACAGCTTCATCGGCTTGTGGGTGAGGGATTGTCCGGCATCTATGATGAAACACCCGGCAACCCTACCGAAGCCGCTGTCCGCGCCGCCGTTGCACAGTTCACCACAAACAAGTCCGACGGGCTGATCGCCATAGGCGGCGGCTCTGCCATTGACTTGGCAAAGGCTGTCGCCGTGGCTGCCGCTCACACCGGTCCGCTCTCAACCTTCGCGGCCATAGAGGGTGGCATCGACAAGATTACGCGAGCCACGTTCCCGATGATTGCCATTCCAACGACATCCGGTACGGGGAGCGAGGTTGGACGGGGCGCGATTATCATTCTTGATGACGGCCGTAAAGTTGCGCTTTTGTCGCCTTTCCTCATTCCCAAGGCTGCCATTTGCGACCCGGAGCTTAGCCTCAGCCTTCCCGCAAAGCTGACGGCGGCGACCGGGATGGACGCGATCTCACACTGCATCGAGACCTACCTGGCGCCATCCTTCAATCCTCCCGCTGATGGCATTGCGCTTGAGGGATTGAAACGGGCTTGGAGCAATATCGCACGGGCGACCCTGGAACCCGGCAACCGCGCCGCCCGCCTCAACATGAGCATCGCGGCCACCATGGGGGCCATGGCCTTCCAGAAAGGCCTTGGTTGCGTCCACAGCCTGAGCCATGCGCTCGGGGGACTCAATCCCCGCCTGCATCACGGCACGTTGAATGCCATCTTCATGCCGACGGTGCTGCGCTTTAACCGCACTGCAGAAACGGCGGTGGCGGAAGGCAAGTACAGCCGACTGGCCGCGGCTATGGGTCTGTCGTCTGAGGACGAAGTTGTCACCGCGCTCGAGCACCTGACGACAAGCATCGGGCTGCCGTCAAAGCTCTCGGAGCTAGGCGTCGAAAGGAGCGATTTCGACTATATCGTGCAGGGTGCCTTGCGGGATCACAGTCATAAGACCAACCCGCGTGAAGCATCGGCTGACCAGTATCGGGACATGCTTGAGCAGTCTTACTGAACCAACTCAACAAAGGGGTAACGAAAATTGGTAGCGGCGACGTTCAGCGCCTGGATCTACTTTGAATTCAGGCCATCCCAGACAGTGAGAATAATAGGCTGACCTGCCAAAAAGAACTGACCGGAGCGCGTTTTCGTACTCGAGCACCCTGGGGGCCATGCGCTCAGCTAGGACAAAATGCCCGGCTGGACCGCCCCGGGTAAGCCGCCTCGATTTTCTGTTCGTGAAAGAAAGAGGGACTTGCTGTCGAGACCTGCCTATCGGTGCGCCGGTTCCTCTTTCGGCGCCCAGTCAGCCCTGGGCGTTTCGTGTCGGTCGGCTTGGCCGCGTTCTCCGCGCGGTCCGGCGACAGGTCCTCGACATCATAAGATTCTGTGCCGTCTCGGCCGGCAGGTCCAGCATTCGCATCACAAGCTTGAACCTGACGTCCGCCTCTTGCTCGGTCCTCGCCAAGGAACTGCGGAGCGGCCGCGTAGATCGTTTCGACGGCGACAAGTCGAGCATCTCGGCCAGATGAAGTAGCCGGGCTCACCCTGAGCTTGGCTCCGGCCCGCTCAGGTCGGGCGTAACTTTCGTGATGCAGGCCAACCATCATGCGAACCTGCTCGCGGTTCAGGTCTTGCAGCCCTTGGTTCGAGTGTCAAACGGCGTCCAAAACTGACCCAGATCGGCGTCCAATTTTGCACGCCGATTCACAGTTCGAGGTTGGCAGGCCAAGCAATGCCACAGGGACGCCTACCTTAGCCGTCGAATCTGAGAACCAAGCCAAGCTGCTCAAGAGAGCCGGTTGGGGGCGGGCGCCGAAATGATCAGGTAGTACTCTGCTGGCTCGTTGGTCCGGTTTTCGAACCAATGCTCAACATCAGCCTCGAAGTAGAGTGCATCGCCCTCCTCAAGAACAGTCTCATTCTCTGGTGTGCCCACGACTACGCGTCCGCGCGAAGCTACGACGTGCTTGCCGGTCGCCAACGGGTATGGCGGCAATCGGCCTGTCGAGGTATCGGCAGGCAGGCGATGAAAGACAACTTCGACGGTCATGCCGGCCATGATCGGAGACAGCAGGAAGCGCTCGAATCCCGTTTCCGGATCCCGAAATACCTGCCTCTGGTCCTTCGTTACCAAGGCAAAGGCACGACGCGAAGCAGGTTCGTCACCGAGCAGGGCTGAAAACGATGCGCCCAAAGCGTGAGCAATACGTTTCGCTACGCCGATCGTTGGACTTTTCTCGCCTCTCTCAACCTTGGACAGCATTGCCCTACTTACGCCGGACAGCTTCGAGAACTGCTCCAGAGTAAGGTTTGCCTGCTCGCGCATCGTGCGGACACGATCGCCGAACACGCGGCTGACGGCGTCTTGTCCGGCGCTTCCGGATGCTGCTGGTGCTTTCATTCTCTATTCCGGTTCAAAATTTCAGCGTCACTCTACGCACTGGCATCGCAGATGTCACATTCTGCTCTCTGAAGGCGGCCATCCACACTTCGACTGCCTTTCGCGATGTCTTCTACCGAAGACGTGAATCTTCCATAAAAGATTTATCTTCCATCGGATAAATTTTCTGCTATGGAAGATAAAGGTGTCAAGGGGGAGATGGCCACCCGTGTATGTTCGCAGCGAAAAAATTGAAACACTCGCCCTTTACGTGGATGGGCAGTCAACGCCGCCGGCGGGTGGCGAGTATTTCGACAGCACTGATCCATATACCGGGCTGGTCTGGTCTCGGGTGCCGCGCGGCACGGCTCAAGACGTTGATGAAGCGGTCCGCGCTGCGCATCGCGCCTTCACAACCGGAGTGTGGGCGGAGATGACGCCCACCCAACGCGGGCGTCTACTCTATAGGCTCGGTGACCTCGTCGCCGCAAACGCGGAGAAGCTCGGGGAACTGGAGGTTCGCGACAATGGCAAGCTGCTCGCCGAGATGCTCGCCCAGATGCACTATCTCCCGGAGTGGTTCTATTATTATGGGGGCTTGGCCGACAAGGTGGAAGGCGCCGTGACGCCACCCGAGCGGCCCGGGATGATGCACTACATCCGCTATGAGCCAATAGGAGTGGTCGCTGCAATCTCGCCGTGGAACTCGCCGCTCGTCCTCACAGTATGGAAGCTTGCTCCCGCACTTGCCGCTGGTAACACAGTTGTAGTCAAGCCGTCTGAATATTCCTCAGCATCGATGCTCTATCTGGCCCAACTCTTCGAGCAAGCTGGTTTCCCTCCGGGCGTCATCAATGTCGTCACCGGCATGGGCAACGAGGTCGGAGAGGCCCTGGTCAATCATCCTCTGGTAGAACGGATCGCCTTCACGGGCGGCGAAGGCGGCGGGCGTGCCGTCTACCAGGCGGCTGCAAAATCCTTCAAGCGTATCTCCCTGGAGTTGGGTGGCAAGTCGCCAAACATTGTCTTCGAGGACGCAGACCTCGACGACGCGGTCAAGGGCGCGGTAGCCGGCATTTTCGCCGCGGCCGGTCAAACCTGCATGGCAGGCTCGCGTCTGCTGGTCCACGACAGCATCCACGATACCTTCGTGGAGAAGCTTGTTGCTTTCGCGGGTAGTGCCAGGCTTGGCGACCCGATGTCCGAAGACACCGATGTCGGTCCGATCGCCACTGGACCCCAATTTGAAAAGGTTCTCGCCTATATCGACATCGCCAAACGCGAGGGCGCCAAATGCGTACTGGGAGGCGAACGCGTTGAAGGGCTGGGCAACGGGCTGTTCGTCAAGCCAACGATCTTCACCGAAGTAAGGAACAGCATGCGCATCGCGCAGGAAGAGGTCTTCGGGCCGATTCTATCGGTAATCCGCTTCAGGTCGGACGAAGAAGCCATCCAGATCGCGAACGATACACTTTACGGCCTCGCGGCCGGCATATGGACGCAGAACTTGGAACGGGCAATCAACATGCCGGCGAAACTGCGGGCTGGAACCGTGTGGGTCAATTCCTATCGCGTCGTCAGCTATCTTGCCCCCTTCGGCGGCTTCAAGAATTCCGGCATCGGACGCGAGAACGGCAAGGAGGCCATACGGGAATATCTGGAAGCCAAAAGTGTGTTCATCAATACGAAACGCGGCGTACCCTCACCGTTCGTGATGCGGCTGCCAAGCGTTGTGAACTCCGAAGGCTAGTTGCGTCCTGCTGCCGTGAGTGGCGACAGGTACAAGTGCTCGCGAGGAAATTGAGGGAGGATGACGTTAATGGCTGTCGCTGTCATGAAGCTGAAAGCTCTAAAGTTCAGCCAGTTCTGGATCGTCGTTGTCATATTCATTCTTATGTTTCTGACGTTTTCGGTTCTTCTCCCTGGGTTCCTGACGGAGCTCAATTTGATAGCGCTGCTTCAGAACGTTTCGATTCTGGGCATTCTCGGGCTTTCGATGGCGATCATAGTTATCGGCCGCGGTATCGATCTCTCGACGGTCTCCATGCTCGCGGTGCCGCCCGGCCTTGTCCTTCAGATGGTACAGGATGGGCACTCGGTGCCCATGGCCTTCCTGGCAGCGCTTGGGCTCGTGATCCTATTCTCGCTTATCGTCGGATGGTTCGTGGCGTATGCCGAGGTCCCTTCGCTCTACACGACGCTTGGCGCGGGCATATTCCTTGCGGGATTGGGCCAGTCGGCGTTCTTCACGCTCGACGTCGTGCAATGGAGCCCGGAGCTTGATGTCATCGCTTGGGTAGGACGGGGTGACTTGTTGGGTGTGCCCAAGCCGGTGTTCATGTTCGCTTTGGCGGTAATTGCAATCGCCATTTTTCTGAAGAAGACCAAGGTCGGCAACTTCATATACGCCATAGGCGACAATCCCCATGCGGCACGAACCGCCGGCATTCCGACGCGACCGACAATCGTCTTCCAATATGTGCTTGCCGGTCTGATCGCGGCCTTTGCCGGCATCGTCATGGCGGCGTCGATCAGCAGCATGCCGACGCGAATCTATAATTCGACGCTGATCTACGACGTGATCCTGGTCGTCGTTCTGGGCGGTATCGGCCTGAGCGGTGGGCGCGGCGGCGTTCCCAACGTGATCCTGGGTACGGTCTTCATCGGCACCCTGATCAACGGCATGACGATCCTGAATATCTCGTATTCGGCGCAGAACATCATCAAGGGCATCGTTCTTCTGATCGCTCTTCTCGTCGATACAAAAATCAACCCACGAAACGAGGAGACCGCCCAGCAAGGCGATGTTTAGTGGGGACCGGCCTTTTGGGCGCCGTTATTCTAGCAAGGGAGGATGATATGAAATACGCATTCAGAAACTGGTCGTTAGCATTGTGTTTCACTGCTATGGCGGCAATAAGCTCTCAGGCGACTGTGTCAATCAGTCATGCGGACGGGTTAGACGATCCGCTACGCGCGCAATATTTGGAGAAGTTGAAGGGAAAGAAGGTCGCATTCCTTCCGATCGCCCTGAGCTTCGATTTGGCCCTTGGGTGGCAGGAGGGTTTGAAGCGGGAACTTGAGCCTTACGGGATCGAGCTGATTGTCCGCGATCCAAACTGGAATTCCAATGCTGGAGCCCAAGCGCTGACAACCCTGATCGCGGCGAAGCCCGATGTGCTCATCGTGCACAATGCCGACCTGCAAACCTACGCGAAGCTTTTGAAAAAGGCGGAGGCGGAAGGCATCAAGGTCGTTCAGGTCAATATGCGCTCCGTCTACCAGTCGACGGTGTATGTCGGAGCCGACTGGGTCGAAGTCGGCGAGCGCGCGACCTCGGCCGTGGTCGAGGCTTGCAAGGGTAAATCCGGCAAGATCTCGATAGTGCAGGGCCCGACGTCTTCGGCCTCAAGCGCCTTTACGCTGACCGGCGTGCAGAACGTGCTCAAAGACAACCCTCAGATCAAGGTGGTCTCGAGCCAGGCGGCTGACTGGGATGCCGCGAAAGCAAAAGGTATTACCCAGACAGTGCTACGCCAGAACCCCGACCTGTGCGGAATCGTGGGCTTCTGGGACGGGATGGATATCGGCACCGGTGCCGCTGTCGTCGAAGCCGGTATGAAGGATCAGGTTTTCCTGGCGACTTCGGGGGGCGGCGAACAGAGGGGCGCATGTGACAAGGTCGCGGACGGAACCTTCGACGTGGACTTCAGCTACGACGTGCCCGCTCAAGCAATGACTATGGCCGGAGTGGTGAAGTGGCTTCTCCAGGCCGGAGCTACAGTGGGCGACTCCAAGGGTTCCATCTACACGACCCTCAAAGTGATCACGCCCCAGAACGCGGCCGAGCCCGGTATGTGCTGGCGGCTTGGAAAGTCCTGACGCGCAGGCGTCAGGCATCGCTGCCGCTTCAATGTCCATGATGCGCAGCAGGTCCTCCCAGGACGGGGTTGTGTCGGCTTCGGCCGGCACAACCCATCCTGACGAGAGCTTATTCGGCCGTAAGATCGGTCCTTGATATTTTTTCTCGCCGGGGACAATTCTGTGGAACCACACGGTACTCAAAGCGAAACTGTTGCGAAAACCGAGCCAGCTTATGTTGATGGCTCGCGCTGGCGCGAACCGACATTGTCCCAGAAGATTGTCGAGTTCCGATATCGGTACTGGCCCGACCACGTCCTGGGTGAAATCCTGGCAAAGCGATGGATGGAGACTGCAATCCCCGTATTGCTGCTGGTCGTCGTCTCCGTCGCCATGTCGTTCCTGACGCCGGATTTCATGACCCTTGGCGGCATATCCGACACACTGCAGCAAGCTGCCGAGATCGGCTTCGTGGTTCTTGGTCTGACTCTCGTCATGATCGTCGGGGGTATCGACCTTTCTGTCGGATCGATCTTCGCGCTTTGCAATTTTGTAGCGCTCTACCTGATTGGTGTCGTGGCGGCTCCATTTGCAGTCGTTGTCCTGGCAACGGTCGCCTGTGGCTGTCTCCTTGGCCTCGTGAATGGCATCCTGATCGGATATTTCCGGCTTAGGGCGTTTTTGACCACGCTGATAACCCTGATCATATACCGCGCCACCTACGACATGCTGATCCTCGATCATGCGTTGGAGATAGCGGGAAGCCTCCCGGATTCACGGGCGTGGGAGCTCCTTTCCGAGGCCGCGTTCCTGGGTTTTCCCCTGGTCGCCTGGGTATTTGCCGCGGTCGCCATCTATGGCCACGTCTTTCTCACAAGACTGCGTCCGGGTTGGCACATCAATGCGATCGGCGGTGCCCGCCGCTCTGCATATAACAGCGGCATCAACGTTCGCCGGACGGTTACCTTGACCTACCTTGGCTCAGGCGGGCTCACCGCCATCGGAGCGCTTTTCTACGCATCTCGTCTGGGATCTGCAGGGGGCGACATCGGCGTCGGTTTGGAGATCACAGCGCTCACTGCGGCAGTGATCGGCGGTATCAGCTTGGGCGGCGGCAAGGGTAGCGTCACCAAGGCCACGGTCGGCACCCTGATCGTCCTGATCTTGATCAACGGCGCGACCAATATGGGCTTCGTGGGCGGCATCAACCGCATCGCGCTTGCGACGATCTTGCTCGGCGCCGCAGCCATAGACATCAGATGGTTGAAAAACAAGCACCGGATTGTCAGCAAGATCTATGTCAGCCCTGCATATCATTTCATGGGACCATTGATCTCCACCGATCCAAAGGATGGCGGAGTTTGGGGTCTCAACGACAAGCTGAGCGATGTCACCGTGATCGGTTTCGGACAGGTCGAGGGTGCCGAGGACGTGATCCTCGACCGGAACAATTATCTCTACGGCGGCTCGCGTCTCGGCGATATCGTCCGGTTCGTTCCGCCAGACTACAAGAAGATGGAAATCTTTGCCCATATCGGCGGCCAGCCTCTCGGCATGGCCTTCGACCGCCACGATAATCTCTATGTCTGTGTCGGCGGCATGGGCCTCTATCGCGTCACGCCGTCGGGCGAAGTGGAGAAGGCAACCGACGAGACGAACCGTAGTTATACCTCTGTGAATGACGATAGCCGGCTGCGTCTGGCGGACGACCTCGATATTGCCGACGACGGACGCGTTTTCTTCTCGGAAGCGACGAAGCGTTTCGAGATCCATGATTGGCCGATCGACGCGCTTGAGGCGCGCGGAAACGGCCGCATCATCTGCTACGACCCGAACACCAACAAGACTCATACTGTCCTCGACCATCTCATCTTTCCGAACGGCGTCTGCATTGGATCGGACAATCAGTCCTTCCTTTTCGCCGAATCCTGGGGGTGCACGGTCAAGCGCTACTGGTTCGACGGCCCGAAGAAAGGCAAGTTGGAAATGGTGCTTCACAATCTTCCGGGCTATCCTGACAACATCAACCGGGCTTCCGACGGCAATTATTGGATGTCGTTGGTTGGTATGCGTAGCCCGGCGCTCGATCTCGCCTGGCAAATGCCGGGTTTCCGCCGGCGCATGGCCAAGCGCGTGCCCCAGGACGAGTGGCTCTATCCAAACCTGAACACCGGATGTGTGCTCAAGTTCAACGACAAGGGTGAAATCCTGGAAACGTTCTGGGATCTTCACGCGGTGAACCATCCGATGATTACATCCATGCGCGAGCATCGCGGGCACCTCTATCTCGGCGGCCTGACGAATAATCGCATCGGACAGTTCAAGCTGAAGGCTGCGGATCCGAATTACGTTCAATACGACTTCAGGTGGGGAAAACGTAATGCTTGAGCTTCTCCGAAGGGTCAGTGACAACATCAGGGGTCGCGGCGAAGCCGCGATCACCATTCCGATCTTCGATGGTGCGCTGAAGCCGAACAGCCTGCTCGAAGATGCTTCTATCCTAGATGAGTTTGAAGCGCCCGAGGATCTCGCTTCCGACGGCAGGACCATCTATCTGGCTGATGGCGGTCGCATTCTCTCTCAAGTTAACGGGGGCGAATGGAAAGTTACGGCGACGCTCGAGAGCCCCATCACGGCCATGGGCTGCATGCCTCACGGTGGTCTCGCCGTGGCGCTGGACGGCAAGGAAGTCCGCATCTTGGGCGGCCCGTTCGAGGGGCGAAGTTGGAAGACCGTGGGCGGCAAGCCTTTCAATGCCGTCAATGGAGTAAGCGTGCGCCAGGATGGATCCCTCGCGGTCTCGGACGGCTCGGCCGAGTATCCATATCGGCAGTGGAGCCATGACGTGATGACGAAGGGGCGCACGGGTCGGGTCGTTCTGTTGAGTCCACCCGACGGGGGCGCCAAGGTGCTTGCAAGCGGACTGTCCTACGCCTTCGGGGTTCTGGCGTCTGGCGGGACTATCTGGTTCTCAGAAAGTTGGAAGCATCGTGTCGTCAAACTTGACGATAAGGGGTGGGCGACGTCCATCGTCGTCGACCATCTGCCGGGCTATCCTTGCCGGCTGTCGCCTGCCTCCGACGGTGGGGCTTGGCTGTCGGTGTTCGCAGGTCGCACACAGTTGATCGAATTCGTGCTTCGCGAACCAACCTATCGCAAGAGGATGGTTGCGGAAGTCGACCCGAAATATTGGATCGCGCCGGCGCTGAGTTCTGGCCGCACGTTCCTGGAGCCGCTGCAGGGCGCAGGCGTGAAAATGCGCGGCGTGTTGAAGCCGTGGGCGCCGCCGCGATCCTACGGACTCGTCATCAAGCTCTCGGCTGCGGGACTGCCGCAGTATTCGTTCCAAAGCCGCCTCGGCGGGCGAAACCACGGCGTGGTGGCCACTGCGGAATGCGACGGCTTCCTCTTCGTCCTGTCCAAGGGAAGCGGCAGAGTTCTCAAAATGAAAGTCCCTGCCCAGGGAGGAATTTGACACCATGTCCGACACGGTACTGGAACTTCGGGCCGCCACGAAGAAGTACGGCTCAGTCAAGGCGATCGACGAGATCGACTATCAGCTGCTGCGCGGAGAGGTTCATGCGATCGTGGGTGAGAATGGCGCGGGCAAGTCCACGCTGACCAAGGTAATGGCCGGTGTCGTGCAATTGACATCAGGCAAGATGTTCCTCCATGGCAACGAGGTCACACCAAAATCTCCAAACGAGGCCAACAAGCTTGGCGTGGCGATGGTCTTTCAGGAGACTAGTCTGGTGCCGACCATGACGGTTGCCCAGAACCTGTTTCTCGGCAATGAGCGCTATTTCAACCGCATGCGCGGCATCAATATTGAGGCGCAGCAGTTCCTGCAGTCGCTCCAGTTCGACGTCGAGCCGGCCATGGTCGTCAGCCTGCTGGGTGCGGCCAAGAAGCAGATGGTTGAGATCGCTAGAGCTGTTTTGCAAAAGGCCAAGGTCATTATTTTCGACGAGCCCACGGCGACACTCACACCGGAGGAGAAACAGCACTTCTTCCACCTTGTTTCGGTGCTCAAGAGTCGCGGCATCTCGATCATATTCATCAGCCATGCCCTCGAGGAGGCGCTGATGATCTCGGACCGGATCACGGTGCTGCGCGACGCCAAGCACATCGTGACCGATCTCACGCAAAACTTCGATCAGGCTCGCATCGTCAAAGCTATGATTGGCCGCGACATTTCGCAAACCCTCTACGGGAACAAAAAGAGCTTTGTGCGACCGGCCGGTCGGCGGGTCCTTTCGGTTCAGAACCTTCGTATGGCTTCGATGGTGAAAAACAATTCGCTGTCGGTCTTCGCCGGGCAGATAACCGGAATGTTCGGGCTTGTCGGCTCGGGGCGGACCGAGACGTTCAAGGTCGTCGCCGGTGTCATCAAGCGTGATATATTCCACGGCGGCGAAATCGTGTTTAATGACAAGAAAAAGAGCTATCTCGTTCCTGCTCCGGCTGTCAGGGATGGCATCGCCTACATTACCGAAGACCGAAAATTTGAGGGTTTTTTCGAAACGAAATCAATCTCATGGAACATATATCTCGGCCTGCTGGCAAAGCTTGGCCGGGGAAGGGCGCTTGTTTCAGAGGATGAAGCGACCAGGCACGGCAATGATTGGGTCAAGCGGCTCAACATCCGCTCCATTGACGCCGAGGCCAAGGCGATCGAACTATCAGGCGGCAACCAGCAGAAGGTGGTTATCGCCAAATCGATGATCCAGCAGCCGGACCTGATCATTTTCGACGAACCGACCCGTGGCGTCGACGTAGGCGCCATTGCCGAGATCCACAAATATCTGAACCAGCTTGCCGACGAGGGCAAGGCTGTGGTCGTGATCTCGTCCTACCTCCCCGAGATCATGTCTCTTTCGGACCGCCTGCTCGTGTTCCGCAAGGGCAAGGTGGTAGAAGAATTCTCCGCCTTGGAAGCGACTGAAGAGAAGGTCATGTACGCGGCCATCAACTAGCGCAGCCGGCTCTGAATTTGCGAATGTCCCGAGACAGCAGCAACCATTGGATAGTCACATGAGTATTCCTTCACTTTCAAATCCAAGAAGTGGGCACCAGCTCGAAGGACGACATGTCGTGCTGTTTGGCGCGGGGACGGCCAATGAGGTAGAGCGGGGCTGGAGTCTTGGGCAAATCAGCGAGAAGGTCTATGGCGTCGGTAAGGCCACGGCGCTTGTTTACGCCCGACACGGGGCGGCCGTCACCTGCGTCGATATCGACTTGGGTGCGGCGACCGCTACGGCGGAACTCATCCGGAGCCAGGGCGGAGAGGCATTCGCCCTGGCGTGCGATGCCACCCAATCCGAAAGCGTGAAGGATACAATTGAGAAGTCGCTCAGCTACAATGGCCGCATCGACGTTCTTCACAACAACATAGGGATTGCCAAGATGGGCGGCCCGGTCGAGTGCTCCGAAGAGAACTTCGATCAGGTCATCGCGGTTAATCTGAAGAGCATGTTCCTGACGTGCAAATGGACCCTGCCGATTATGGAGCGCCAGGCAAAAGGCGCAATCATCAACATTTCGTCCTTTGCCGCGATCAGGTTCACCATCCCATGGATCGCCTACAGCGCTTCCAAGGGAGCGGTCAATGCGCTGACCATGGGTGTCGCGGCACAATATGCCGCCAAGGGTATACGCTGCAACGCGATCGCGCCCGGGATGCTGTCGACGCCAATGGTGCAGTCCGCTCACAAGGACAATCATTTCGATCTCGAAGAGATGATGAGTTCGCGCGACAATGCCGTGCCCATGCGCTGGCAGGGCGAGGGCTGGGATGTCGGCGAGGCTGCGGCGTTCCTTGCATCCGATGAGGCTCGTTTCATTACGGGGCAAGTGCTGGTGGTCGATGGCGGCAGCACAATCATGATGCCGAGCAAGCCATGGAATGTCGCGGGCGTAGCGAACTGACAGCTCTGACGATCGACTTCTTGTCGTATAGGTTGCCGGCAATGTTCTTGTTGGAAAAGACGTCGTCGCTCCAGGCCTGCCATGATTGTCTGAGCTATGCGGCTTGGCATCGTCAAATCTGGATGCAGGTCCGTCATTTGAACCTAGGGCTTTGGATCGACAACCAGCGGGTGGGCCCATCCAGGTCGCAAAGACGTTTCAACAAACTCAACAGATGATCCCGCTGGCGCCTGTCCCTTTCACACGTCGTCGCGTCCGATCTGTACGACCACGCGCGTAGCCCACTTCATTAGCGCTGCAAGGCCCGGCATCCTTCACTCCGATGAAGCAGTCGGTGAACAAGCGGAATGCTGCCGGGCCAAATGCCTGCACGCGTCGGGCGATGCAGCATGCGCTCGATCCTATGCTAGTACAGTTCGTGGAAGCTCTTGCGATTGCTGATGCTAGGCGCGATCATCTCGCCGTGAGGCCGTCTGCTTCGACATCAAAATCGGATGTCGCCGAAGCAATTGGCCGTAACGGCGAGGTTCATGAATGACACGCGCAGCCATCTATGCCCGGTTCTCGACCGAGCTGCAGAACGAGAAATCCACCGATGACCAGATAGTCCTTTGCCGCGCGTATGCTGCGCGGCATCGACTTGATGTGGTTGCGGCTTACGAGGACAAAGCTCGCTCTGGCGCTTCGATGTTTGGCCGCGATGGCCTGATGAGAATGATGGATGCGGCGCGCGAACGAAAGTTTGATGTCGTCATTGTTGAGGCACTCGATCGCCTTTCGCGCGATATGGAGGATCTCGCTGGGCTTCACAAACGACTGTCATTCCTGGGGATCGAGATCCAAGCTGTTCACGACGGTACAGCTGACGCGATCTTGATCGGAATTCGAGGTCTGGTGGGCCAGATGCAGCGCGAGGACGGTGCTAAAAAGGTGCGCCGAGGAATGGCCGGAGTGGTTCGGGACGGGCGCCATGCCGGCGGTCGCGCATACGGCTATAGGGCAATTCCCGGGAGACCCGGTGAACTGGAGATCGTTGAAGAGGAGGCTAAGGTTGTTCGCCGGATTTTCGCGGCCTATACCTCTGGCCGACCACCACGCGAAATAGCACAAGATCTCAATCGCGAAGGCGTTTGTCCGCCTCGCGGCACTCGTTGGAACGCCTCGACCATCAACGGCAATGCACAACGCGGCGCGGGGATGATTTTGAACGAGCTTTATTTTGGACGCATCGTCTGGAACAAGGTTCGGATGGTTAAGGACCCAGATACCGGCAGGCGTCTGTCGCGTCCGAATAGCCGCGACCAGTGGCAGACAATTGACGTCCCACAGCTGCGTATCGTTGATGAAGAGATATGGCGATGCGCGCAGGCCTTGAAGACAGAAAAATCTCGCCTGAAATCGAGTGTCAAGCGTCGGCCGCCGCACCTCCTCTCGGGCCTGTTACGATGTGGCTGCTGTGGTTCGGGCATGTCGGTGCATGACCGCGACAAGACTGGCAAAACACGAATCCGCTGCTCGACAGTTCGTGAGAGCGGCAGCTGCTCCAATCGTCGCATAGTCTATCTGCGGAACGTAGAGAATGCTGTATTGGATGGAATGCGTGATGAGCTGAAGGATCCGCGTCTCATTGAGATCTACGTGCGGAATTATAATCAAGAGCGTCAACGGCTGGCAGCCGGTGCGACCAATGCTCGGATCACCCTTGAGACAAAGATCGCACGGATTGAAGCCGAGCGACAACGCAACATTGACTTGGTAGTCAAGGGAGTCATTGGGGATGACGACGCCCGAGAACGCATCGCCGAACTGAAAGGTCGACGCATCGAGGCCGAGGCAGAACTCGCCAATCTTGAAGAGGCGCCATCAACCCTTACCGTACATCCAGCGACGATAGAGAGGTATGTCAAAACGGTCGATGAGCTCGCTTCGGTCTTAGCCCATCACGCCGAAGCGATTGACGATCAGGGCGCGCTGGTGAAGAGCTTCCGCGCGCTCGTCCACAGTGTGACGGTTCATCCCAAAGGGGCGCGACAGGGTATTGAGGTCGAGGTCAAAGGCAAGCTTGCCGCCCTCATCGGTGGCAACACGTTTCCCCAAGCGCGCTATGCTGGGGAACGCGCGGTGGCCGAGGTGCGCCACAGGCAAGATCCCACTATTACGTACGATAGTGGGTTGAGGGTGGTAGCGGGAGAGGGACTTGAACCCCCGACCCCAGGATTATGATTCCCGTGCTCTAACCAACTGAGCTACCCCGCCAGGGCGGCGAAGGCCCGAAATCCAGCTTAAATCGGCAGGCATATCGGCGCGTTCGCCAAGGTCGCGCGGATATAAGGTTGCGAGGCCAAGCATGTCAAGCATCGAAGTGGCTGCCGCGCCGGCATATTGCTGACGCCGAAAGCTTTGCCGGGCAGACATTTGGGCGCACAGGCCGGGGTTGAGTTCAGCGAGGCACGTCGCTATGTCTCGGCCACGAAAGTCATGGTCATGAATTGATGAAACCGCGCATTGCAGTCCTCGGTTGCGGATACTGGGGCAGCAACCACATCCGCACCCTAAAGGCGCTCGGCGCGCTGCATGCGGTTTCGGACGTCAACCCCGCGCGCGCGGAGGGTTTTGCCAGCGAGCAGGATTGCCTGGCGATAGAGCCGGAGGCGCTGTTTGCCCGCGACGATGTCGACGCCATTGTCATGGCGCTGCCGCCGCAGTTCCATGCCGACATGGCGGTGCGCGCCGTGCTCGGCGGCAAGGACGTGCTGGTGGAGAAGCCGATCGCGCTGACGGTGGCCGATGCCGAACGCTCGGTGCAGGCGGCCGTCGATAATGGCCGTGTCTTCATGGTCGGCCACGTGCTGCGCTTTCATCCCGCCTTCGAGACGCTGAAGGCGCTGATCGACAATGGCGAACTCGGCGAAGTCCGCTACATCCATTCGCATCGGCTCGGCCTCGGCAAGTTCCACACCGAAAACGACGCGCTATGGGATCTGGCGCCGCACGATCTGTCGATGATCCTGGCCATCACCGGCACCGAACCGGTCGAAGTGCGCGGCGAAGGCGCTGCTCTTCTCGACAATCTCAGCGACTTTGCGCATCTGCACATGCGCTTTCCCAACGGCCTGCGCGGCCATCTGTTCGCCTCGCGGCTCAACCCTTACCGCGAGCGGCGGCTGACCGTTGTCGGCACCAAGGCGATGGCGGTGTTCGACGATGTCGAGCCGTGGGAGCGCAAGCTTGCCGTCTATCGCCACGCGGTGTGGCAGGACAGCGGCCAATGGGCGTTCACCGCCAACGAGCCGTCCTATGTCGCGGTCGGTGAGGGCATGCCGCTGACGCGCGAGCTGGAGCATTTCATCCACTGCATCGAGACGCGGGCCGAACCGCGCACCAGCGGCGAGGAGGCCATCCGCGTGCTGCGCATCCTGACCGCCGGCACCGTCGCCCATACAAGGCCCGCCCATACAAGGCCCTAAGAGAAAACGCCGTCTATTCGGCGGGAACCCGCGCCGGCTGGACGGCAAGCCGCGTCAGCATCGCCTCGGCCTCGGCGCCGCGCTCGGAGCGCTCGATGAAGCCGCCGCCGAACACGCGCGCCTCGTTGCCATCGTCGGAATAGAGCACGCAAGCCTGACCGGGCGCGATGCCGGATTCGCCGTCTACCAGTTCCACCGAAGTGACACCGGCGCGGTGATGCAGCACGGCCGGGCGCGGCGGCCGCGTCGAGCGCACCTTGGCGAAAAGCTCAAGCCCGGCCGCCGGGATAGCGGTCAGCGGGCCATCGCCCAGCCAGTTCATGTTGCGCAAGAAGATCTTGTGGGTCTCCAGCGCCTCGCGCGGGCCGACGACGACGCGGGCCCGGTCGGCGTCGAGATGAACGACGTAGAGCGGCTCGCCCGAGGCGATGCCGATGCCGCGGCGCTGACCGACGGTGTAGCGCAAAATGCCCTCGTGGCGGCCAAGCACGCGCCCGTCTATATGGACGATGTCGCCCGGATTGGCGGCAGCCGGCTTCAGCTTGGCGATGATGTCGGAATACTTGCCCTGCGGCACGAAACAGATGTCCTGGCTGTCCTGCTTGGCCGCGACCGTCAGTCCCATCTCCTCGGCGATGGCGCGAACCTCAGGCTTCGACAGGCCGCCGAGCGGAAAACGCAGATAGTCGATCTGCGCCTGGGTGGTGGCGAACAGGAAGTAGCTCTGGTCGCGGTCGGCGTCGACCGGCCGGTAAAACGCGCGGTGGGCGCCATTGGCGCCGGAACGGATGTAGTGGCCGGTTGCCAGCGCGTCGGCGCCGAGTTCCTTGGCGGTCGCAAGAAGGTCGGCGAATTTCACCGTCTGATTGCAGGAAACGCAAGGGATCGGCGTTTCGCCGGCGACATAGCTCTCGGCGAACGGGTCGATCACCGCCTTGCGGAAGCGCTCCTCGTAATCGAGGACGTAATGCGGGATGGCGAGCGTCTCGGAGACGCGGCGGGCATCGTCGATGTCCTGGCCGGCGCAGCATGAGCCGGCCCGGTGCGTTGCCGCGCCGTGGTCATAAAGCTGCAGCGTGACACCGACGACGTCGTAGCCCTCGCGCTTCAGGAGGCCGGCAACGACCGACGAATCGACACCGCCCGACATGGCGACGACGACGCGGGTGTTTTCGGGGCGTCCGGGAAGATCGAGGCTGTTCATGGTTCTTTCGTTCTGCGCGGCGCTTCAATGCCAATGGCCGGAATATAGGTCAAGCGTCTCGGCTGCGCCAGCTTTGCCGGGCCGGCTCATTTTTCCTGCCGGGTTCAATGCGCTTGCCGGCAGATGTTTCAAATGCCGATGAAAAGGCTAACGCCGCGTTCATGATCCTTACCTAACCATTAGGGTCTGCTTAGGCAAATTTTAAAGCTGTGGCGGTAATGTGGTGGGGATTGGGTCTTTGAGTTTTTTGTAGAGAGTACGATGACCGATCTAATTAGACCGCGAGTCAAATATGTTATCGGGCCGGACGGCAGCCCACTTACCATCGCCGATCTGCCGCCGACGAACACACGTCGCTGGGTTATCCGGCGCAAGGCGGAAGTGGTGGCGGCGGTGCGTGGCGGGCTTTTGAGCCTCGAAGAGGCATGCCAGCGCTACAAGCTCACCACCGAGGAATTCCTGTCCTGGCAAGCGTCGATCGACGAATACGGCCTTGCCGGCCTGCGCACCACGCGCATCCAGCAATACCGGCATTAGGCCGATAAGGGCGCTGATCAGCGCCCTTACGTCTGCGAGGGTCGACGATCTGCAATTTCAGACCGTCAGCACCACCTTGCCGATCGGCCTGGTGGCGAGAAAGGCATGGGCGGCACCGGCCTGTTCGAGGGGAAACGCCTTTGCCACGTGGACGGCCAGCTTTTTCGCGTCGATCAATTTGCCGAGCTCCACCAGAGCGGCACGGTCGGGCACTACGGACATGCGCTCGACGTGGATGCCTCGCGTCCTGGCCTTTGCCTTGGTGGCATCGCTGACATCGAGCAGCGACACCAGAACGCCGCCGGCCGTGAGCACTTTCAGTGATTGCTCCGCATGCACGCCGCCGAACGGGTCCAGAACCAGATCGATGTCGCGGGCCTTCGCGGTGAAATCGTCCCTTGTGTAGTCGATCACCTCGTCGGCGCCGAGCGAGCGGACGAAATCGAGCTTTTCCGGGCTGGCGGTCGCGACGACGTAAGCGCCGTGCGCCTTGGCGATCTGCACCGCCAGATGGCCGACGCCGCCGGCTCCGGCGTGGATCAGCACGCGCTTGCCAGAATCGAGCCGGCCATGGCGGACAAGGCCTTGCCAGGCCGTCAGGCCAGCCAGCGGCAGCGCCGCGGCTTGCGCGTGATCTATGCCTTCAGGTTTCGGCGCAAGCTCATCAGCCGGGACAGCGGCGAGTTCGGCGTAGGCTGCCGCCTGTTTGGGAAAGCGCGGCATGCCGAACACGGCATCGCCGACCTTGAGGCCGGAGACGCCGGAGCCCAGCGCCTCGACAGTCCCCGAAACGTCCCAGCCAAGGACAAAAGGCGGCTCGCCAAGCAGCGGATAGTGGCCGCCGCGCACTGCGCCATCGACCGGATTGATGCCGGCCGCTTCGATGCGGACGAGCACTTCGCCGGCTTCGGGTGATGGCGCGGGGCGATCGGCAATGACGAGGACATCGGGTCCGCCGAAGGAATTCTGGATAATGGCACGCATGGAAGGCTCTCCTGCTGGTTTTGATGTGCCACTATCATTTGGATAGTTATTTTCTCTTGTCTAGTATGTACCTTTTTGATATATATGCACCCCATGGATAGTAAAGATGTTTCCCCTTTTGGCTATGACGCCTTTCGGCGGTCGTGCCCGTCACACGCCGTGCTCGAGACGCTCGCCAGCAAATGGGTCTACCTGGTGATCTGTGCGCTGCGCCGGGGCCGGCTCCGCAACGGCGAATTGGCGCGCAAGCTCGAAGGCATCACGCCGAAAATGCTGACGCAGACGCTGCGTATCCTGGAACGCGACGGGCTTGTGCGGCGCGAGGTTTTCCCGGTCATTCCGCCGCGGGTCGAATATGAGTTGACCGAACTTGGCCAGAACCTGGCAGGGCTGCTCAATCAGATCAGAGCCTGGTCGGAGCAGCATGTGCCCGACATCAAAAATGCGCGCGCACGGGCGGCGGAACAGCAAGAAGATCTGGATGCCTGAGGCGGGCACAGTTCGGTGCGCAGCAATAGCGCGCAAGCGCGACGCGCGTTAAAGTCTTGTTTTCACCCGATCATGGCGCTGCGGCCGCCGGCTTCTGTGTCGCGCGCCTTGGTGTCGCGCGATTCCAGCATCTCGGCCTTGGAAAGCTCCGCTTCGGCTTCGCTCAGCAATGATTCGGCGACATTTCGCTGCTGGGCGAGGTCGCTTTGCGAATTTCTAAGGTTGTCGCGGCGTAGCCGTGCCGCCTTGGCGAAGGTCGGATAAGCAAAGTGATTGATGTCGGTGATGCCGGCCTTCTTCTCTTCGGCAGCAATCTGAAGTTCCAGCTCGACGGCCATGCGCTCGAATTCGGCGATCATCATGTCGAGCTGCAGCAGCTGCCGCCGCTTCTCGCTCACCTGAAATTGCTTCAGCCGAACGAGGTTTTCACGTGACTTCATGATTCGGTACTCCCGGAAACGCACACCTGCACATATCGTCCAATTCACCCGGCAAGGCCCAGGCTTGACCCGTTTCCACCGGCTTTCCCCGAACTATGGGAAACAAACTCCTAAAGTTTTTTGCCGGCGGTAACCATTCGTTTACGGGCATTGTTAATCATACGGCTCAGGACTTAAGGGCGGGTAAAAATTCTGCTTCTCGTCGGGAAACCCGGCCAACGAGTCCGAAGAGTCACTTAGTCTGGCTTATTAATGTGCTGCATTAACGGTTTGGGTCTGTGATTCGTTATTGGATTCAACAAGGTGTAGAAAGGGGTTAAAAAATCTGATACCGTCATGGACGGGGAATTAGGTTTTATTAACCATTCGATGGCAGCCTCTGCTCAGGCAATCACTGCTCCGGTCCTGGACGGGTCGTGAAATGGTCCGGCGGCAGAAAAGGGGAATGAAATGCGCGTTCTGCTGATAGAAGACGACAGTGCAACCGCACAAAGCATCGAGCTGATGCTGAAATCGGAAAGTTTCAATGTCTATACGACCGACCTTGGTGAAGAGGGCGTCGATCTAGGCAAGCTTTACGATTACGACATCATTCTCCTCGACCTCAATCTTCCCGACATGTCGGGCTATGAAGTTTTGAGAACACTTCGCCTGTCCAAGGTGAAGACGCCGATCCTCATCCTCTCCGGCATGGCCGGCATCGAGGACAAGGTGCGCGGCCTCGGCTTCGGCGCCGACGATTACATGACCAAGCCCTTTCACAAGGACGAACTGGTCGCCCGCATCCATGCCATCGTGCGGCGTTCCAAGGGCCACGCCCAGTCGGTCATCACCACCGGCGACCTGGTGGTCAATCTCGATGCCAAGACCGTTGAGGTCGGTGGCCAGCGCGTGCATCTGACCGGCAAGGAATATCAGATGCTGGAACTGCTCTCGCTGCGCAAGGGCACCACGCTGACCAAGGAAATGTTCCTTAACCATCTCTATGGCGGCATGGATGAGCCAGAACTGAAGATCATCGACGTCTTCATCTGCAAGCTGCGCAAGAAGCTTGACGCCGCGTCTGGCGGGCAGAATTACATCGAGACCGTCTGGGGCCGCGGCTATGTGCTGCGTGAGCCCGAAGATATCCGCGTCAGCGCCTGAACTAGGGGCGTGATCCCAAGGTGGGCGCCGATTTTTTCGGAAAAGAACCCGGCAAAACAACAAGATAGAGCCGATCCGATTTTCGTCGGAATGGAACAGCTCTGATCAGGCGGCAATCTTCAAGGCGCGGAAGCACTCGAGCAGTTGCGGCCGGTTGAACGGCTTCAGCAGGTAGCCCTGGGCGCCGGCTCGTTTTGCCCGCATGATCGCCCCGACATCGACCTCGACCAGCGAAATCAAAACCTGCGGCAATACCGGGCTTTCCATGGCGCGCAGGCGGCGGATGAGGTCCTGCGCCTGCATGTCCGGCAAGGCGCCGTCGACGACGATGATATCAGGCATGTCGGCCGCGCACATCTCGATCGCCTCGTGGCCGCTGGCGGCTTCGATCACCATCATGCCGGAACCGCCCAGGATACGCCTTGCGACCTTCCTGATGACGCTCGAATTGTCGACGAACATGCAGCGTTTCATTCCGGGACCCTCTTTGCCATGCGGCGAACCGGCAGCGTCGTGGCATCTGCCGGGGAACATAGGCCGATCTGGTAAAGAAGCCGAAAAGCCGTTAGGTAAAATTTTCCTGAAGGTGTTTTAAGCGAAATCTTCTTTCGCAATGCTTCACGCAATCAATCCGCAAGCCCGCCCCACAGATGTTAGGAACAGCGCCGCAAATATGACTTGAGAAAAATACTTTCCCCACTCTTTAGGAGAACTTCAGGCTGCCGAAAGGACGATCTCGTCGGCGGTCGCATGGATCGAAATCGTCATGTTGGCTTCGCGGGCCAGGAGCAGCGTGTAATAGGGCTGCACCGAATGCGCGTCGATCGGCTCTTCCGGCCTGTGGCCGGAATGCAATTCCAGGAATTTGGGCGGCACGCGGAGCATCGGGCCGCTCGCCGCGAGCGCAAAGCGCGGCTCGGTCTCGAGGTTCTCCAGCGTGACCACCAGCCTGCCGCCGCGCGGAATGGCGGCGTTAGCGACGAGGATGAGATTGAGCAGCAGCTTGACCTTGTTCTTGGGCAACAGTGCGCGGGTTCCGTTCCAGATCAGTTCCGGCTTCTCGTTCTTCAGGAAGGCGATGGCCACGGCCTCGGCGTCCCCGGTGTCGATCAGCATGCCGGCGGAACCGGCGGCGCCGAAGGCGATGCGGGCGAATTGCAGGCGGGCGGAGGCGTTTTTGGCGCTTTGGCGGATCAGCTTCATGGCGTCTTCGTCGGCGCCGCCTTCGTCGAGCAGCTCAAGCCCGTTGTTTATGGCGCCGACCGGCGAAATGATGTCGTGGCAGACCCGGCTGCACAGCAGCGCTGCCAGATCGGGTGCGGAAAGGGTGAAAAGCTCGGCCATCGGCAAAAATCCCTGCAAATTTCACAACACAATGACCGGGCGATCATGATCACGCCTGTCCACACGAATCACGCTCTCTCCCAAGCATTCTGAATACACAGCGCTTGTGCGTGCAGCAACAAATCCGAAATCATGATTGTCGAAAATGGCGTGTTCACGCAGCAGGATGCTGCGCGGGCGATGTGAAAACAGCCTTCGAACCGCCATCTTCATGTGGGAGTTTAATGGTTGAAAAAGGATTACGGCATAGTTTGCCCCTAACAGTCATCCTTAACGGCCGCCAAAGAGCCGTACGGGTGCGAGGCGTCGGCGAAAGTGCTCCCTGACGGAGATTGGAAGCATGGTTTCCCGATTCTACGACCGGACTTTTTTCCGTGTCGTCTCAATGACGATCGCGCTCATCGGCCTTGTCGCCTTTTCGGCATCGGCCGCGCGGGCGCAGGAATACACCGCGCAGGAGATCGTCGATTCCGGTCATAAATTCTTCGGCGCGACATCGGGCGGGCTCGCCACCGTCGTCGAGAAGATTTTCGCCACCTATGGCCTGCCGAACGGCTATCTGCTCGGCGAAGAGGGGTCCGGGGCGCTGATCGGTGGCCTGACCTATGGCGAAGGCACGCTCTACACCAAGAATGCCGGCGACCACAAAGTGTTCTGGCAAGGCCCGTCGCTCGGCTGGGATTTCGGCGGCGAGGGCTCGCGCGTCATGATGCTGGTCTACAATCTCGACGATGTGAGCAGCCTGTATAATCGTTTTGGCGGCGTCGCCGGCTCCGCCTATGTCGTCGCCGGCGTCGGCTTCAACGTGCTGAAGAACAACAATGTGCTGCTCGTGCCGATCCGTACCGGCGTCGGCGCCCGTCTCGGCGTCAATCTCGGCTACCTCAAGCTCACCCAGCGCGCGACCTGGAATCCGTTCTGACACCTGCATGATGGCGCCACTGCGATTGGAGCTGTGATCCCACGGTCTGAGCTTTGCCGCGGCATACTCTTGCCGTGGCGCCGGATTTCCGTCATGCGAAGATGGCAAAGTCGACCTTTGGCGGTTGCCATGCACAACGGATAGTCATCTTGGTCCAGTCGATCCTGTTCTTTGTTCTCGGCTTTCTCTGCGCCGGCTTTCTGGCGCTGATGATTGCTCCGGCCGTGTGGCGGCGGGCGGTGGCGCTGACGCGCAAGCGCGTCGAGGGCTCGATGCCGTTGACGCTGGCCGAGATCCAGGCGGACAAGGATCGCATTCGCGCCGAGTTCGCGGTTTCGGTGCGCCGGCTTGAAATGACCGTCAAGTCATTGCGCGAGAAAGCCGCCGAACAGCTGGTCGAGATCGGCCGCGACCGCGAAGCCCTGAAGGAATTGGCGGCCGAGCGACAGGACAAGAACCGGGTCGTCGCCGATCTTACAGCCAGCGGCGAGGAGCTTCGCAAGCGTGATGAGCAACTGCAGCAGCTGTCGGAACGGCTTGCGGAGACCGAGCGCGCCCTCGAAAAGCGCGGGCTCGAACTGCGGAAACTGGAGCACATGTATGACGACGCCAGTTTTTCATCCAGCAGCCGGCAGATCGAGCTGGTGGCGCGCGAATCCGAGCTGCAGAAGTTGGCAAGCGACATTTCGCTGCTGCGCGGCCAGCGCAAGGAGGCGGACAGGCGCAGCCAGGAATTGGCAGCCGAAAGCAAGGTTTTGCGGGACGCGCTGAAGGCCGAGAAGAAAAGAACCGGCGACCTGGAAAAGAAGGTCGAACGCCTGCTCGCCCCGCTGGCCGATCGCGAGGACAGGCTCGAGCGCCGCGAGAAGGAACTGGTGCGCCTTCGCGAAAAGCCGAAAGGCGCTGAAAGGGCGCCTGCGGTGGGTCTTGCCGGCGTGCCAGGCAGTCAGGTCAATGTGGCCGCCAACGGCGACATCGAACAGACAACCGCCAAGCTGGACGCCGACCGCGAGCGGCTGGAGGCCAGGCTGACGTCGCTGGCACGCGAGAACAGGCGGCTGAAGACAGATCTTGCTGCCGTCGAAACGTCGAAATCGCGGACCGGAGACGATACCGGCAGCGCCAGCGCGGCATTGCGCGAAGAGATGAACGATCTGGCGGCGCAAGTCGTGGCGTTGACGGCAAAACTCGACGGGCCGGATTCGCCGATCGCCCGGGCGCTTGCAGCGCCTGAGGATACGCGGCCGGGGAGCGGCGGACGCAGCCTTGCCGATCGGGTGCGGGCGCTGCAGAAGGCCGCTTCGACCGACTAAGATTCCACAAGCGCGAGCGGGACGCCCCGGCTCTAAATTAGGCTCCGGAAAAATGATGCAGCGCGATGGCTGATGCGGCGGCGACGTTCAGGCTGTCGAAGCCCTGCGCCATACCGATCCGCAGCGTCTGCAGGCGGGCAAGCAGGCTTTCCGGCAGGCCTTCGCCCTCGGTGCCGAGATAGAGCGCCAGCCGCTCGTTTCTCTTGGCATCGCGAATGTCGATCTGCCCGCGCGGCGACAAGGCGAATTGGCTGAAGCCTTGCCGGTCGAGCATTGCGGTGCAGCCCGCGGTATCGGCAAAGCAGGCGAAGGGGACTTTCAAGGCCGCGCCCACCGAGACGCGGATTGCCTTGCGGTACAGCGGATCGCAGCAGGTCGGATCGAGAAGCGCGGCATCCGCGCCAAAGGCGGCGGCATTGCGGAAGATCGATCCCATATTGTCATGATTGGCGATGCCGACCAGCACCACGATCAGCGCGCGGGCGGGCAGTGCGCCGAGCAAAGCTTCAGCGGAGACGGCCGCGCCCTTGCGGCCGATCGCCAATATGCCGCGATGCATGTGGAATCCGGCAATCCTGTCCATGACTTCGCCGGATGCGACATAGATCGGAAGCCCGGCAGGCGCCTTGCGCAGGACGTCATCGAGGCCGGCCAGCCGGTTCTCGAGCACCAGCACCGATTCTGCCTCGAAGCGACGGGCGGCAAGCAGCGTGTCGAGCACCACCTTGCCTTCGGCGACGAAACGGCCCTGCCGGCCGGCAAGATCGCGTTCCCGGATGTCGAGATAGGCGGCGACGCGAGGATCCTGCGGGTCGTCTATGCGGATCGGATTCATGGCTTCCTCGGCGGATCTTGGCGTCGGCCGCGAATCGGGATTCGGCTTCGGAAGGCATGATGCCGGATCCGAAGCTCTGACCGTATCTCAGCGTCCAAATGGATGCACGCCGTTCTAACGGTCAAATCCAATCACAAGGCGCCGGGCCGAGACGCCTTGCCTGGCCTCCTGGCGGCATGGAGATATTGATTCCCGCGGCACGGCACTTCGGCCAAGCCGCTTCAATGCAGAATTTCGATGGGGCGAAGGAACCCCACGGGGCCATGCCGCGTCATAGAGGCGGGCTCCTGCTGCGGTCCTGGGAGGACATCGATGATCAGGCTCCTCCTCGTCTTTACCGCCACGCTTGCCCTTGCATGTGGCGTGGCCAGCGCGGCCAAGCTCGATCCAGCCACCGTCAATCAGGCCCAATTCACTATCGGCGAACCGAAGGGTGTCGATCCGATGCTGCTGAAGGCGCAGATCCTTCTGGATCGGGCCCGCTTCTCGCCGGGCCTGATCGACGGGCGCCTTTCCCAGAACTTCGCCAAGGCCGTCGCCGCGTTTCAGGCGGCAAACGGACTTCCGCCTGAGGGCAAGCTCAGTCCACAAACCTGGAGCAAACTCATCGCAACCTCCGCCAAGCCGGTGCTGGTGACCTATGAGGTGATGCGCAAGGATGTGCGTGGACCGTTCACCCGGCGTATTCCGGCTCGCTTGGAGAGGATGGCCCGCTTGCGGCGGCTCGGCTACCGCAATGCGGTGGAGAGGTTGGCCGAGCGCTTCCACGTCAGCGACCAATTGCTGCGAATGCTCAATCCGGGCACCAGCCTCAGGAAACCAGGCAGGACCTTGGTGGTGCCTGATGTCGGCAGAGGCGACCCTCCCGCCGGCGTCGCCGCCGTCGAGGTCGACAAGGGCGCCCGCCTGGTGCGTGTGCGCGACCGTGCCGGCAAATGGCTGGCGGTCTACCCCGCCTCGATCGGGAGCGAGGAGAAGCCGGCGCCAAGCGGCATGGCGGAGGTCAGGCGCGTGGTGCACAACCCTACCTATCACTACGATCCGGACTTCGCTTTCAAGGGGGTCAAGACCAAGCGGCCCTTCACCATCGCTGCCGGGCCGAACAACCCCGTGGGATCGGTCTGGATCGATCTCTCGATCGAAAGCTACGGCATCCACGGCACGCCCGAACCGGGCAAGATCGGCACGACCTTTTCGCATGGCTGCATCCGGTTGACCAATTGGGATGCCGAAGACCTTGCCTCCATGGTGCAGCCGGGCACGAAGGTCGAGTTCAAGGACGAGATTGCGCAGGCCGCCGACGAGCGCGTTCAGTAGCAAAGCGGACTTGGCAGCAAAGCGGATTTGGCGGGGCATTCTCCGCCTCGGCCGCTCAGGTCCCGGCGCGACGCAGCCGGTGAGCCATCTGCGACAGTTCACCTTCGCCGAAAATGCCGTCCAGCATGTGCAGCAATTCGCGCACCGCCGCGGACTTGCAGGAATAATAGATCATTTGCCGGTCGCGGCGGGTCTCGACAAGGTCGGAAGCCCTGAGCTTGGCCAGATGCTGTGACAGGGCGGATTGGCTGAGCGATACCTTCTCGGCTATGGCGCCGACCGACATCTCGCCCTCGGCCAGATAGCTCATGATCAACAAACGTTTTTCGTTGCCCATCAGCGTCAGAAACGCAGCCGCGGTTCCGGCGTTGGCGACTAGTTTGTTCGAGACCATAGATCCCCCATGCCTTCTTGCTCATCCGCCGCTATGGGGGCAATAGCGTCGGATTCCATAGACTTTCCCTATAGATGCACGCCAGCGATTCAGCGTCACTCGCAAAGGTAGAACATTTCGCTCAAATCTCAAGGCTTGCTTTCCACGCAAGCCGATTAACTGTGCGGCTGTGATTAATTTGCCGATCGGGCCGCCTTGGCCATGTCAACCAGGACAGGCCTGAGGTCGCGCGCCGCTCTCAGCGGCTCGGGGAAGAAAACCCGACAGACATTGTCGCCCGATATGAGATCCATCCCGTCGGCGTCGAACCCGGTGACGATCCAGCCGTCACTCTCGGCCCCGCCGAAATGACTTGCGTAGAGGGCAATCGCATCGAGATGGTCGGCGTTCATGTGGTCGAGCGCCGATTGCTCGCCGGCGGCAAGCTCTTCGACGATCGCTCCCGTCGCGACCAGATCGGTGCGGTCGAGCAGATAGGCCTTGCCGAAGCCTCCGTTCAGGCTGGCGCGCTCCGGTTCGAGCCGGAAAATCGAGAAGTCGCCGAGCCCGGCATAGAGTTTTGCATTGGGGTTGCGGTTGAGGTAGCGCCGCTCGGCACGGGCGTGTTCGTTCGCTCCGCGTTCGAGCCGCACGGCGCGGCAGACGAGCGTCAATCGCGGATGCGCCAGCGGATCGCCCTTGCCGGGTTCGCCGACGAGCAACGAGCAGCGCGGGTCGGCAAGGATGGCGCCGGTATGGGTGGACAGCATCGATACCAGGATCAATGGCGTGCCGTCGATGTCTGTGGCGACGCCGACCCGGCTGGCCAGCGGCGAACCGGTTCCTGGTTCGAGCACTGCCAACGCGCCGAAACGGGCGCTGCGGATCAGCGTCTTTGCCAGCCTGATCGCCTCGGTATCGGTCGCGCGGATCACGTCTTTCCTGGGTTCGTCCAAGGCATCACCGTCGCATTTATTTCGGCGCCATGCGGATGGCGCCGTCGAGGCGAATGGTCTCGCCGTTGAGCATCTGGTTCTCGATGATGTGCAAGGCAAGTGCCGCGTATTCCGAAGGCTCGCCCAAACGGGAAGGGAAGGGCACCGCGGCAGCGAGCGAATCCTGCACCTCCGGCGGCATGCCGGCCATCATCGGCGTCCTGAAGATGCCGGGTGCGATGGTGCAGACGCGAATGCCGGAGCGGGCAAGATCGCGCGCCACCGGCAGCGTCATGCCGACGACGCCGGCCTTGGACGCGGAATAGGCGGCCTGGCCGATCTGGCCGTCATAGGCCGCGACCGATGCGGTGTTGATAATGACGCCGCGCTCGCCGCCCTGCAGCGGTTCGAGCCTGGCGGTCCGGTCGGCGACCAGGCGGACCATGTTGAAGGTGCCGATCAGATTGACCTCGATCACCTTGCGGTATTGATCGAGCGGATGCGGTCCGTCCTTGCCGATCGTCTTCATGCCGATAACGATGCCGGCGCAATTGACCAGGATGCGCGGTGCGCCGAGCGTCTCTGCCGCTTCCGCGACTGCGGCGGCACCGCTCGCGGCGTCGCTCACATCGCATCGGACGGCGATGCCGCCGATGTCAGCCGCCACCTTGGCCGCACGCTCGATACCGAGATCGAGGACGGCAACCCTGGCGCCGCCGGCGGCAAGAGCGCGCGCCGTCGCCTCGCCAAGGCCGGAGCCGCCACCGGTGACGATCGCAATCTGGCCGTTCGGGTTCATCTCGACGTCCTCCTCCGTGCCCAGACTATGACGCCAAGCCACCGTGCGACAGCACCGGCATGGTCATGCCATCGCGGCGATGTGCGCGGCAATCCTTGCCTGGTCGGCGTGGCAAACCTCGCCCGCCAGCCTCGCCACCGCGCCCGGCACGATCTCGTGCGCCAAAAGCCGGTCGGGGTCGACCGGACGCGGCATCGAGATCTGCCCCCGCGGCAGCCTTTTGAAGCCGAGCGGGCCATAATAGGGTTCGTCGCCGACCAGCATCACCGCCGGCGCGCCGGCCTTGGCGGCGGCTTCCAGCGCGATTGCCACTAGCTTGCGGCCAATGCCGAGATTTTTGAAGGCCGGCCGCACAGCGAGCGGCCCGAGCATCAGCGCGCGGCCGGCACCGGCGGCGATGCGCGTCATCCGTACCGAGGCGACGACGATTGCGCCATCGACGGCCACGAAGGACAAAGCGCGTTCGTGCGGGCCACCTTGGCGGATCTTGTAGGCGGCAAGCACGAAACGGCCCGGCCCGAAGGCCTCGTTATTGATGGCTTCGATTTCAGGATCGTGCGCCGGAGTTTCCGGCAGGTATTTCACGTCGGCCAGGTATTTCAAGTCGGCAAGGCTCATGGTCTTTGCGTTCCGGTATACGAGGAAAGGTTTGCTGCAAGCGGCAGCGTTCGCCAGTCAGCGCTTCATCAAGCGCGGGCGCTCTTTCGTCGTCGGTCGAACCGGATCATGGCAAAGTCGAACATGCGGATGTCCGCTAGCACCAATTTTCAGCCGCCGCAATCGGCCGGCGCAGCCGACCGCACTCGACGACGCAGCCGTTGACGATCTGTTCAGCATCGGGGATTTCCGCGGCGCCGCTTGGTGCCCTACATCGGGTAGGAACGCGAAAGGATATTGCATGGGATTGCTAGTCGAAGGCCAATGGCAGGACCGCAGGTACGATAGCGGGGAGAGCGGCGGCAAATTCGTGCGCGCGCAGTCGCAGTGGCGCGACTGGGTGACCCGCGACGGCGCGCCGGCCGAAGGGCGAAAACGCGGCTTCAAGGCCGAGCCCGGCCGCTACCACCTCTATGTCTCGCTCGCCTGCCCGTGGGCGCATCGGACGTTGATCTTTCGCGTGCTCAAAAAACTCGAGGACGTGATTTCCGTCTCGGTCGTCCATCATTTCATGGGCGCCGACGGCTGGACGTTCCTGGCCGAGGACGGCGCCACCGGCGACACGCTCTGCGGCCTCGATTTCCTGCACCAGATCTACACCAGGGCCGATCCCGGCTATTCGGGCCGGGTCACCGTTCCCGTGCTGTGGGACAAACGCGAGCAGACCATCGTTTCCAACGAATCCTCCGAGATCATCCGCATGCTCAATTCGGCCTTCGACGAATGGGGCGATGCCAAGCTCGATTTTTATCCGCAACCGTTGCGCGGCGAGATCGATGCGGTCAATGCGCTGGTCTATCCCGCGGTCAACAACGGCGTCTACCGTGCCGGCTTCGCCACCACGCAGGCAGCCTACGAGGAGGCGTTCGGCGAACTGTTCTCGGCGCTCGATATGCTGGAAAACCGTCTGTCGAGGCAGCGCTATCTCGTCGGCGGCCGCATCACCGAGGCGGACTGGCGGCTGTTCACGACTCTGGTCCGCTTCGACCCGGTCTATGTGGGCCATTTCAAGTGCAATCTGCGCCGCATCGCCGACTATCCGAACCTGTCGAATTACCTGCGCGATCTCTACCAGGTGCCGGGCGTCGCCGGCACGGTGAATTTGCACCACATCAAGTCGCATTATTACGGCAGCCACGAGACGATCAACCCGACGCGTATCGTGCCGGTCGGGCCGGAGCTGGACTATGGCGCGCTGCACGACCGCGCGCGATTCAGGAAGGCTGCGTGAGACCGGTGACCTAGCGGAAGGTTTCTGAGTCCATCTTTGCCCTTCTAACGAGTTCAGCTTTCAATATGGTATTTCCAAATCGATTGGAGTAGCCGAGCGACGTTGCAAGGAACGCAACGATGCCGCTGATCATGACGATCACGACCGACATCTGGGGCGGGATTGCGCGTAACAATCCCGACGGCAGAAGCACAGCCATTCCCAAAATCATTTCTATCAGGGTTGAGAATCCGACCATTTTCCAGAATTCAGTGCGAGTAAAAAGCTGAGCATGTCGCTTTATAAAAACGAAATATGTCACGAATGCCGCAACTAATTGTATTGTGAATTGGATGAATCTTCCAACTTTTGCTAACATGCATGGATCTATCGCAAGAACTATTGTCGAAATTAACGCTATCACGGAAAATGTGATCACAATTCCCGTGTAAAGTGATACATAGAGCGCGATTCTAAATCTATCGTTTTGGCTGTGTTGCATTTTTTCTCCTCATCGCTCAGCATTTATCTCTCTGAGAACAATGAATGCTGCCGGTCTATACCGACGCAGCCAAAGCTGTTGAAGAGATGATCTACCAGTAAGGCGATGCCGAATTCCCCCCAAAAACCTCGGCAATCCGCCGCAGCGTCGCCGGCGTCGTTCCCTGGGGCAAGCGGTCGAGCGGGAAGAAGCCGGCTTCGGCGATTTCGCGGTCGGGCAGCTTAGGGCTTGGTTGGTCGAACTCTTCGACCAGATAGAGGCCGACATGGTCGCGGCGGCTGGCGCGGCGGTTGAAATGCAGCGACTTCAGCACCGGCGGTCCGGTCAGCGCGATGTTGCCTTCCTCGAACAGTTCGCGCGTCAGCGCTTCGATCATCGTCTCGCCCAACTCGACGCCACCGCCGGGCAGGTGCCAGCCCGGGACATAGGTGTGGCGGATGAGGAAGACGGAATTGGAGCGGCGGTCGTGGATCAAGCCGCGCACGCCGAGCGTCATCGGCCGCCGCAGTACGAAATACAGGTGAAACAGCCTTGCCCTGAAGCCCGGCCAGCCGGTCTGGCGCAGGGCTTGCTCCGGATCCGGCGTCATCGTCCGCGAAACCGTGAGTGGAAAGCCGCGCGCGGCTCGCCTATGAAGAAAAGATGTTCAGGCTCGCGCATATTTCCGATGTCCATCTGGGGCCGCTTCCCGATGTAACCTATCGCGATCTCGCCTCCAAGCGCGTGGTCGGTTACGTCAATTGGCAGCGCAACCGCCGCCGCTACATGCACGATGCCGTCATCGACACGATCGTCGCCGACATGAAGGCCAGCGGGCCGGACCATCTCACCATCACCGGTGACCTGGTCAATCTGGCGCTCGACGGTGAGCTCGAGATGGCCAAGCACTGGCTGGAGACGCTGGGCTCGCCCAATGACGTGTCGGTCGTGCCGGGAAACCATGACGCCTATGTGCCGGGCGCCTTCGACAAGACCTGCCGGTCCTGGGCGGCGTGGATGACCGGCGACGGCGTCAATACGCCGGTCGACCGCAACACCTTTCCGTATCTGCGCGTGCGCGGCGATGTTGCGTTGATCGGCGTCTCCACGGCGCGCGCCACGGCTCCCTTCATGGCCAACGGCTTCTTTCTGGAAGGCCAGGCGGAAAGGCTGCGCGGCATCCTCGACGCCACGAGCAAGCAGGGCCTGTTCCGGGTGATCATGATCCACCACCCGCCGGTGCGCGGCGCCGTTTCGCAGAACAAGCGGCTGTTCGGCATCTCGCGCTTCCACAAGGTTCTTCACCGGCACGGCGCCGAGCTTGTGCTGCACGGCCATTCGCATGTGCCGTCGCTGTTCTTCATCGGCGCCCGCAAGATCAAAATTCCGGTGGTCGGGGTCGCCGCCGCGGGGCAGGCGCCCGGCAGTTCGCATGCGCCGGCGCAATACAATCTGCTCGACATCGACGGTGAAAAGGACAATTGGCGGATCAGGCTGACGCGCCGCGGCCTGACCGGGCCGGCATTGCCGCCCAGCGACCTGCAGACAATGGAGCTTGGCGTGGGGGCCGAGGCCACGCTTGCCGGGGCGCGGTGAACTCAGATGGGAGCGTCTCGCCGGTCGTCAGCCGCACTCTGCGACGCCAAGTGACATCACTTGGCTGCAAATGCTTTAAAAGCTGATTTTCATCGCGACGATGCGGTCCCAGAACAGCACGAGCGAAATCGCCAGGCCGACCAGGGCGCCGGCGGCGATCAGGCCGAGGCCCGAGAAGAACGCCGACCAGCCGTTGCTGCGCGCAGGGACATGCAGCGGCGGCTCAGCCTCCGCCACCAGGGCGCGTTTCAGGCCGGCGACGGCCTGCTCGATGCCGCCTTCCATCATCCTCTGGCGTTCGACGACGCGCTCGGCGACATAGCGCGTCACCTGATCGGCAACGACCTTCATCTCGGTCGACTCGGCGAGCACGACGCGGCCGATGCGCGTGTCCTTGAGAAAGCGGTAGGTGCGGCGGTCGCGTCCCATGGCGACATGGCTGACCGCGTCGATCCACAGCCGTGGTTGCAGGCCGGACGAGACGGCGAAGTCGAAACTGTCCATATCGGTGGGTACGTCGCCGAAGACCGGCGCGAGTTCGGCGGCAAGCAGATCGAGCCGCATGCGATGCGCTTCGCGCATCTCGACGACGACGTCATCGCGGTCGGCGAAGGCGTTCTTGACGTCGCGAATGGCATCGGACAGTTTTCGCGACTGATCGATCTGGGTGATGTTCTCGCCTGCGTCCTTCATCGGCGTTGCCTCGCGGGGTTTGGTTAACACCGAATTAACACAGCCGTCGCCAAAATGCACTTGCGAGATCGATGAGCGGGCAAGGGTTCGCTGGAGCAGCACCAGCGCCGCCGCCGTGCCTGCGCGAAGACCGATCAGCTCGCCGCAGCGGCGAATCCCGGACGAAGCCGCCTGCTGCGGCGTCGCATATTGCGACGGACGGCCTCGACGACCAGGCCGGGCGCTTCCTCGACCAGCATATGGCCGGCTTCCAGCACGTGGTGCAGATGAAAATGCTTCGGCACGCCGTCCGCCTGGCTGACGGGCAGCACCGCGTCGTCGGTTCCCCAAACCACCATGACCGGCATGTTCAGCGTTTCCAGCCGTTCGCGCTGAATGACGCCTTGCCGATCATCCCTGGTCATGGCGGCTGCGAACTCGACAAGTGTCCGCGACTGGCCGGGACGCCGGCGCATCTCGTTGACGAGATCGACCCTATGCTGCAAGGGCCGGCTTTGCGGTCCCGACATGGCGGCAAGACAGGCGCGGATTTCATCCGTGCCGGCAGCGGCGGCGTAGCGACGCAGCAGCGGACCATTGATCTCAGGACCAAAACCGCCCGGCGACAGCAGCGTCAGCGAGGCCATCTTTTCAGGCTCGCTCAATGCCATCAGGGCGGCCACGGCGCCGCCCATCGAATGACCGACGAGATGAGCCCGCTTTATCCCGCGAGCGGAAAGATCGGCAAGGACGGCACTGGCTGCAATCCTGGCCGGACCGCCGCCCGGAAAATCGAGCGACAGCCCATGTCCCGGCAGATCATAGGCCAGGGTCCGCGCGCCGGGCGCCAGAGACTCGGCCACGTCGCGCCAGTCGTCGTGGCAGCCACCGAAACCATGCAGGAAGGCGATCGTTGTCGGGCCGGTGCCCCGTTCGGCAGCGTAAAGGGATGGGGTCATGCAAACTTTATGGCTTGGTGCCGGGATCAGTCAGGATGCCGGGGGCGGTCTTATGCGGATCAGTCTTTGCGGGAGGTCAGACTTATGCGGAGATCAGTCTTATGCGGGATCAGACCTATGTGGGATCAGATTGGCCGGTTCAAATTGTGTCTGAATTGCGCTTTGGCCGTCCGGATGGCCAGTAAAATCTTCGCGATCACCTGACGTCGTGCACGCGCCGGGAGACGTCAGCTGGCGCCGCCAAGGCCGGCGGCGCGCAGGGCTTCCACCAGCCGGTTGGTCAGATCGGCGGGATATCTTCGTTCGACGAAAGTTGCGCGCGGATCGGCTGCGAATTTCGGGAATTTGGCGGTCAGTTCCTGCAGCAGCCTGCTCGCCAGCTTCTCGCGGCCGGCAGCCTTGGCGCCGATCAGCCGCGCCGCCAGATAATGCGATTTAATTTCCGTCGTTCGCAAGCCGTCGCTGGCGAGCGTGGCCTTGTGAATGTCGCCCATCATGAACTCTCCGGCGAACAGCCCGTAATCCCACCATGTCGGATGGGCGCTGGCGATGTCCACCGCGTGAGCGATGATCGGGGTGCCCTCGCTGTACCTGCCGGCGAAAACCAGCCCGTAGCCATAGGCGGCTGCCATTGCGAGATCGTAGGGATTGAGCTCATAGGCCTTGCGCATCCAGCGGATCGATTCCGCGGAATCGCCCATGCGCGAATTGAGATAACCAAGGGCGCGGTGCGCGTAGGGGCTGGTCGGGCCCATCTGGATGGCGCGATGGGCAAACGTCATCGCTTTGTCGATCGTCGCGTCGGCGGGGTAGGGATAGTGGTCGGTGACCGCTTCGAGATGCAAGGAAGCGAGTTCCGAATAGACGAGCGACGACTTCGCCTCCCGGTTGGCAAGATCTTCGAGGCAGCGGTAAGCGGCTCCGTGCGTCTGGGCGTTCTGGTCGAGATAATATTTGCCGTTGAGCACCAGACACGCCGTCAGCCCGGTCTGGATGCCGCTCTGCTCGATGTAGTTGTAGATCGTGCCCGAGGCGGGAAGAGCCGAGCTCAAAATGCCGGAGATCTGGTCCTCGATGGCGGTGTTCGCGCTGTCGCCGGCGGTCAGGTTGCGTGAGAGCAGCACGCGGCCGGTCGCCACGCTTTGCAGCTCGAGCATGATGTCGCCGCTACGCGGCCCGGGCAGGACATCGAATACGAAGCTGGCGGCGTCGGTTACTGGATCGGGCGGGCTGTCGGCATCACGGCCGATGAAATTGATGGTATCGAAGCCGCTGAGGCCGGCGCGCAGCGATGCGGCGACACGGCGAGCCAGGTCGCTGTCGGCCTTGATGGCGATGTAGACCTGGGGGAGGTTTTCAACCGGAGGCGCTGCTATGCTGCCGGTCGCCACAGCGGTCTCGACCGCCGTGTCGCCGCCGGTCAGCAATACCACGCTGCCCTGGCGAAGGATCAGCACACCCAGCATGAGAATGACCAGCGCGATCGCCAGCCAGAAGAACTGCAAATGCCGCTGCAGCGAAGGTGCAGCAGGGGCGACGGCTGGAACGCTCAGCAATGCAGCCGGATGTGCCCGGTTGCGGGCATCTTCCGGCGAGCCGAGCGGGGCGGTCGCCGCCTCCTCTGTCGCCGGCTGCGGCTTGTTCTCTGCCTCAGCCTCTGCCGGCAAGCGAATGGCGTTGAGCTCGTAGGACGGAACATAGCCGCCGCGCGGAATGGCGATGCGGACCGGTTCGGCAACGCCCTCATTGGCGAAATACTGCTGCAGAAGCTCGCGCAGCCTGCCGGCCTGCACCCGCACCACCGCATCGGTCGACGGGTCGAAATCGCCGTCCTTGCCGAAAACGTCCATCGCTATGGAGAAGCCCTTGAGCCTATCGGCTTCGCCTGCCTGCTCGCGCTCGACGAGGTAGCGGAGCAGCTTGCGCGCGCGCTCGGATCGTCCGAACGTTTCGCTGGCAAGCAATCGCTCCAACGTTTCGCGCACTGCGGGGGCGGCAGGCGTGGTATGCTGCAAGTGTCGATCCCTTCGAATTCGGCACAGGTTGAGGTACAATCATATCGCGCTGGCGCCGCCATACAAGCATCTGCTTATGGTGCGATAGCGTACCCACCGGATAAAATTTCCGGTGGGCTGATGCGCGGGCCTGGCGGTCTCGGCTAGCCGCCCTTTCGGCCGACGATGCGGTTGGCCGCCGAAACCACGGCTTCGAGCGAGGCGGCGACGATGTTGGTGTTGATGCCGGCGCCGAACAGCTTGCCGCCCGGATGTTCCATCTCGACATAGGAAATGGCCGAGGCATTCGAGCCGCGCTGCATGGAATGCTCGGAATAATCCAGCACCGACATCGGCACCCCGACATGGCGCGACAGCGCATCGACGAAGCCGTCGATCGGGCCGGTGCCGGTGCCTGATATGGTCACCTCCTTGCCTTTGTCGAGGATCACCGCTTCGACCACGCGCCGGCCCTTGACCTCGGTGTCGGGATAGGTGTGGTGGTCGAGGAACTTCAGCCGCGCGCCGGGCTGGTCGACATAGGTGTCGAGAAAGCGCTCGTAGATGCGCCTGGCCGGCACCTCCTTGCCTTCGGCATCGGTGATCGCCTGGATGGCCTGGCTGAACTCGATCTGCAGGTTGCGCGGCAGGTTGAGGCCGTAATCCGCATGCAGCACATAGGCGATGCCGCCCTTGCCGGACTGCGAGTTGATGCGGATGATGGCTTCGTAGCTGCGGCCGACATCGGCCGGGTCGATCGGCAGATAGGGCACCTCCCAGTGCGGCGTGTTGGCCTTGCGCAGCGCCTTCATGCCCTTGTTGATGGCGTCCTGGTGCGAGCCGGAAAAGGCGGTGTAGACGAGCTCGCCGACATAGGGATGGCGCTCGGGGATCTTCAGCTGGTTGGAATATTCGTAGACGTCCTTCATGCGGTTGATGTCCGAGCAGTCGAGCCCGGGATCGACGCCTTGCGTGTACATGTTGAGCGCCAGCGTCACGATGTCGACATTGCCGGTGCGCTCGCCGTTGCCGAACAGCGTGCCTTCGACGCGGTCGGCGCCCGCCATCAGGCCGAGTTCGGTGGTGGCGATGCCGGTGCCGCGGTCATTGTGCGGATGCAGCGAGATCAACAGGTTCTCGCGGTTGTCGAGATTGCGGCACATCCATTCGATGCGGTCGGCGTAGATGTTGGGCGTCGACATCTCGACCGTGGAGGGCAGGTTGATGATCAGCTTGTTCTCCGCCGTCGGCTTGACGATCTCGGTGACCGCGTTGCAGATCTCCAGCGCCACTTCGAGCTCGGTGCCGGTAAAGCTCTCCGGCGAATATTCGAAACGGTAGCCGCCGCCGGCCTTGGCCGCCATGTCGGTGATCATCTTGGCCGCATCGGTGGCGATGCGCTTGATGCCGGCGACGTCCTTCTCGAAGACGACGCGGCGCTGCAATTCGCTGGTCGAGTTGTAGAAATGGACGATCGGGTTGGTGGCGCCCTTCAGCGCCTCGAAAGTGCGGGTGATCAGTTCCGGCCGGCACTGCACCAGCACCTGCAGCGAGACGTCAGCGGGCACGTTGCCCTGTTCGATGCACCAGCGGGCGAAATCGAAGTCGGTCTGCGAGGCCGACGGAAAGCCGATCTCGATCTCCTTGAAGCCCATGTCGAGCAGCAGGGCGAACATGCGCGCCTTGCGTTCCTGACCCATCGGATCGATCAGCGCCTGGTTGCCGTCGCGCAGGTCCACCGAGCACCAGATCGGCGCCTTGTCGATCACTTTCGAAGGCCAGGTGCGATCGGCAAGGCCGACGGTCGGATAGGGTTGGTATTTGCGGGCAGCGTCCGGCATGCCCCTGGCGGGCTTGGCGGTTTCCTCTACATTCAGACGGATATCTTCTCGTGCGTTCATCGTCTTTTCTCCCGGCGGCTCGCGGATCCAGCTTCAGGCGGATTGGTGGCGAGCGGCGCCTTTACCAGAATTTCGTTCGCTTGATGTGACGTGCCAATTTGTGACTGGCCAAGGAGCGTGCGCGTGAGCGGCGAATTCGACCGCCGGGCGCTCCTTCAGCGAACCCGGCGATCGCCGATAAGGCCGAGAAGCAGCAGGGTGGAGGCAAGCGCGCGAACGGTCTGGCCGGCAATGCCGGTCCGACGGGACGCAAAAGAGGTGGCGCGCGGGCTCATCGCGGATTTCATACAGGAGCGGGCAAAGCGAGGCAAGTGGGAGCCTCGCTGTCGCAGAAGCTGCCGATCCAGCCTCAAGACTTGCGTTCCTCGCCGTCGCGAAACGGGGGAGAGGTGGCTGTCCACGGGTCTTGCCTTCGGCAAGCCCAAGGACAGGCTCCGCGGCCGGAGAGGGGGCCTTCGTAGGGCGCAGTCCCCTCTCCGTCTCGGCTTCGCCGAGCCACCTCTCCCCATTTTCGTCTAGGCGATTCACACATTTCGAAGCGCCCATCCATGGGCGATGGACAGGAAGTGCTGCAATCCGTGTCGGAAGGTGATGGGTCCTGGGGCTTTGGACTTTGGATAGCCGTCCCAGCCGCCGAGTTTGGCGATAATCCAGGCGGCCCAAGCGAGGGATTGGGGGGCGTGGGGATTCTTCTGCAGGGCGGTTTTTCCCTCTAGTGTGGGCAGCAGGGCTTGAAGCGTGTCGATTTCGGCGTGGGTGAAGGCGATGGCGGCGTGTTGTGCGGATCGGCCGTCGCGGGCCTGGACGAGTTGCATGACGACACAGGCGGCTCGCGCGGCGATGGCGGTCAGTTTGACGAGCCGTTCGGCGGTCTCCAGTTGGCTGTCTTCCAGCTGAAGCCCCTGCTGTTTGAGGGTGCGGAAGAACTGCTCGATGGTCCAGCGCATGCGATACCAATCGACCATCCGCCAGGCCATGGCCGCGTCCTGGACGAGATGGGTGGTAAGCAGTCGCCACAGGATCGGCTCGGCGCCCTGCGGCGGGTCGATCTCGGTTACCTGCACCAAGCTCACGCTCACCGTCTTGGGCAGGCCCTCTTCAATCGTGTTGTCGGGGCGCACGACCTCGACCTGGGCAAAGCTCGCCACCAGCCGGGCCGTGCGCGCCGCCCGACCAGGCCGCGCGCGCAGCTCGACCATGGCCTCTCCGGCGGCCTGCAGCGGTGCGGTCGACAGCTTGCCGCCGCCCTGGATCCGGCGGTCGTGCATGGCGCGGGTCAGAATGTGGAAGCCGGGTTCGGGTACAAGCGCCCACTTGCTGTAGATGTCGCTCTCGCGGTCGCTCACCTCGGTCACCAGTGCAGCCGACTTCAACACCGGCTTGGCCGCCGCGGCCGTGCTCAACCAGCGCTCGGACTCCTTGTCGCACAGAGGCCGCTTGGCATGAGCAACCTCCACACGCCCCTCGCGCGTCCACACCCGGCCCGCCACCAGCCCCAGAACGCCGCCCGTCTCGGCATCGATGCCCAGCATCGCGTGCAGCAACACGCCACGGCCGCCGCCCTTGCCAATCTCGCCAAGGCCACGCCGA
>NZ_JAMYPO010000022.1:0-103793 GCF_040320365.1 Mesorhizobium sp. M0701
CTCGCCAAGGCCTCCGCAGCCTTCACCGCGTATCGATACCGCGCGCATGAATTCGGCGATTCCATGCTGCTCAATCGCCAACCGCCGCTTCTATCGCGCGAACAAAATCGGGGCGAGGGGCTCGAGACGAAGGCTTTACTCGAGGTGTGCCATGATGTCGGCAGGATCGGTGGTATTTCGTGCTCGGCGCGCAAGGAAGTCGGAGCTATGTTACAGCGGACCAAATTCGGCATTTGACCCAAAGTCGAAGTTCCGAAGCCCTCACATTGGGTCCGCATTGCGGGCGAAGCGGACAACATGGCTTGCCGGGCGTCAATGCTTCGATACGTGCCACGGCAGGCAGAGCCTAGCAGGGTCCCAAGAATCGCAGGATTTCGGCCGCGAGCGCATCCGGTGCTTCCTCAGCCATGTGGTGACCACAGTCCAGGCCCTTCCCCTGCAGTCTCGCCGCCGTCCACGGTCGCCAAACTTCGAGAACATCGCCGTAAAGCTGCTCAAGGTCATCACGCAGCGACCACAGAACCATCATTCAATACGGCGGCCCGCCTCTCGGTCTTCCGCGTCGTGCAGACGGTCTATCGTGATACCTGCCCTATAATCTTCTATCATTCCGTGAATGACCCGCGGATCGTGAACGGCCGCGCTGTAATCGGCATAGGCCTCTGGGCCCATCTGTTCGGCGGAGCCACCATGCCAAGCATCGGGATCGGCATTGATAGCGCGCTCCGGCTTCTCTTGCTGGGCGAAGAAGAACCAATGCCACCACGCGGTTGCAAAGCGTGTATCACATCGTTCAAGCGCTTCGAGGATAGGAACGGCATCGAGCACGATGAGATGTGTCACCGCGGAGGGATGATCCATAGCAGTCCGAAAGGCGGTGTGGCTTCCCCGATCGTGCCCGGCGATTGCGAAGCGATCAAATCCAAGGTGCTGCATCAGGGCGATGTCAACGTTAGCATTGCTAATTGCCGTAGGTTCGGCGCATTTATCAAATGCACTGTCAATCGCCAATTGGCCTAATTGGTCAATCAAGTGTCTGCGCTAACCATATGACAGTTCGCGGTGCTTAGCGTCGTTCGACGCATTGAGTTCGTCATTGCGGACAATGCAGTGTTCGTTCGCTAGTGCGGCTAGCGCCATCGGCTAGTGTTTGTTCGTACGCGTCGTATTGGCCTGTCTAGCGTCAATGAAATTGGCGCGTAGTGTTTCTCGTATTCGCCGTTCAGTTGCCGCACGTACTGCGCGCCTGTGTTTGCGCTTGCCGTCGAATGACAGGAGCGTGTCACCATAAAACGCAACACGGTTTGCGGAGCGCTATAGAGTAAGCAGCAACAAAGGATGCCGCTTATGACACTTCTCCAGATCGCTTATCTCTGCCTCGCCGCGGGCGCGTTCATTGCCTTCGTTGGCTACCTCATCGCGTTCTTCGGTATGGGAGGGCACTGAACCGCAGCGCGATCTTTCCGGATTTCGGAAAAAGATTTGTCGTGCGTGACAAAGGATTTGTCACCCATGACAAAAAATCTTCGATAAATGGCTAGGTCATCGTCCAACGGAGCGACCTCGATGACCCTGCTTCAAATCGCTTACGCAATGCTCGCCGTCTTGTATATTGTGCCGTGGTGGCGTTGGCGGTAGGACATTCAGATGTCGCAAGATAACGAAGACGAAGCAATTCCCAAGTCTTCGTCGGCTACTGCCGCGATCGTGCAGTTCATTGAACGGGTAGGAAGGCCCTTCGTACCCGACGTCGTGAAGAGCTGGGCGTCGCGCCCGACTATCACCGAACGACCGAAAGAGAACAGGTGGCATCTGGCGAGACAGTCGGATCCTTCAACTGCAAAACGATTGGTGGCTGACTAACAACAGCGACCGTCCTCTGCGTATGGTGGGGGTGGAAATCGACCGACCACGTGTCAAGGGCGATCTCATTGTGGATGGGCCGAGGGCGCACGATGGCGAACCTGTCATCCCGCCAAAGGCGACGGTCCCGATTTCCACGCACTTCATGGTCCCCACTAGGAAGCATCACCTGAAGGCCACGAAACGCTACGATTTCACATTCGTCGATCACAACGGGCATCGGACGCGAAAACGGGGCATCGAATACAAGCCCGAGCGCCAACGCGTCAAGACGACGAAACTCAACTCCGAGGCGATTGCAGAGATCGCTGACCAAGACGAGAAGGCTCTGGCGTCGCTCCTGAAAGAGGAGATTGGGCGCTATGCGCGGCACGGTCGCCAGCATGGCGGGCTGGGGACCATTTCGGCAGTAAAGGGGAACGCGAAGATAAAGTCGATCTACCAGGATTGGTGGGCGTCCGACCGCGCTTCCGAGCGGCAGGACATCGTGGTCGAGAGCGGGCCGAAGATCGTCTCTGAGATTGGCGATGCGATCGTTGAGTACGCCTCAAAGCTTCCCGAAGATCGCTTGGCGAAGTTCCCGTCACTTTTGCTGGACCGCCTCGATAGGGATCGCGAGTATTACGGCGTGTCTTACCTCATCGTATACGCGTTGTGGCGGCTCAACCGGCTCGAAGACGCGCTCCAAACGGTATACGAACGCTATGAATTCAAGCCTGCTCTCGTCGACAACATATTTCGGCGCTCGTACGTGAACCGGGTGCTCGAAAGGAACCAGCAGTACGGCTACAGCGACGTACTCGGGCTGCTGAATGGCATGCTGAGATACGAGCATCTGCATCTAGTAGAACGCGAGCTGGAGAAGATCGAATGGCTTGCTATGAATACGAGCGAGCACCCATTCCAGATCGCGCAAAAAATCACCTCGATTCGGGCGCTGCGAATAGCAAACCGTGAATGAAGGCTATGCGCGGTGAGCTCATTACGGTGGCGCTGTGGGGGCATTGAGCGATGACTGACGAGAGAGTTTTGCTGACCAAATGGTTCGGCTCTTTGAAGAGCCTGTTGCGGCGATTGGGATGCTGCTCTACGGCGCCTATCTTTACATGAGCAGGAGCAGTTTCCGCCAAGAGATGAACGCGGGCGTATCGAAACCGGACTAGGCTGCTACAACCATTCAAGTGGAAGCGAAGCGGATCGAGGGACAGAGAGAAATCGCACGCTGGCGTGCAAAATCGCGCCTTAGCGTAGAAAAGGCTTTGGCCCCGGGCTGAGCGAAACTGCGAAGCATGAGCTGCCGATCCCTTTCCAATCTACAAATCTACGCCACAGCCTACCATCAAGATCCGCAAGCGTGACCGCGAGCGCGCGGAGCGCGTCCTCTTGGCCGGTGGCCGAAACCGTCACTCAAGAAAAACGGGCGATCGCACTCGCATGGGCGCATGGGAGCGACAAGTGTGCGAACACGCGATCACACGGACATCGGAATTCCGGCTGCTATCTGGCCCGGATGTGTGACGAGGGCCTGCTCATCAAGATCGGCTATGGCATCTATCGCGCCACAAATCGGAAGGCGGCATAATCGGATCTTGGCTAATCTCCGGAGAATGGCAACGTTTGCAGCGGTTCGATCGCTCGAATGGAAGCTATGGCGAGAAATCGGCGACGCGGCCAGGACATCCATGTCGATTTCAATGATGGACTGGACGGACTGTCCGGAAAAGCTAATAAAAATCAAAGCTTAAGGGGGTTTAAGTTGGCGATGCAGTACCAAATGCAGTACCGCTGAAGCGCAGCCGATGATGTTTTCAGGGTCGTAGGACGGACTTGCCGTTGCGAACGTCGGCGCGACAGAGCACTTGCGGAGCCCGTGGTCGCAGAGGTTGCCCGAATGCACATTCGAGACCGGCTGAATCCCAGTCCGCGAGGTCTGCGGCGGCGCGATATGTGCTCTCCAAGAAGACCATGAGGCTTGCTTCCGGATCGGTAACTCTGCGGATCGCATAAGGCAGCAGGTATTCTCCAAGTCGTAGTGGGCGGCGTCGGCAAAGATCTTCGCCGCCGCGAAGCCTTTTGGTCGGGCGGTGGAGCGGTCGACTTTCCGGCCTTCTATTCCTAAGCCTGTCCGAAACCGCTGCTCCTCTGACGCGTCTCCTTCGCACGGACCCGTCGCAGCCCTCTTGGTGCGCGGACGCGCGATGCGCACTCTTCGGCGCTCCGATCCGTTTTTCTAGCGCGAAGCTGACCTGCGCAGTACGACCGGAAGTCACAACTTGTGGCCCGATGACAGAGTTGACAACTCTCTGCTGGTCAAAAACCTTCAAAGACGCCATCATGCAACAAAAATTGCAAGGATGTGCATCGTGGACGAGAAGGTCGAGGCTCCCAAGGACTATGAGGATCTCATCCGCGTGATACACGACCGGTATGATGGGATGAGCAAGTCGTACCAGAAGATTGCGTTGTATCTCACCCAAAATCCGAATGACGTCGCGGTGCGATCGGTGAACTCGATCGGGGAAGGCAGCGGCGTTCACGCGTCCAGCTTCGTCCGATTTGCCCAAGCATTGGGGTATGAGGGGTTCAAGGACCTGCAGAGCCTCTTCCAGAAACGATTGTCCACCGCGGCTCCCGGCTTCGAAGCCCGCGTCAAGGCGTTGGAGAAGGAACTGGGGGAGCGGACGGATCGCAGCGAGATGGGATTCATGCACGATCTGGTCGTCCGTGACATCGCGTCCCTGAAAGAGATGCTCACCGGTATTCAGCCCGAGGATCTGGCGGAAGCCGTTAGCCTGCTCGAGAAGGCCGACGTCGTCTATCTGATGGGACAACTTCGCTCGGCACCGGTCGTCGAACTCCTTCGCTATATACTGACCATGCTGGGTAAGCGCTGCGTGCTCCTGGATCCGGGCGGCGGACTGGCCACGCATATGGCCCGCGCGATGCGGAAGACGGACCTGCTGTTTGCGGTGTCGTTCCGCTTCTATGCGAACGAGGTCGTCAATGTTGTGGAAGAAGCCGCGGGGAGAGGTATACCCATCGTGGCGATCTCGGACAGCACGCTGTCTCCATTGGCCAAGAGCGCGCGCGTTCTCTTCGCCGTTCCGGAGCACGAATACACTTTCTCGCGCTCGCTGGCGGCTCCTATGTGTCTTGCCCAGGCTTTGACCGTGGCCTTGGCGGCCAGGCTTCAGAACAACGCAGTCAATCCCCGCATTCCAACGGTTACCGAGCGGTAGGGACTCCAAACCGCGAAACCTGTCGCAGCACCGGCGATCCTCCGGCCGTCGATTCTCAATCGGTGTCGGAAGGTTAAAACGCCATCGCCTTTTCAGGCACGGCCATGGGGCCGGATGCGGCACCAAGGACTGTCTGGTCGTAATCCACCACCGAACCTGTCATGAGCCCGGCATCGTCCGAAACAAGGAAGTTTACCGCCCGCGCGACCTCGCGGGGGTCGATCAGGCGCCCGAAGGGCAGGTGTGCAACGGCTTTCGCTTCCCAGTCGGGATCGCCCTTCTCGCTCGCCTGCAATTCCCGCTCGTGGTCGGACGCCATCCAGCCGATATCCAGCTGGTTGACGCGGATGCGGTTCTTCATGACGGAAAATGCCGTATTGCGGGTCAAGGTTGCCAGCGCCGCCTTGGTAGCACAGTAGACGTTGATGAAGGGCTGGCCGGCATGTTCCGAGATCGAGCCGATGTTGCAGATCGCACCCTCAATGCCATTGCGGATCATGTGCCTGATGGCCTCCTGCATGAGGAAATAAGGTCCGCGCACATTGACGGCGAACAGGGCGTCGAAGAGTTCGGGCGACGTATCGAGGATGGTGCCACGGTCCGTGCGGGCACCAGCGTTCACCAGCACATGTATCTTGCCGTAGACGCGCTCGGCCTCCGCGATCACGCGTCGGCAATCCTCGACTTTGCCGAGATCGGCATTGACGAAGTGGACCGGCACGCCGGTTTCGCGCGTGATCGCGTCGGCCACGGCACGGCCTTTGGTCTCGTTGCGGCCGAGCGTCACGACGCCTGCAGCGCCCGCTTCGGCAAGCCGATGCGCGATGGCCGCTCCCAACCCCTGCGTCGAGCCGGTGACGACACAGACCTTTCCATCTATCCGGTTCATGCGTTCAGCCCTCCACCCTGTAGCCAGCCGCGGCCATCACACGCAGCAATTCCTTGTGGCCGATCTTCGCCATTTCGAGCGGCGGACTTTTGACGGGATCCTGCTCGGCTTCAACGACGAACCAGCCTTCGTAGCCGTGGCTCGCCAAGCGCTTGACGATCGCCTCGAAATCGAGCGAGCCATCACCGGGCACGGTGAAGGCTCCCTTGACCACCGCGTCGAGAAAACTTTCCCGGCTGCGGTCGAGCCCGTCCACGACCGCTTGGCGGATGTCCTTGGTGTGTACATGCGAAATGCGGGCGTGGTGCTTGTCCACCACCCGCAGCACGTCGCCTCCGGCAAAGGCCATATGGCCGGCATCGTAGAGCAGGGGCAGACCCTCGCCGGAATGCTTCATCAGCAGATCGACCTCCTGTTCGCTTTCGATCGGCGCGGCCATGTGGTGGTGGTAGCAAATCGGCATGCCCTGACCCGCGCACCATTCGCCGAAAGTGGTGAGCTTACGGCCGTAGGCCTTGATCTGATCGTCGTCGAGACGCGGGCGCATAGCCAGCGGCGTTCCGCGGTCGCCCTGAATGGTGCGACCCGTCTCGCCATAGACGATGCAGGGCGCGTTGGTCGCCTTGAACAACTCCATCTGCGCGGCGATGCGGTCCTTCTCTTCATCGATATTGCCGACCAGCAAGCGGCCGGAGAACCAGCCGCCACAGACGCTCATGGCATGCTGCCTCAGGATGGGCTCAAGCACCGCCGCGTCCATCGGGAAGCGGCGGCCAGTCTCCATGCCGGTGAAGCCGGCCTCACGGGCCTGCCGCAGGCACTCCTCCAGCGAGACGTCGTCGCTCAGTTCGGGAAGGTCGTCGTTCCACCAGGCGATCGGCGCGATTCCAAGCTTGGCTCTCATCGTCATCTCCAATCATGATTTTCGAATGCTGCTGGCTGCCTGCGCAGCGACAAAACTGCCGGGAACAATGCTCAGGGAGTTTTGCATCGTTCCGGCAGGGGACGCCCCCGCGCGCCCGAACGGTTCAGACACCCACGCGCTGCTTCTTGCGACCTTCGGTTTGCACGGCATGCGCGTCGCGGACCTGCTGGCGCCCGCTGATCTCGGGCACGCCGACGTCCCACCAGGCATCGCCCGGGGTCCAGGTGAAGGCGTCGGAGACGATGGTGATGACGGTGGTGCGGTCGGTGGTCTTCGCCCATTCGATCGCCTGACCGAGATCGGCGAGGCTTTCGACACGGCGCGTCAGGGCGCCCATGGCTTCCGCGTGCTTGGCGAAGTCGACCGAGAACGGCTCCTTCACCCGGCAGTCCTTAATCAGATTATTGAAAGAGGCGCCGCCCTTGGCGTTCTGCAGCCGATTGATCACCGCATAGCCGCCATTGTCGCATACCACGAGAATCATCTTGTGGCCGGCGAGCACCGACGAATAGATGTCGGAGTTCATCATCATGTAGGTGCCGTCGCCGATCATGACGATCGGCGTCCGGGTAGGGTCGGCCATGGCCGCGCCCCAGCCGGCAGAGATTTCATAACCCATGCAGGAGAAGCCGAACTCGCAGTCGAAAGTGTTGGGGTCCTTCACCCGCCAGTTCTTCATCACCTCGCCGGGCAGTCCACCGGCCGCGGTGATCAGCAGGTCACGCTCGCCCGCCTTGGCGTTCACCACGCCTACGACCTGCGCATAGGTCGGGACCGGCTCGTTGGTCGGCTTCTGGAAGCCGTCAAGCATCGTGTTCCACTTGGCGAACTCGATGCGACCCTTGTCTGTCCAGGCCCTCTCCGCTTTCCAGTCGCCGAGGGCACCTTCGAGTTCGCTCATCGTCTCCAGCGCGTCGCCGACGACGGCGAGCGCCCGGTGCTTGGTGGCATCCCAGCGTGCGGCATTGATCGAGACGAACTTTGCGTCGGCCGAGAAGGCGCTCCAGGATCCGGTGGTGAAGTCCATGAGCCGTGTGCCGACGGCGATGATCACGTCGGCTTCCGCCGCCAGCGCGTTGGCCGAGGTTGAGCCGACGATGCCGATCGGTCCGACATGCGCGGGGTGGTCGTGCGTAACCGTGCCCTTGCCGGCAATCGTCTCCGCGAGCGGGATCCCATGCCTTTTGGCGAAATCGCCAAGGACCTTCTCTGCACCCGAATAACGCACGCCACCACCCGAGATGATCAGCGGCCGCTTTGCGCTTTTGAGGAGGCGCGTCGCTTCGGCGAGCCGGCTGCGATCGGGCCGGGGGCGCGGCACCTCATTCACCGTCTGTTCGAAGAAGGCTTCGGGATAATCCCAGGCGATCTCCTGCACATCCTGCGGCAAAGCGATGAAGGCAGGCCCGCAATCGGCCGGATCAAGCAGCACCGCAACCGCCTGCGGCAACGACGAGATGATCTGCTCGGGATGGACGATGCGGTCCCAGTAGCGCGTGACTGCCTTAAAGGCGTCATTGACGTTGATGGTCGGGTCGCCGAAGTGCTCGACCTGCTGCATGACCGGATCGGGCCGGCGACTGACGAAGGTGTCGCCTGAGAGCATCAGCACCGGCAGCCGGTTCGAATGGGCGACACCTGCCGCCGTCACCATGTTCAGCGCACCCGGACCGATCGAGGTCGCCGCAACCATGATCTGGCGCCGGCGCTTCGCCTTTGCAAAGCCGATCGCTGCAAGCGCCATCGACTGCTCATTCTGGCCGCGCCAGGTCGGCAGCACGTCCTTCACCGCCTCGAGTGCTTCAGAAAGGCACGTCACGTTGCCGTGCCCGAAGATGGCGAAGACTCCCGGAAAAAGCGGAACTTTCTCGCCGTCGACGACCGTGAACTGGTTGCACAGATAGCGCACGAGCGCCTGTGCCATGGTCAGACGGACGGTGGCCCTGGTCATCTTTGTCTCCTCCCTAACGACGGTCTTTCCAAATCTATACGGAATGCCCATTGACAAATCAATATGTTTGCAACGATCATTGCAAAAATTCAAACCGGGAGGACTTCATGCTCAGGATAGCTGTGCTCGGCTGCGGTCGGATTGGCAGGATGCATGCGGCAAACATCGCCGCACATCCTCGTGCGGAACTAGCCACCGTCTATGACATCGACGAATCGTCCGCGGAGACTGTCGCGGCGCGGCACGGCGTTCGCGCTTCGGGGTCGGCCGACGAGGTATTTGCCTCGGCAGATGTAGATGCGGTCCTTGTCGCGACGGTGACTGACACGCATGCCGACTACATCGAAAAGGCGGTGGCCGCTGGCAAACCCGTGCTCTGCGAGAAGCCGATCGATCTTAGCCTGGAAAGGGTGAACCGTTGCGCCGAAGCAATTTTGTCCAAGGGCGTGCCGGTCCAGATCGGCTTCAACCGACGTTTCGACCCCGGTCATCGTGCGGCGTGGAACGCCGTACGATCCGGCGAGATCGGCGACCTGCACCAGGTTATTATCACCTCGCGTGATCCGGGCATGCCGCCCCGTTCCTACTACGAGGTCGCGGGCGGGCTTTTTCGCGACATGACGATCCACGATTTCGACCTCGCCCGCTTCATGCTGGGAGAGGAGCCGGAGGAGGTGTTCGCCATCGGAGGCCGGCTGATCGACCCGGCGATGATGGAGGAACTGAACGACTACGACAGCGTCATGGTCGTGATGCGAACCAAAAGCGGCAAGCAGTGCCACATCAACAATTCCCGCACCTCAACCTATGGATACGACCAGCGCGTCGAGCTTCTGGGCAGCACCGGCATGGTGATCAGCGGCAACAGGAAGCCTCACGAACTGCGCCGCTACTCGGTCGCGCAAACCGAAGCCGCCGCGCCTTATCTCGACTTCTTCATCGAGCGATACCGCGAAGCGTTCGATGCCGAGATCGACGCCTTCGTCACCTGCGTCGAGAAGGGCGAGCCGCCGCTGGTCGGTTTTGAGGACGGGCGCCGCGCCCTGATCCTGGCTGAGGCGGCGATGAAATCGGCGGTCGAAGGCCGCTTCGTGAAGGTCAGCGAGATCGGATAAGCCATGTACGCGAACTACGGACTGTTTATCGACGGGAAGTGGCGCAAGGCATCCGATGGCGGGACGGCGCCGGTGATGAGCCCGGTGACGGAAAAGCCGCTGGGCGAGGCTCCGGTCGCCACCCGCGCGGACACGGAAGAGGCGCTGGTTAGCGCCGCCCGTGGGTTTTCCGCATGGAAATCCAAGGGTGGTTCTGAGCGCGCGTCCGCCCTGCATGCTATCGCGGACGAGATGATCCGCCGCAAGGACGAAGCCGCGCGGATGATCTCCAGCGAGACCGGCAAACCTATTGCCCAGTCCGAGCGCGAATGGGGGCTGGCGGTCGATCAGTTCCGCTGGTACGCCGAGGAGGCCCGCCGGATCTATGGGCGCGTCATCGAATCGCGCGTGCCCGGCGGTCGTTTCGAAGTTCTGCACGAGCCTGTCGGGATCGCAGCCGCCTTCACCGCCTGGAACTTTCCGGCGGCACTGGTCGCCCGCAAGGTGGCGCCGGCGCTTGGCGCTGGCTGCTCGACCATCGTCCGGCCGTCAAGTCAGACGCCCGGGACGGCGATGCTGATGGTTGACTGCATCCGCGCCTGCAATCTTCCTGCCGGCACGGTCAGCCTGGTCGTTGGGCCCACGAGCACGACCTATGCGCCGATCATGGCTTCGCCGGCGGTGCGCAAGGTGTCCCTCACCGGCTCGACCCGCGTCGGCCAGCAGATGATCCGCGATGCTGCCGACACAGTGAAGAAGGTGTCTATGGAGCTTGGCGGCAACGCGCCCCTGATCGTCTTCGACGACGCCGATCTGGATGCCGCGCTCAACGTCTCCGTGCCGACCAAATACGCCAATTCCGGCCAGGTCTGCGTCACACCGGATCGTTTCTTCGTCCACGAAAGCCTGCACGACGCCTTCGTCGAGGGCTTTGTGCAACGCGCCAAAGCGTTGAAACTGGGCGACGGGCTCGACCCATCCGTGCAGATGGGCCCGCTCATCAATGCCGGCCGGCTTTCCGAGATCGAAGACATCGTGTCCGACGCCATGAAAGCCGGTGCGAAGCTCGTCGCGGGCGGCCATCGGGTTGCGGCGTTCAATGCCGGCCATTTTCATGAGCCCACGGTCCTGACCGATGTTGCCGACGACATGCGGGTCTTTGCCGAGGAGAATTTCGGGCCAATCGCGGCGATCAGCCGGTTTTCCTCGGATGAGGAGGCGCTCGAGCGGGCGAATGCTTCGCCAATGGGATTGTCGGCCTATGCCTTCACGTCGAGCCCGAAGCGTGCGCGCCGGACGGTGGCCGAGCTGAAGGCAGGCATGGTGGGCATCAACAGCTTCGCTCTTGCCGCGTCCGAGGCTCCGTTCGGCGGCACGAAATATTCCGGAATGGGTCGCGAAGGCGGCAGCGAAGGTATCGGTGACTACCTCGACACCAAGCTTGCGCAGATCGTGTTCTGAGGAGGCCGCCTTGATCAAGAACGAGCTCAAGCAGATCTGGGCCGAAGGGCGGCCCACGATCAATGGCTGGCTTTCGATCGGCAATCCATTCACCGCCGAGATCATGGCCGCGCAGGGCTATGACAGCGTGAGCATCGATGTCCAGCACGGCGCGCTCGACTATTCGATGCTGCTTCCGATGTTCCAGGCGATGCGTGCATCCAGGGTGGTGCCCATGGCGCGCGTGCCGTGGCTGGAGCCGGGCATCATCATGAAGGTGCTGGATGCCGGCGCCTATGGCGTGATCTGTCCCATGATCAACACGCCGGAACAGGCGGCTCAGCTCGTCAGCTACCTGCGCTATCCGCCGGCCGGCCAGCGCAGTTTTGGGCCGACGCGTGCCAACTTCTCGGCGGGTGCCAACTACGCGGCCGAGGCCAATGACGAGATCCTGGCTTTCGCCATGGTCGAGACCGCCGAGGCGATGCGCAATCTCGATGCGATCGCCGCAACGCCAGGGCTCGACGGCATCTATGTCGGTCCCGCAGACCTGACCTTCAGCCTGCACCAGGGGCGTCTCGCGCCGTCCTTCGATCGCGAGGAGCCTGACATGATCGCCGCTCTGCGGACGATCGTTGCGGCCTGCAAGAAGAACGGCAAACGCGCCGCGCTCCATTGCGGCACGGCCGACTACGCCGCACGTGCCGTCGAATGGGGTTTCGAGATGACAACCGTCTCGGGTGACTCCCGACTGCTTGCCTCCGCCGCGCAGGCAAGTGTCGCTCGCTTCCGCGAATTGACGGGTGCGAAAGCCGTCCCGGCCGAAGCCGGCAAGGGAGGCTATTGATGCCCCACGTCCTGGTCGCCGGAAAGCTTCATCCGAGCGGCATCGAACTTCTCGATGGGTCGCCCGGCGTCACCTACGACTATGTCGAAGATGTCTCCGAACCAAGCTACGCACCTCTGATCGGCAAGGCCGATGGCCTCGTCATTCGCACCCAGCCCTTGTCGGCTCCGACCGTCGCACGCGCCGAGAGGTTGAAGATCGTCTCGCGCCATGGCGTCGGCTACGACGCTGTCGATCTATCCTCCCTAAATCGGCGCGGGATCGCTCTCGCGATCGTCGGCGATGTGAACTCGGTGTCGGTGGCCGAGCACGCCATGATGCTGTTGCTGGCGGCAACCAAGCGGCTGATCCGAGCGGATCGTTCGGTGCGCGGTAACGAATGGGGTTGGCGCAACCGGCTGGAGCCAAGCGAACTCTCGGGCAAGCGGCTTCTGATCCTCGGGTTCGGCCGGATCGGCCGCCACCTGGCGCGCATGGCGGCGGCATTCGGCATGGACGTGCGTGCCTATGATCCATTCCTTGAGAGGCAAGGCTGGCCGGAGGGGCCGGTCGCGCCGGTGAGCGATTTGCAAACGGGACTCGCCTGGGCCGATGCGATCTCCGTCAACGTACCCAAGGCCGAGCGCCCGGTGATCGGCCCCGTGGAACTCTCGGCGATGAAACCGACTGCTGTTCTCATCAACACAGCGCGGGGCGGCATCGTCGACGAGGCGGCGCTGATCGCGGCGCTGCTAGCGGGGCGCATCGCAGCGGCCGGTATCGACGTCTTCGACGATGAACCACCCGCCGCGGACCATCCGCTCTTCGGCTTCGACCAGGTGATTCTGACGCCGCACATTGCCGGGCTCACCGCCGAGTGCGGCGAGCGCATGGCAATCTCGTCCGTGCAGAACGTGCTCGATTTTTTCGCCGGGCGGATCGACTCAGCGCTGGTGGTAAACGGAGCCGAGTTGAATGGCCGGTGAAAAACCTCAACTCAGAATCGGCCTGATCGGCACCGGCTTCATGGGCAAGACCCATGTGTTCGGCTTTGCTGCCGCACAACGTGTCTTCGATCTTCCCTACGAACTGGTGCTCCACACGGTTGCGGACAGAACCGAGGACCTCGCCGCGCAGGCGGCGCAGGCCTTGGGGTTCGCGCGGGCGAGCGGGGACTGGAGGCGTCTGGTCGAGGACCCGGAGATCGATATGATCGATATCACGGCGCCGAACTGCTTCCACAAGGAGATGGCGCTCGCCGCCATTGCCGCCGGCAAGCACGTCTATTGCGAGAAGCCGCTGGCGCCCCTTGCGGCGGATGCCCGACGGATGGCCGAGGCGGCGGAAGCGGCCGGCGTCAGGACGCAGGTCGGGTTCAATTATCTCTGCAACCCGCTGCTCGCGCTGGCGCGGCAGATGATCCGCGCGGGCGAGTTGGGCGAGATCCGCAGCTATCGCGGCATTCACGCCGAGGACTACATGGCGGATGCGGAAAGCCCATTTACCTTCCGGCACGATCCTGTCGGCGGTGGCGCATTGGCGGATCTGGGCAGCCATGCTCTGGCCACGGCGGAGTTTCTGCTTGGCTCGGTGGAACGGGTCCTCGGCGATTCCGTCACCGTCATAGCGAGCCGTCCGGATGGCCGAGGCGGGCGCCGGACCATCGAGGTCGACGACATCGGTCGCGCATTTCTGCGTTTTGCCAATGGTGCATCCGGCAGCATCGAAGCGAGCTGGGTCGCCACCGGCCGCAAGATGCAGCACGATTTCGAGGTTTATGGCACCAAGGGGGCGCTCGTCTTCAGCCAGGAGCGCTTCAACGAGCTGCATTTCTACAGCACGGCCGATCCCGGCGGCCGGCGTGGCTTTCGGCGCATCGAGGCCGGTCCGGATCACGATCCCTATGGACTCTTCTGCGTCGCACCAGGCCATCAGCTCGGCTTCAACGATCTGAAGGCTATCGAGATTGCGCGGTTCGTCGATGCGATCGCCGGGAAGCGAGACGAGCCTTTCGGCTTCCGGGCCGGCCAACGCATCCAGGAACTCGTGGAGGCAATTCAGGGCTCGGCCCGGGAGAGCAAGTGGCTGCGAACAGACTGATGCGAGGGAGAGTTGGTCGCCGCCCCGCATGCGTCTGAAATAAACGTTGCATGTTTGTACATTTTGCAATATAGATTGCAGCCGGAGAGAGGTACGTCGGCTGAGTGCTCAAGTCGACGTCGCACAGGGAGGAGAATGTGTCTGTGCTGGACGTACGAAGCGTCTCGAAAAGCTTTGGTGCTATCCGCGCCTTGTCAGATGTTAGCTTCGCGGTTGCTGCCGGCGAGGTGGTTGGCCTGATGGGCGACAACGGTGCCGGGAAATCGACCATGGTGAAGCTGATTGCGGGGAACTTCCCACCCTCCGACGGCGAAATCGCGGTGGACGGCAAGGTCTGCCATTTCCACAAGCCGATCGAGGCACGGGGCGAAGGGATCGAGGTCGTCTATCAAGATCTGGCCTTGGCCGACAATCTGACGGCCGCCCAAAATGTCTTTCTCGGCCGCGAGATTAAGAAGGGGTTTTGGCCGCTCCGCGTGCTCGACAAGCAGGCGATGATCAACCGCTCGGCAAAACTGTTCGCGGAGCTGAAGTCGGAGACGCGGCCGCGCGATCTGGTCAAAAAAATGTCAGGCGGCCAGCGGCAGGCGGTCGCCATTGCCCGCACCCGGCTATCCAACTCCAAGCTCGTGCTGATGGATGAGCCGACCGCGGCGATTTCGGTCCGCCAGGTAGCCGAGGTGCTGGAGCTGATCCGGCGGCTCAAATCGCAAAATGTGTCGGTAATGCTGATCAGCCACCGCATGCCCGATGTGTTCGCGGTCTGCGACCGCATCATCGTGCTGAGACGCGGCTCGAAAGTGGCCGACAAGGCGACGGAGAAGACATCGCCGGAGGAGATCACCGGCCTAATTACGGGAGCGATCCGTGATGCATAGCCAGAGCGACATGCTGAAGGAAGGCCATGCGTCCATCGGTGATGTGGTCGGCATAATAGAGCAGAGCGTTTTCCAGAAGATGATCGCCAGCCAGGCCTTCTGGGTCGCGATCGCGCTTTTCGTGTTGGTGGTCTTCATGACGTGGCTGGAGCCCAGCTTCGGCACGGTCGACAACGTTACCAACACCACCCGCAATTTTGCACCTATCGCCATCATGGGGCTGGGCATGACGGTGGTGCTGATCACCGGCGGCATCGATCTGTCGGTCGGCTCGGTGATGGGGCTGGTCGCGATCGTCGCCGGCCTGCTGCTCACTTGGCACCAGCCTTGGTATGTGGCGTTTGGCGCGGGTCTGCTCGCAGGCATCGCCTGCGGAGCCTTTAACGGTTTCTTCGTGGCCTATATCGGCATGCCGTCCTTCGTGGTGACGCTAGGCATGCTGTCGATCGCGCGCTCGCTGGCGGTCGTGCTGTCCGGCAACCAGATGCTTTACCAGTTCGGACCCGATGCGCCGATCGTCAAGGCCATCGGCCAGGCCAAATGGCCGAGGCACACGCCTGACGGCTGGGTGCCTCATTGGATCCCGGAACTGTCCTCGCAGTTCTGGGTGATGGTGATCCTCGCGCTCATCGTCGGCTCCGTCTTCATTTTCACCGCCTGGGCGCGCCACCTCTTCGCGATCGGCGGCAACGAGAACGCCTCGCGGATGACCGGCGTCCCCGTCGACTGGATCAAATTCCAGGCCTATGTCTTCTGCGCATTTACCGCATCGATCGCGTCCCTGCTGCTGCTCGGCTACAGCGGCTCGGCCATCAACGCGATGGGAACCGGCTACGAGTTGAGGGTGATCGCCGGCACCGTCATCGGGGGGGCCAGCCTGATGGGCGGCTACGGAACCGCGTTTGGCGCTGTGATCGGTTCGGCCTTCCTCGAGGTCATCCGCAACGCGCTGCTGATGGCCGGGATCGATTCGAACTGGCAGGGCGCCTTTGTCGGGGCCTTCATCATTCTTGCCGTGCTTCTCGGCATGCAGACCTCGGGCAAGTCGCTGCGGGCGACGCTGGAGGGTATGTTTACCTGGAAGCGCAAATAGAATCCGGCGGCCGCAAGCCGTCGGGGATAGTGGACGTCAAAACAAAGTGGAGGAACAGGTGAAAAAATACATTCTGACGGCGGCCGTGGCGTTTTCCGCGCTGATGGCAGGGCAGGCCTATGCCCAGCAGAAATACGTCTTCGCCCTTGTGCCGAAGAACATGAACAATCCTTTCTTCGACCAGGCTCGTGACGGCTGCAAGAAGGCCGAAGCCGAATCCAGCGGCGCGATCGAATGCATGTATATCGGCCCCGGCGAGCATGGCGGCGGCGAGGAGCAGGTGCAGATCGTGCAGGACCTGGTGGCCAAGAAGGTCGACGGCATCGCCGTCGCCCCGTCGAACGCCGCGGCAATGGCCGTCGCGCTTCAGGCCGCCAAGGAAGCGGGCATTCCCGTGCTTACCTGGGACTCGGATGTGCTACCGGAGAACAAGGACCTGCGTGTCGCCTATATCGGCACGCACAATTACGAAATTGGCGTCAACCTCGCCAAGATCGTGCAGACCATCAAGCCGAAAGGTGGCACCATCTGTATCCAGTCGGGCGGAGCTGCCGCGGCCAACCACAATGAGCGCATGAAGGGTATACGCGATACGCTGGCCGGCAAGGAGTCGGCCGCCTCGCCAGGTGATGCCCTGACCGGCCAGAACGGCTGGACGGAAGCACCGGGCTGCCCTCTCTATACCAACGACGACTTCCCTCTGTCGGTTCAGCAGTTCCAGGACTTCATGGCGAAGACGCCAAACCTCGACGCCTTCGTGCCGACAGGCGGCTTTCCGCAATTCATACCGGATGCGAATCGCGCTGCGGTCGAGCCGTACAAGGATAAGATCGCCAAGAAGGAGCTGGCTCTGGTCGTCGCCGACACGCTGCCGGTGCAGATGGACCAGATGAAGGAAGGCCTGTCGCTCGGCCAGGTCGGACAGCGGCCGTTCGAAATGGGCTACAAGACCATGCTGGCGCTGAAGGACATCAAGGACGGCAAGCCCGCGCCGGCCGACCCGACCTACACCGGTCTCGACGTCTGCACCCCCGAAACCGCCGACACCTGCATCGGAAAGTAGGCGGGGGGCGCAACTCTGCGGCGGGCGAGGGATGACTCTTGCCCGCCTTTGCCCCTGAGAGGCGACAACAGACCCATCGAGCGACTGGCAAATCGACCGCAGCCGTCAGGCCTCAGAGACGCTCCGCTGGCCACGGCGTGACCATTTTTAGACGAGTGCCGGGAGTGATCCCATTCGGGAGGAGCAATTGAGAAAGATACGATATGCCGTGGTGGGCGCGGGCTGGATCACACAGGAAGCCTTTATGCCCGGTGTGTCCCAGACCGGAAACTCGACAATCACGGCGATCGTCAGCGGCTCGGCCAAAAACGCCGCCAAGCTCGCCGAATTCTACGGCGTGGAACACGTCTTCAGCTATGAGCAGTACGACCAGATGCTCGCATCGGACGTCGCCGATGCAGTTTACGTGGCATTGCCGAACTCCATGCATGCCGACTATGCGATCCGAGCCCTGAGAGCCGGCAAGCACGCGCTCGTTGAGAAGCCGCTGGCCACGACCGAGGCGGAATGCGAGGCGATGATCGCCGCCGCCAATGAGAGCGGAGCGTACCTGATGACGGCGTATCGGCTGCACAACGAGCCCGGCACTGTCGAGGTCCTGGAGCGCATCCGCAGCGGTGAGATCGGCGATCCCCGCATCTTTGCCGCGGTCTTCTCCTTCGTAGCGTCGTCCGACAATCACCGCCTCAAGGCCGCCTATTGGGGCGGTCCCTTGCAGGACATCGGCGTCTACTGCCTGAATGCCGCGCGCCATATCTTTGCCACTGAGCCGATCGAGGCAGTCGCGGTAAGGAGTTTCGGCAGCGCCTCAGTCGGGGAGGTAGAGGAAAGCATTGCCGTGACGTTGCGCTTCCCCGAGGGCCGGCTTGCACAGTTCATTGCCAGCTTCGGCGCGGACAATTCGGATTTTTACCACGTGGCCGGAACGAAGGGGAGCGTAACGGCCGACCCTGGCTTCCGTTTCGAGACTGCCGTGCAAATGAAGCTTCGGCATGGCGACATCAGAACCGAAAAGACGTTCCCGCAGACAGACCATTTCGCCGGACAGACCGCGTATTTCTCCGACTGCATCCTGAATGCACAACCGCCTGAAGCCGACGGTGGAGAAGGATTTGCCGACGTGCGCGCCCTGCTTGCCATTGAGCGCGCCGCCAGCACCGGTCAGCCTCAGAAGATAGACACGCCGGCACGGCAGGTTCATCCTACTGCGGATATGATCCGCATCTTGCCTACAACGGACCAGCGGCTGCTTCTCTGACGCGCTTTCGCCCGCGGAGCCGGCCAGGATTCATTGCGAGAAGCGTCTCACGAAACGGCATCGCGTACCGCGTTGTACCGTGCAACCGTTCATGCGGAGGCAGTCACGATCTTGTTTCCGAACGTGCTCGACGGGCTGCGCTGGGTGAAATTCATCCAGGCGGCCGCCGACTCGCACGAGGCCGGAAAAGCCCGGACAACCGGCTGGCTTGACTGAACGCATTGGAATAATACGGAAGTCAACTTGAGTATACGCGTTGGAATTATCGGCGTAGGGGTAATGGGTGCGGATCACGCGCGGATGCTCGCATCACCTCAAGCCCGGCTTGCCGCCGGACGGGAGCATTCCGCGCCCATCATCGCTGCCCTGAAACCATGGTTCGAAAAGCAGCTATCGATGATCTCCTCCGGCTCTGGCCTGGCCGAAGACATCCGGCATGGGCTCGGCCACTGGCAAGGCCTGACCCGCTTCCTGGACGATGGCCGCCTGGAACTCGACACCAACCCGGTCGAAAACGCGATCAGGCCAGTATGCCTGACCAGAAAAAAATGCCCTGTTTGCAGGTCACGAAGTCGGGGCCGAAAATTGGGCGCTGCTCGCCTCCATCGCCACCTGCAGGCTCAACGACGTCAACCCGGTCGCCTACCTCGCCGAAACCCTCGACGCCATCATCAACGGCCATCCGCAGACCCAGATCGAGGAACTCATGCCCTGGCGATTCCGAAAAACGTCAAGCCCAAATCCACAGGCGATCCGCGAGGCGCTCACCCTAAGTTTTATCATTGACGGTCTGACTTGACGTCTGGCCCGAGGGCGGCGTTCGCTACTATTCCGAAACTTAAGGTTTCGCCCTACCGCGTAATTGGGGTCGGCTGTCTTAAGAGGGCCGCTGCCCAGGGTGCCTACTTCTTAACGCATTGGCGGACTGGTGCGGCCGAGCAAACTTCGCCCACGCCGCAGTCCAGGTCGCGTGAACAAGGTTTCGGCATTTGCGGTGGCTCCAGCGTGACGAAGGGCGTCCTCGGCTCTTCCCCCGGTCTCGCCGTTCTCGGGAGGAAGGCGCCGGGATCACCGAGCGACTTCACATATCGATAGAATGACCGAATGTCGCTCTCCGGCATGACGCGAACGTTGTACCAAGGCATCGGCGGCAATGTGCGAAGTGTCTTGATGTAGGTTACATACCCGTCTTCGCTAAGGTCTTGCGCGCTCCATCTCAGATTGCTTGCATAGGTTGTGCCCCACGGCCCCCGCCAACCTATTACTTTCCCTCTCAATGCCTTGGTGGGGTCGAGCGCGCCTTCGGCTTCCCTGTAGCCGTCAGTATGGCAGTCGTGACAGCTGCCGATGATGGAAACCAGCCGTCCTCTCTCGACAGACACCTCCTCTGCCGCAAACGCTGCCCCCGATGCTGTCAATATTGCTGAGCCAACCAGGAGCTTAATGAAGTGCATGGTAGCCTCCAGCGCCCTCACACCGCTCGCTCAAAGCCAATAACAACGTCGAGACTTTACCACAATTTTGAAAGTTGGGGTGGGGAAAGCAACGGATCGTTGGAGGCAATGGTCCCTAAGAGGCTCCTGGGACACTGTCGACAATCGCAGCACAGCACTACGTTCGACAACTGGGCGCTGCTCGCCTCCATCGTGGCCACCTGCAGGCTCAACGACGTCAACCCGGTCGCCTACCTCGCCGAAACCCTCGACGCCATCATCAACGGCCATCCGCAAACCCAGATCGAGGAACTCATGCCCTGGCGATTCCGGAAAACGTCAAGCCCAAATCCATAGGCGATCCGCGAGGCGCTTACGCTTCCACCGCAACGGTCTCGCTGCTTTCGCCCCTGCGCACCGAGATCAATTCGGGTCTGTCGCGAGGAACGGCCTATCCCGCGGACTGGCGTCCTCGCTTCACCGATGCCTATCGCCTGCAGGCCCAGGCCTGGATCCATTCAACACTCAGCGGAATTCCGGCCGGAGCAAGCTGCTGGACGGATACCGGGCTGCAATCGCCGCCGAGGCGGGTCTGCAATCACTATCAGAAGGGCGAAAAGGCAGTTATTGGCGCAATGAGTAAGCCAGAACTGTACAAATAGCTGACGGCATTTGAATTCATAATGACCTCGGCAGCCGACTAATAATCTTCCTTTTTCAGGCCCCTCCCGTCAGCGTGTTCCACGCAGCCGGTGCGCTGCTTCGGCTCGTCGCAGGGACACATGCGTGTTCTGTAGGATCATTTCGCGAAACGCCTCGTTTGATACTGCAAAGTTGTACCATCGTGTCCAACATCAGATGGGACGCAGTCCCAACAAACATGCAGTTCAGACAGTCGATTACGCGTCTTTGTTGAAGTGGTGCTGTACCAAATGCAGTACCGGCCTTGAAACGGTTGATCCAGTTCGTCGCTCATCAGGCCATAAGCCGCGGGCGGCTGTGTACGGGAGGGCTGAACGAAACCTCATTCACGCTCCCTCGCTACTCCGTGAGACCCCTCATTTCCTTTCTCGCAGCCTCAGTCCGGAACTCAAGGTATTTGGCCAAATCGGCGAGATGGACGCCCTTGGCACACTTCTGACTGTCCTCGATCCGCGCGAGCGGAAGGGCAATTTCCCCCATGGAAATCTTTCGGACCAACTTCGGCGGCGTCAGGTGGGAGAAATAGTCTCGGCAGACCTCATCGATCGGGATGATGGCCTTGCCACCATACTGAGCCATCAAAAGCAGTGCTGTGTTCATTCCAGGTTGCTATCCCTGTTAGGAGCTTGGCAGACTAGCAAGCCGCCCAACGGGTTCAACGGCCGGGCAGGGGGCGCGTGCAAAAGGGTGGGCGCGACCTAAGCAACGGCCGGGGCGTTCAAGTCGCTAGAGGGATACCGCCAATACAGTGCTGTGACCGAGTTCGTTTGCTGACGGGCTTCTTAATCGGCGCAAATCGGTCCGACTCCAACCTCCGCAACCAGTTCCAGCATAAATCACTAATAGTCGCGATCTGATCAAAGCCCCGCCGGAAAAAACGGCAAGGCTTTTCCCACGGCAGGTTTGGCGAAGCGCGGAAGGGCACTCTGCCGCCCAGAGTAAGCGGCCTGCACGGTGAAGACGAGAGGGACGCTTTTCCAAGCGCGGAGTTCGAATCCCTCCGAGCCCACCAAGTCGCCTCCCTGCAATGCTGGCCTGGACCTCTCAAATCGTCACGTTAATGATGTCGGTATCGGTGGTTGCGTGTCCCCGCAACCACTTCTGTCATAGTACGATAACCGTCTCGGTCTAACCGAGGCGGTTTTTTCGTGTGGCGAGTTGAAAATGTCTGGATTGCGTGAGGCCGTGAGGCCGGGCATTAAGGCGCATATTTTGCGGGAAGGCCTTCATGAACCTCAATCATCGGCAGAATGCGCCGTGCAGCGTAACCATCCGGTGTGGACCGCGGCAGACGCCGTTTCGCGTGTTAGACTGCTTGGCATGGAGATCGACACCGACAAGATTGACGCGTGCAGCGGTGGTGCTTCGACGTAGAAATCGGAAAACACGCTCGCGGCAACTCTGCACTACGCAGATGCGCGCCCATCTCCGGCCACGCAACATCGATCCGCAATTCGGGGCCATGTAGTGGTAGGTGGCGGCGCAGGACCGCTACATCGCCAGAGCCATTACCTGAGATAGTGGGTTTGAGGTGGTGGTAGAGGGAAGGGCGCTGGAAACTAACCTTCTCCATTTTCGGCAATTCGCCAACCGTCGCGATCTCGCGATTGAGCAGTGTCCTCCAGTCACTCATAGCCTGTCATCTCGAGATAGCCGCGCCCGGCATGGGTGCCCTCAAATCGGATCGGGCCTTCCCAATAGGGAGAGCGTGTGTCCATCCAGGCTTCTGGGTTTAGCGTCCGGATGGTCACATCCACTCCGTTTTCCGGCAATTGCACCCTCCAGCGGATCGGCACGCTACGTCCCGCGACTGCCGCCGTTTCGAGCGGCGTCACCCTTAGCGCGCCGGGGGCCTGCGGCTGCGGCCTGCCGTCGGCCTTGATCCATGTGGCCGATGTAAAGCCCGCGCCTCCGTCGCGCAGGCGAAAGCCCATCATCTTTTCGCCGCTGTCGAAATGCAAGGAGAACCAGTCCCACCCGGTCTGATCCTCAGCCAGCGGCTGCGAGGACCATTCGTGGTCCAACCACGCCTGACCGGACACCGCGATCACGCCCGCCGGAAGGGTCAGTGTACCGGTCACGTGGTAGAATGGTTGCGAGTAGTAATAGCTCGCCTGCCCCTTCTCGGATTTCACCGAGTAGCCCTGCACTCCCTGCGGCACCAGAGGGCCTTTGGCGTCCAGTGCCAGTTCGTAGGAAAACGCCTGTCCCGCCGCGTGCAGATCGAGCGCCGACAGCGCATCTGCCTCTGGCAGGGCCCGACCTGCCATCTGCCAGTTGTCAATCCAGGCCGCAAAGGGTGCAGCCGAAACGCCCGCCTGGCCGATGCCGCCCCGTGCCAGCCGTTCGGCCACGAATTGGTGCGTTCGCGTCGTCAGCCCGGCATGGCCCATCCAAAGCTGCGGACTGGACCAGCCGGACCGCTCCACCGGGGCCAGGGCGGATCGGAAAAGAGTCCATTGCACGCCATAGTCCGCTCCATCCGCAGCTTGCAGGTTGGCCGTCAAATACCACCATTCGATCCGGTAACCGGGGTGCGGGCCGTGGTCTGCCGGAAAGTTGAATGCAGTCCCCGGCTGCGGCACTGAAAACCCGTCAGCCTCTGTGCCAAGCCCAGCAAAACCCTGGCCAAAGGCAGGTGCGGCCAAGCTCATGTAGATCAGCAATGCTCTAACGCTCATGTGCAAATACCTTCAGCAAATCCGATGGCGAAAGACGCGCCAGCCGCCAGGCAGGCACGGCGGCTGCAAGTCCGGCCGCCAGCAACGCGAGCGCCGCCAGCCGCGCCCAGTCACCGGGAAAAAGGTGCATTGGCAGACGCCAGCCAAAAGCCTCCACATTCACCACCGCCATTAGAACAAAGGCGAGCCCGATACCTACAGGCAGAGCGGCCAGCATGGTCAAGGCTGCCAACAACAAGCCGCGCCAAAGCTCCAGCCATACGAGGTGGCGGCGGGGCAGACCCATGGCCCAGACCGGCGCCAGTTGCGGTAGGCGCATCCCCGACAGGGTCATGAGGCTCGCAAACATCGCCAGCCCCGCGACTCCCAGCGTCAGCACATTCAGCGCGGCTGTCACTCTGAATGTGCGCTCAAACACTTTGAGCGAAAAGACCTTGATCCCGGCCTGGTCAATCACGTTCTGCGCGGGCAGCCCGAATTCCGCCCGCAAACCCGCAGCCAGTGCTTCGGCCTTGCCGGGGGCAATCCGAATGGCATAGCGCAGGCGGGAGACGTCAGGATAGTGCTGGAGCAGTGTGTCGATCCCGATGATCACTTGGCCGATCGGGTTGCCATAGTCGGCATAGACGCCGACGATGCTGGCCCGCCAGCCACCGGGCAGCGTGATCTGGTCCCCTAAGCCCAACTTCTGGCGCCGCGCCAGTTGTTCGTTGATCAGGGCGCCGTCGCCTGTGGCGATCCGGTCCCACACCCCCGGCACTGCAGAGAGGATCGGCCAGTTGTCGCGATAGGTGCCATGATCGGCCACGCCGTATATTGCCGCGGGCTGGCCTGCGACCCGGCCCTCAATGCTCCAGATCGGCAGGACCGCGTCGCTGCGCTGGGCCAGCCAGTCGCGTATCGCCGTGGCCTCTGCTTCGGTGCGGGCGGTCACGTAAAGCTCTGAGGCGAGACGCTGATCGAGCCAGCCGGTGAAGGTCAGCCGAAAGCTCGACACCATCGTGCTGACGCCCACATTGACGGCCAGCGCAAGCAGCAGTGCCATTAGCGCCAATGACAGGCCGGGAAGCTGTTGACGCGTGTCGGCCCAAAACCATTCAGCCAATGGTCCACGCGCCAAGCGGCCGCCAAGGTGCAATATCCCCGTCAGCACGAGCGGCAGCGCCAGTGCCGCCCCCATCAGCAGTGCCGCCAGAAGCGCAAAGCCCGCCTCGAGGCCGGATCCGAAGTGTGCAATTCCCGCCGCCGTCAACAGGAGCACCATCGCAGCCACGCCTTGCGCGCGCAGGGCCCGCTCTGAAGCCCGCGCCCAGGCCCGAGGCTGGGCCGGCGCAAGCAGCGGCAGGTGCCATAGCCGCCAGAGGCTTTGTGCGGCCGCTACCAGCGTGCCGATTACCGCGATCGCCAGCCCCGCTGCCCACACTGCGGGGCGGATCGACAGCGTTCCCGGCACATCGACCCCGTAAAGTCCGCGCAGGGTGGCGGCGACGTCGGGCAAAAGGGCCGAGGCGACTACATAGCCAAGTGCCACGCCCACCAATCCCGCGAGGAGGGCGAAGATCAGCAGCTCGGCGATCAGCAAAAGAACCAGCACGCGGGCCGGCAAGCCCAGTGCGCGCAGCGTGCGAAACACCGGGCGGCGCTGTTCAAAAGCCAGACCGATGGCGGAATGGCACGATGAAGAGCCCCACCGCAAAGGCAAGAAAACCCAAAGCCGTCAGGTTCAGGTGAAAACTGTCGGTCAGCCTGGCAAGATCCCCCGTTTCACTCGGCTCGCGCAGGGTCAGGCCGGGGGCTGTCACCTCTAGAGGGGCACGGCCAATCGGTTGGTCCGGCCAGAGCAAAAGACGAGAGATCTTGTCCTTTGCCCCAAGCAAGACCTGCGCCTGCCCGATGTCGGTGAGGACTGTGCCAGGCGGCAAACCCTCGGCCACGCGCACGGGAGGTGTTGCTTGCTCGGTTAGTCGTGCCGCGGTTTCCGGAGTTGCATAGAGCACCCCGGGCGCCGTGATGAACGGCAATAGCTCATCACCCACTGCAACATCCACCTGCTGCGCCTGCGGCGGCAAAGTCAGTGGGTCAATGCCGAGGACGCGCAACCGCACATCCCCAAACCGCATTTCACCTTCAATCACCGGCGAAGCCAGCCAGCCTGCTCGCCGCAGTCTCACAAACACCTGTTGATCCATCCGGGTCCCGTCCTCACGCACCAGTTGCGCGAGCCGGTCCTGCCCAAGGATCGCCGCTGCACGGTCATAGCTCGCCCGCGCCTCACCGTTGATCGCCTGAATCGCTGACCACAACGCCGTTGCCAGCGATAGCCCCAAAAGCAGCATCGCCAGTTGGACAGGCCGCCTGCGCCAATGCGACAAGAGCGCTGACAACCCGGTCCACACCATCAAGCCAGCCGTCCCGCGTGCAGGTGAACGTGGGCGTTCAGCCGGTTTGCCAGACGGTTGGAATGGGTAACCATTAACAGGGCGGCACCCGTTTCAGCCACCAGCGACAGCATAAGATCGAGTACAGCGTCCCCTGTTGCCTCATCGAGATTGCCCGTGGGCTCATCGGCCAAAACCAGCCGGGGCCGAACGGCTAGGGTCCGCCCAATCGCCACCCGCTGTTGTTGCCCACTCGACAGCTGTTCAGGGTAGCGCGTTAGGACCTTGGCCAGGCCCAGCCGTTCAGCAAGGACCTTCAGCCACGCCGGATCAGGACGGCCGGCAAGTCGAGCCTGAAAGGCAAGGTTGGCTGCCACATCAAGCGAAGGGATCAGGTTGAACTGCTGGAACACAAGTCCGACTGTTCCCCGCCGCAGGGCGGCAAGGGCCGTATCGTTCAGCCCCACAATATTGGTACCGCCAAGGTGGATTTCTCCCGCATCAGGGCTGTCGAGCCCTGCAACGAGGTGCAAAAGCGTGCTCTTGCCGCTGCCAGACTCGCCGGTCAGCGCAAGGCTCTTGCCCGCCTCCAGCGAAAGATCGATCCCGTGCAGAACATGCAACGGCCCTTCGCCAGTGGGGTAGAATTTGTCGATCTGGTCCAGCCTCAGCAGCATGTTACTCCCCGGAGGCCCGCGTGCTTCTGACACGGCATGCCAGTGAAATAGCGCCAAACAACGACCCCTTTCATACAGCCTCCAAACCCACTGCCTTAATTGGACAATGGTTTTCTTCAGAGGCTCGCGTTTTGCATCTAACGCGACCTCCACTTGGAATTCGATGTACAATTACGATCTAGAGCGGTTCTCAGCTAGGCGGGATAGGCGTTGACCGTGCCGTCGCAACTCACTCTCCAAACGGAACTGGAGCGCTGCCTTCAATTCCTCAGCAGTGCCGATGCCGTTGCCGAAAAGCGCCATGATTATGCCTGCAGCCTGGTCACACTCAGGCGTGCTCGGCTCTATGCCAGCCTCACGGGAATACGCGATCAAACCTTTCGGGCAAAGAGTTCCTCTTCGATCTTTGCGCGGTTGTTTCCATACTTTTTTACCAGCCTGAGGGCATCAGCCCGTTCGAGATGGTGCTTCTTCATGAGGTACCCGACTTCATAGTCTTCGCCACCGTCGACCCGTGCTCTGTCTTGCGGACCACGCTTTGACTTGTCGTCTGCCATGACAACCTCCATGGGCGATCGCCTCGCCCAAACATGTCAAGGATAATCCTCTAATCGACGGGGACAAGGACGTAGTCGCCAACCATGTCGAAACCGCACAACTCCGCGGTCGCAGGGATAAGCCGATCCCTTACGGGGAACGCTTTGCTCGTCCGCCGTTCGAAGCGTCGAGGTCTTCTGGGCTGGTACACGTTCTTGCGGCCGTGGGAGGAAGCTTTCCGCGCGACATCACGAATGGAGTCCCTTGATGCATCGAAGGTCGCCAAATAACCCGCTTCGGCTGTGGCTGCTTCCGGTTTTGCGTTCGCGAGCGCTTCAATCTCAATCAAGAACGGCATTTCAAACATGCCATCGTAGCCGAGAAAATGGAGGTATTGTCCGGCCTCGTCGTAGCTGCGGCTTCGGTTCGGAAAAGTCAGCGCCAAGGTTGAACATACCTCAAGCCGTCAAGAACCGCGTAGCGAACGTCTGTTGCAGGCTCGCGGCCTTGCGTCTCTTCGCATTGTGCGCGTTCAGAATTACGGCGGTTTCGAAGCTAAACTGCCACTCGCTTGATCCCGCTGCCCGGCCAGCGATGGAGCCGGGCTACTCCAGCACAGACTCTGCCCGTCGATCACCTCGATCGGCACGGACTCCAGACCGACATCGTCGAACAGCCGCGCATTTGACCGCGTTCGCCAAATTAATGGCCGGATCTTTGCGAAGCCTCCGCATTTTCGTGGGGGAAGCCCTCCCAGCATCATCGTGATTGGACTTCACGATCGGTTGGAGTCACGCTGGCCGCAGGCATAAGAAGGATATGGGTGGACCAACTATCGTCCGAATAGGAGGCCAAAATGAAACACCAGACGATCGAGCAACTGCAGATCGTCGCCGAGATCGATCAGGCCTACCCGCGCCAGGCCATGTCGCGCAGCGAGCGTCTTGAACACTGGGCGGAGCTCCTTGAACGGAACCCTGACCGGCGCCTCTCGACGCTGCACCAGACCGAGTATCAGCCGGTTAGAGCACGCGGGGCCATGCGCGGCGACGGCTCGCCGATCTCAGTCGCTTTCGAGGATCCTGTCCTCCGCGCCGCCGGGTTGGAAAACGACAACTACGGCGAAGCGAAGCGGTTCTTCGAACTGACCGACAGGCAATTGCATGAGATCATCTGCTATTGCCATTTCGGCGCGACGGTGACCGCCGCAACGGCCGCCCGTCACATCCGTGCGGCGATTGCCGGGAGACAGCCCGGCATGTTCGCTCGGATGCGTGAGGCGTTCGTCGGATAAAGCCAGCGCCGTTTCGCAGCATCATTTTTGAAGCGGCTCGCATGGAAAGCCGCCGCCGTAGCGCAGGCAACCGCTCCCCACGCGGGGAGGCTGCGTTGCATGAGGGGGTGCGGCTTTCCGCAGGAGCACGCCGACGCCCCTCCTGCATCTTTTCCATCCGAACCGGAAAGATCCCAATGCTGCTAGTACATCCGTGGTCAGCGCCGTGGTTCAAAGGCTCGAACAGAGCGACATGCGCGCCGGATAAGCGCTATACATTCGCCGTCGAAAATTCGGTGCTTCATGGTGGGTCGAAGGTCGCGGACCTATGTCGATCGGGACCGGGAAAGCCAAATCGTGCCAAATTTTCGCGAACTGTATATAAACATTCAATCAAGGCTCAATAGGTTTGGTGCGTAATTGCGGGTTAATATAGTCTGTTTTCGGCAAAAGTAAGAGGGATGAATTACAATAAAATTGCCTATGGCTCCGCCTTTCGGACGGCCAAAAGCGCCGGTAACAACGACTGATTTACATTTCAAATATTTTCGGTTGAGGAATTAAAAATTTGGCACTCCTATCATTCGAGTGCCAAAGGGGCTATGTTAAGTGTTGCAGTCGCTCTATGTGCGGCGGCAGAAAGAACCCCAATGAAATTCCGACCACTCCACGACCGCGTCGTCATTCGGCGCGCGGAAGGCGATACCAAATCCAAGGGCGGGATCATTATTCCCGACACCGCCAAGGAAAAGCCTCAGGAAGGCGAAGTGATCGCCGTCGGCCCGGGCTCGCGTAACGAGAGCGGCAAGCTGATCCCGCTCGACGTCAAGGCCGGCGATCTCATCCTGTTCGGCAAATGGTCCGGCACCGAGGGCAAGATCAATGGCGAGGACCTCCTGATCATGAAGGAGAGCGACATTTTGGGCATCGTCGAGAAGACCAAAGCGGCCAAGAAAGCCGCCTGACCGGGCGATTTCCGATCCCGCAATTTCAAGACTGAACTGGACGTAAAATCATGTCTGCCAAGGAAATCAAATTCGCTACCGATGCCCGCGACCGGATGCTTCGCGGCGTCGAAATTCTGAACAACGCCGTCAAGGTGACGCTCGGCCCCAAAGGCCGCAATGTCGTCATCGACAAGGCCTATGGCGCGCCGCGCATCACCAAGGATGGTGTCGCCGTCGCCAAGGAAATCGAGCTTGCCGACAAGTTCGAGAACATGGGCGCCCAGATGGTGCGCGAAGTGGCCTCGAAGACCAACGACCTTGCCGGCGACGGCACGACGACAGCCACGGTGCTGGCCGCTTCCATCCTGCGCGAAGGTGCCAAATTCGTTGCCGCGGGCATGAACCCGATGGATCTCAAGCGCGGCATCGACCTTGCTGTGGCTGCTGTGGTGAAGGACATTCAAACCAGGGCCAGGAAAGTCAAATCTTCGGACGAGATCGCCCAGGTTGGTACGATCGCCGCCAATGGCGACGCGTCGGTCGGCGCCATGATCGCCAAGGCGATGAACAAGGTCGGCAATGAGGGCGTGATCACCGTCGAAGAAGCCAAGACAGCCGAAACCGAACTCGATGTCGTCGAAGGCATGCAGTTCGACCGCGGCTATCTCTCGCCCTATTTCGTCACCAATGCCGAGAAGATGCGCGCGGAGCTGGAGGACCCTTACGTTCTCATCCATGAGAAGAAGCTCGGCAACTTGCAGGCGTTGCTGCCGATCCTCGAAGCTGTGGTTCAAAGCGGTAAGCCGCTGCTGATCATCTCGGAAGACGTCGAAGGCGAGGCGCTGGCGACGCTGGTCGTCAACAAGCTGCGCGGCGGCCTCAAGGTCGCGGCCGTCAAGGCGCCAGGCTTCGGTGACCGGCGCAAGGCGATGCTGGAAGACATTGCCGTGCTCACCGCCGGCCAGATGATTTCCGAGGATCTCGGCATCAAACTCGAGAACGTCACCATCGACATGCTCGGGCGGGCTAAGCGCGTGCTCATAGAGAAGGATACGACGACGATCATCGACGGCGCCGGCGAGAAAGCCACCATCCAGGCGCGCGTCCAGCAGATCAAGTTGCAGATCGAGGAAACGACCTCGGATTACGACAAGGAGAAACTCCAGGAGCGGCTGGCGAAGCTGGCTGGCGGCGTTGCTGTCATTCGCGTCGGCGGCGCGACCGAGACGGAAGTCAAGGAAAAGAAGGACCGCATCGATGATGCGCTGAACGCCACTCGTGCAGCCGTGGAAGAAGGCATCGTTGCCGGCGGCGGTGTTGCGCTTTTGCGCGCCAAGGCAGCTTTGACTGAGCTTACTGGCGCGAATGCTGACATGACGGCAGGTATTTCGATTGTGCTGAGAGCACTTGAAGCGCCGATCCGCCAGATTGCCGAGAATTCCGGCGTCGAGGGCTCGATCGTCGTCGGCAAGCTCGCCGACAGCAAGGATCACAATCAGGGTTTTGATGCCCAGAACGAGATCTACGTCGACATGATCAAGGCCGGTATCGTCGACCCCGCCAAGGTCGTTCGGACGGCCCTGCAGGATGCCGGCTCGATTGCCGCGCTCCTGATCACCGCTGAAGCAATGATCGCGGACATTCCGCAGAAGGATGCGTCCGCTATGGGTGGCGCAGGAGGTATGGGCGGAATGGGCGGAATGGACTACTGAGCGGCGCCTGAAACTATAGCCAGGACGACGGAAGGCCCAGCACGCGGGCACATGCGAGCCGATATCTTGGCGATCATCGGCTCGCTCGACATCGTGTTCGGGGAGATCGATCGATAGGCGCTCGTCGCTGTCGTTTTTGCTGCTAAAAATGGTCTTGGAGAAGAACATGACCGACACTCTTGCCGAGAAAACATGTACGCCTCGTCGCGGCGGCGTCCCGCCGCTCACGCGTGATGAAGCCCAACGCTTCCAGGCACAGGCTCCTGATTGGGAGCTGGGTGACGATGCCCACCGCATCCAGCGGAGCGTTCGATGCCGCAATTTCCGGGACGCGCTCACCCTTGTTCAGGAGATCGGTGAGCTCGCCGAAAGCGAGGGCCATCACCCCGACATCAGCTTCGGCTGGGGTTATGTGACGGTGTCCCTGAGCACCAAGAAGATCAAAGGACTGCACGAGAACGATTTCATCATGGCGAGCAAGATCGATCGGATGCTCGATCGCTCGGGGGGCCCCTCGACCGCCAACGGTGACACGGCAAATCCATTGCCAATCAAGTGAGGTCGTTTATGCCACACATCCGAACCGACGATCAGCCCGTCACCCAAATCACCATCGTCGATTCTGAACCGGACAAGCAGGCCGAGGCATTGTCCGTCGTGACCGAGCGAGCGCGCTTTATGGCGCGCCAGCCTGGCTTCATCTCAATCAGCCTGCATCGCAGCCTCGACGGGCGGCGCATCGTCAACTACGTCCAATGGCAGAATCGCGATCTCTTGCGATCGGCTCATCAATCGCCGGAATTCCGCAAGGAGTGGGGTCACTTCGATCAGTTGACGGACGAGATCGATCCCAATCTGTACGAGGTAGCCCAGGTGATAGATAGTGGTCAGTAGGCGTGCTGTTCAGGTGACCTGAACCGCCGGGTCGAGACAGCCGACATGAGCTGGTGAATTTACATGCACCAACGGCCCCTCCATGCACCAGTGCTCTCCGGCGGGCCTGGGGGGCCGATCCGCAATGCACTACGTCGATGTTCCACATTTGACGGCAATCAAGAAAGACAGCGCCATTCGGGTCCACGGTTCCATTGTCCCGGACAAATTTCGATTTCACCGGGCGAGGAGAAGCAAGTGCCAGACAAGGATCAAGTTATTGGATCGGCCAAAAGGGCCAAAGGCACCTCACTCCGCATCGAACTTACGTGGCGCACTGCATAACACCGAGTTCGGGGCAGCATAGAAGAAGACCTCGAGCGAGGGACGCGACTACCCCGTCAAGCTCGACGATCCAAGCTTCTCCGCTCCGATATCTGCGAGCCCGGTCGAGACCGACACCGAGGGCGCGTTCTCGCTCATCGGGTCTCGCCGCGCCGCAGAGTGATCCGACCTAACACGAAGCCCAGCAGCAAGGCAGAGCTTCGCCATATTCAGGTTCGCCACTGCTTGGCACCTCTGTCAGATGCGGCACGTTACACTTTGGCAGGTGCCTTGCGCGCCTTCCTCACCGGCGACTTAACTGCCATTGGGGTTGTTCACAACGCTCTCCGGCGAGCCGTGACGGCTCGCAGTAAACTTCGTCAACGCTTATGAAAGGTGCAACGGAATGGCCCAGATCGGAACCTTCACCTGCAACGACGACGGCTTCTTCGGCAACATCTCAACCCTGGCGCTCGACGGGAAGCTTGCCATCCTGCCCGCCGACAAATCGAATGCCAAAATATGCCAGACCACCGCGTTCTCTACAAAGACATGGAGATCGGTGCGGCGTGGGATCGCACCGGCGAGAAGGCTGTCGCCCTCTCTCCGTATGCATCGACGATTCATCCTTCGTGCAACCCGATCCGCGCAACTCTGTTCCAATCCGATGCCGAGAAAAGTGCTTAGGGCCTGCACTGGAGCCGGCTCTCGGAGCGCGACGAGCGAGGCTGATCGGATGCTCCTATTGCGCCTCAGCGAGCCTTTCGCGTCAACTCGGGCGCTGGTTAAACACTCCGACCCGATCTCCCGTCAGGCGGCTGGCGTGCGTAGCGAAGGTCAAGGGCGGCGGGACGCTTGCCAATGGCTGCGGACGCTCATCGCGACGCAATTTGCGGCAAGCAGGTCGGCCGACGAAGCCTTGCCCTTGAAGCGAGCACGGCGGCAGACTGCCTGTGCGTTAGGATAGGGGTGCATGCACTGTCGTCCGCAGCACCATGACAATGATGTCTGCATGCTTGGCTCACCCATTCGGCGTCGGCTATTTGCGCGGAACCTCCCACGCATGGTGAATGGCGGGCGCGCTCCAGCAGCACGATCTTATCCGCTGATCCATGGTTTCCGGGAAGCTGCGCGCATCGCTGATCAATGGTGCGGTTTCCATTCCGACGCGCTCTCGGCAGGGAGCGGGCGAGGCGAGCGCCCTCCATTCGCCGGTTTTCGCGCACGGGCGATATCCGGAATGACGTTGCAATGCGTAGCGACCGTTGACGCGAATGTTGCGGCAGAGGCAGTGTTCGCGGCGATTCATTCGCCCAACAGTCGGTCGCCAACGAACGTTGCCGTAGTTGACTTAACTGCGGTCGAGCCTCGGCCGGATAGCTTGTGTGTCCGGCTGCGAGACCCGCCGCAGATAGCCTGTTTGTCCAGCGCCCTTCTACAGCGTCACGTTGACAGTGGCATTCCTGGTCGAATGCATTTCGGCTTGTTGCGTTGCGGGAATTGCGGTGGGAGGGTTGTTTCAGGAGGGGGCGGGACGGGAGGGACGGCAAGATAAAGCGAGCTGGCGCTCGCCCTCGCTTCGCTCGTAAGCGTCTGTCTGCACATTGTTTTTTCCGGCGCGTGCGGACACCGAGCGGCACGGCGCGAGGTGCGAAGGGTGCTGGTTGGTCCGTTATCCCACTGATCTGAACAGGAAAGTTTAGGTGCCGCAGCGATGTGCGATCCGCCATCCTACGCCACAGCAAGTCATTGCAGTCCATAGCATGCTCAGCGCTCCGGCCGTCTTGAAGCGCGAAATCCGACTCCCGATGCTGTCGTCATGGCAGATGGTGACAGCCACAGATTCCAAGTTCGCATCGGCCGGACGCGGAATGGGCGCGCGCCGGTCAATCTGCGGACGCTGCCTTTCGTGCGCCAGGTCGAGATCGCCGTCCGCAAGCAGGGCGGTAATCCCTATCGCATCGGCGCAAGCAGCGGAGCCGGGAATGGGAATGGCCGCTTCAATGCCCGCGGCCGCGGCGGCAAGGTGGTCTCAGCGTTGCCAAAGGACGGCGGCGGGTGGCGCCAGGATCCCAATGGCGTCCGCTTTCGTTCCCGCCGCGTCGTGGTGAAGGCGCGCGTCGTCAAGCTGCCGGGACGAGGGAAGGGGACCACCGGGCGCGGCCAAAAGTTTGTGACGACCAGCAAGGCTGTCGATGCGCATCTGCGCTATCTCCAGCGCGACGGCGTGACCAGGGACGGCGAGAAGGGAAGGGTGTACTCGGCTTTCGACGACGAGGCCGACGGCAAGGCCTCCGTCGAGCGCGGACGCGGTGACCGGCATCAGTTCCGCTTCATCGTCGCGCCGGAGGAGCCGGCGCTGGGTGTGGTTCGAGGGGCAGCTCGATCTCGACCCTGATCGGATGGTTCATGGCCTATGGTCCAGCGACGATCGCAGCGAAAATAAGCACCTTTGCGCTTGCCTTGAAGGCATCCTATTCTGGCGGGTAGTATCCGCTCGTGGGCATAGAATGTCGGTACTGCCTTTCTTAAGAATTTACGCGCCGCTCAACGCGGTGCTGGCTGCGACTGGGCTTGTGGCGGTGGCTACGCTCACGACACCGGACCTGTCCGGACGAAGCAGACTGGCTTTGGCTGCCGTGCTCGCGGTCATTTGGGGCGTCTATCTCCTGGAATTGGCCGAGAAACTGCTCAAGCGCCGGGCGGGAGACGTTCGGGACAGGACGCCGGCAATCGCCATTGATGTGCTCGCGGTTTTGGTTCCACTCGCCGCATTTCTGCTCGTCGGCACGCCCGACCGGAGCCTCTACTGTGCTGTCTGGCTGCTGAAACCGCTGCGCGACTCAACTTTCTTCCCGCTGCTGGGCAGAATCCTGACCAACGAAGCGCGCAACCTGATCGGCGTCGCCACGGTCTTCGGCATCGTTCTTTTCGGTTTTGCGCTCGCAGCCTATGTCATCGAGCGCGACGTCCAACCGCAACAGTTCGGCAGCATCCCCCAGGCAATGTGGTGGGCGGTGGTCACGCTGTCCACCACCGGCTATGGCGACGCTATTCCGGAAAGCTTCGCCGGCCGCGTCCTTGCCGGGGCGGTCATGATGAGTGGCATCGGCATCTTCGCGCTCTGGGCTGGCATTCTTGCCACCGGCTTTTATCAAGAAGTCCGTCGCGAGGATTTCGTCCGCAATTGGCAATTGGTCGCCGCCGTGCCGTTGTTTCAGAAGCTCGGCCCGGCCACACTAGTCGAGATCGTGCGCGCATTACGACCTCGCATCGTGCCGGCGGGCGCTGTGATCTGCCGCAATGGCGAGACCGGTGATCAGATGTTCTTCGTCGTGGAGGGGCGCGTCAGCGTCGCGACGCCGAACCCGGTGGATCTGGGCCCTGGCGCCTTCTTCGGCGAGATGGCGCTGATCACCGGCGAACCGCGCTCGGCGACCGTCAGCGCCACAACGGTGGTCTCACTCCTGTCGCTACACTCGGCGGATTTCCAGATGCTGTGCAGCAGCAGCCCGGAGATCGCAGAAACCATCCGCAAGACCGCGCTCGAGCGGCGCGGCGCGGCGCCTAACGGTTGACCGTATTAGACTAGGTGTTCCTCAGGAGGAGGATGCGATGCCAAGGCGGCCAATTGCCTGCCGATGGTGGCTGGCTGGAACTACATGCTGTGCCGCTGCCGAACCACCCTCAATACAAATCGCCACGGAATCGTGGAAAAATGCTTTAAAATCAACGCGGGAGGCGTTGCGACGCTGCATCTCGACCGCACCATTAAATTCGAAAGCGGAATCTCTTGCCCGTTGAATTCGAGCACGGCAGGGGGCGTCCTTGTCGGGGCACGTGCTTTTGCCTGATTGCGGTCGCGAGTTTGGCTTATGCGAAGTGGCCATCGGCGGGCATGGCCTCTATCGACAAGCGCACATAACTATTCGCGCACCAGGCGTCCGGTCGCCCACCAGATCACCGATACAACAACGATCGATGCGTAGCCGTCCACGGCATAGTGCCAGCCAGTGAACACCGATCCGTACAGGATCAGGGCTGCAAAGGTCCAACCCGGAACGCCAAGCCAGCGATTGATCGATGACAGCAAATAGGCATTCAATGTGGCAAAGGCGACATGCATGCTTGGCATGGCCGAGATGCCGCCGCCAAGACTTGGCCGGCCGCTTTGGTAAGCCATCAGGAGATATGCCGCGGGTTCCCGCACCATGTAACTATGGTCCAGCCTGTCCAGGGCCGCATTCAATCCGTGGAAGCGATCCACGCCGACAAAGTGGTGGTAGTAAACCGGTCCGACCGATGCCAGCGCCAGGGCCAAGACCGTTCCGAGGACGGACAACGTCAGCGCTGCTGCGCAGAGATAGCGGATGGGGGCGATCTCGTCCGACCAGAGCGACACGAAAAGGATAGTGCCGAACCACTGGTAAAACCAAATGACTTCATAGCTGTTGAAGACGACGAACGACCAATTGTTGCTGTCGAGCTTATGGACGATCTCCCATGGCGGCATCTCGTGCAGCCATTCATCAGCGTCGGCCAACCAGTTGTCGGCATAGTATGGGACGACGGACGGGATGGCGATCTTGTAGGTAGAGAACGCGGTCAAGCTGGCAAAGAAGAACAGCAGCACCAGCAGACAACCGCGCCAGCGCCCTTGAACCAAATCCAGTGCGTAGCGAACCGGTTGCCGCCGGCCATGGATTAGCGCGGCACAGCAGACGCCACCGATAAACAACACCGGAATGCCAACAAGAAACTTGTGAGAATAGATTAAGGCTGACGTATAGAATACTTCTGGATATAGTGCAGCTGCGCTTAAAACGTATGTCGCCATGAACAAGGAGAGGCGCAATTGCCATAGGGCGGAGGGCCTGTAGCGAGAGGCTTCCGTGGTTAGGGCCAAACCAATTTACCCGTTCTTAACGTTTCGCCGGAGAGACACATACACCGATAAGGTAAAAACCTTGCCGCCAGGTTTACTTTTCCCCGGTGGTCGACATTTGCCGGCTGGCCGCATGCGGTGGATTGATTCCCTGAGCAATCTTGCATCCGCATTGCTGTCCATGCCCCCGCGTCAAGGAATTGCCCCAGAGCCTCGAACCGGCCGGGTGTTTAAACACCGGTCCACCGCTCCCTCAGTTGACATATCATAAGTTTTAGCTTATCATAAGTCATGATTTATGATTATGCAGGAATGGTGGCCTTGGCCGATCCGACGCGCCGCAAGGTGTTCGAGCTCATCGCCGATCGGCCACGCGCGGTCATCGATCTGACGCGAGTGCTTCCGGTTTCGCAGCCGGCGGTATCGCAGCACCTCAAGGTTTTGAAGCAAGCCCGGCTGGTCCGCGCAGAGCCGAAAGGTGCCAGCAACATCTATCATCTCGACCCGCATGGGCTCGGCGAGATGCGCGCCTGGCTCGACCGCATGTGGGGCGATGCGCTCGACGCCTTCAAACGGGAAGTCGACAACAGCAAGGAGAAGAGGAAATGACGACCATGATCAAGCCCGCGCCGGTCAGGAAGTCGGTGACGGTGGAGGTGCCGCTCGACAGGGCATTCGATGTGTTCACCACAGGATTCGGGCGCTGGTGGCCGGCTTCGCACTCGATCGGCAAATCCGCCCTGACGACCGCGGTGATCGAACCGAAAGCCGGCGGCCGCTGGTACGAGATCGGCGAGGATGGGTCACAATGCGATTGGGGCGAGGTTCTCGCCTGGGATCCGCCGTCAAGGCTGACGCTCGCCTGGCGCATTGGAGCCGGCTGGCGCTACGATCCGGCATTGCTGACCGAAGTCGAGATCCGCTTTGTCGCGCTCGGCGAGAACGCGACGCGTGTGGAACTCGAGCACAGGCTTCTGGAGAACATGGGCGAAACCGCAGAGGCGATGCGCGAGGCCTTCGAGTCCGAGGGTGGCTGGAGCGGTCTCCTGGACCGCTATGCGGCTGAGGCCAAGCGCCACGCCGCCTGATCGGGAAGCCGTTAAGTCCAATATCCAGCGAGGCCGTCGCACCGTCGGCCTCGCCGTTTTTGAATCAGTGTCGATCTGCCCATCTGGTTGACCGGGGCGGGGAGATACGCTGCCCTTTACCTGCCGCCGCGAAGGTTTGCAGCGTCGCAGGTTTGTAGAACGTCCTCTCCTCCTACCATCCGGTATGCGCCGCGTCGTTTGGACGCGCGAACGGCGCTGTAGCAATTTGTCGTTGTGCATGGTCCTTTCGCAAAATCGATTCCGATTGTCAGGATCATGGTCTAGACCTGACAGGCACCTTATCCGGAAATCCGATGGCGGGAGGCGCTGGTGGAAGGCCAGGACGAACAGATGACCGGCGCCAGGGCGGCCGAGGAGCGCCGCGCCGACATCTATGACGAGGACGGCGTCATCCTGTCGTCGTTCCTCGCCCAGATCGGTGCCGCGATCGCCGATCGCGATACGCTGACGTTGAAGCGCGAAGTCGACGATCTGCACCAGTCGGAACTCGGCCACCTGCTCGAGGCGCTGCACCCGGAACAGCGACGCGCGCTGGTCGAATTGCTGGGCAAGGATTTCGATTTTTCCGCGCTGACCGAGGTTGACGAGGCGATCCGCCGCGACATCGTCGACAGTCTGCCCAATGCGCAGATCGCCCAGGCGGTGCAGGATCTCGATTCCGACGACGCGGTCTACATTCTCGAAGACCTCGACCAGGAGGACCAGGACGAGATCCTGTCGCAGCTGCCGTTCACCGAGCGGATCAGGCTGCGGCGTTCGCTTGACTATCCCGAAGAGACCGCCGGCCGCCGCATGCAGACGGAGTTCGTCGCGGTGCCGCCCTTCTGGACGATCGGCCAGACCATCGACTATATGCGCGAGGACAACAATCTTCCCGACCGTTTCAGCCAGATCTTCGTCATCGATCCGAGCTTCAAGCTGCTCGGCGCCATCGACCTCGACCAGATCCTGCGTACCAAGCGCTCGGTCAAGGTCGAAGAGGTCATGCATGAGACCAGGCATGCCATCCCGGCCACCATGGACCAGGAGGAGGCGGCACGCGAATTCGAACAATACGATCTTCTGTCCGCCGCCGTCGTCGACGAGAACGAGCGGCTGGTCGGCGTGCTGACCATCGACGACGTCGTCGACGTCATCCAGCAGGAGGCCGAGGAAGATCTGCTGCGCATGGGCGGCGTCGGCGACGAAGAACTCTCGGACAGCATCTTTTCGACCTCGCGCTCGCGCGTGCCCTGGCTGCTGGTCAATCTTTTGACGGCTTTCCTGGCGGCCTCGGTGATCGGCCTGTTCGACCGCACCATCGAGCATATCGTGGCGCTGGCGGTGCTGATGCCGATCGTCGCCGGCATGGGCGGCAATGCCGGCTCGCAGACCATGACGGTCACGGTGCGGGCGCTGGCGACCAGGGACCTCGACATCTACAATGCCGGCCGCATCATCCGCCGCGAAATCGGCGTGGGCTTCATCAACGGCATCATCTTTGCCATCCTGATCGGCCTCGTCGCTGCTGCCTGGTTCCACGATCGCAATCTCGGCGGCATCATTGCGGCTGCGATGATCATCAATATGTTCGTGGCGGCTCTGGCGGGCATCCTTATCCCGCTGCTGCTCGACCGCTTCAAGATCGATCCGGCTGTGGCTTCGGCGGTTTTCGTCACCACGGTCACCGATGTCGTCGGTTTCTTTGCCTTTCTCGGGCTCGCCACATGGTGGTTCGGCGTGCGCTGAACGTCACCTCAATTGACTTTTACGTAAATGCCATGCGAGGCTTTGAAAGGTGCCTTGCCCGCCGATTCTGGTACGCGCCTCGGCGACGGCCAGTTGGAACTCGCGGCGTGGCCGGGGCATTGGAGTGACGATGCGGGAATATTATTCGATCACGGAGCTGACCCGCGAATTCGACGTGTCGACGCGGACGTTGCGCTTCTATGAGGACGAAGGGCTGGTGCAGCCAGTAAGACGCGGCCGCACTAGGCTGTTCCGTCCGTCGGACCGGCATCTCATCCGCCAGATCATGCGCGGCAAGAGGCTCGGCTTCTCGATCAACGAGATCCGCGAAATCATCCAGATGTACAGGGAGCCGCCCGGCGAGGTCGGCCAGCTCAAGCTGATGATCAAGCGCATCGAGGAAAAGCGCGAGGATTTGCGCCAGAAACGCCGCGACCTCGAAGAGACCTTGGCCGAGCTCGACCAGGCCGAGGAATCCTGCGTCGAGCGGCTGGTGGAGCTCGGCGTCACCACATGAGCGCGGCGTCAGCGCCGGCTCAGATCCAGCGCCGTACCCTTTTGGCGTAGTCCCGGTATTTCTTGCCGAATTTGGCCGTCAGCACCTTCTCCTCGCTCTCGATCGTCAGCTTCTGCGTCAGGAACGCCGCGATGACCGCCAGCGGCAGGAACCAGGCGATCCCAGTGACAAAGGCGAGGCTGACCAGCAGCAGCGTGTTGGCGAGGTAGATCGGGTTGCGGCTGACGGCGAAGGCTCCGGTAGTCACCAGATGGTCAGGCACACCGTTCGGGTTGAGCGTCGTCTTGGCGCGGATCATGGTGCGGATTGCCGTGAACCAGAGCGCGGCAACCGCCACCAACCCCACAAGGCCGGCGGCGAACAGGATGTCGCCGAGAAGATCGCCGATCCACGGCAGCGGGTAGAACAGCCCTAGCGCGACGCTGACGATGATGGCAGCGATATAGATCAGCGGCGGCCATGGGATGTGCCCCAGCTTCGGCTGCCCAGGATTTTGCTGCACGGGTTTCGGGTGACTGTCGCTCATTATTGTCCTCCCTCGATTAGCGCGTTCCCGGTTCCGCCGCCTCGGTTTGGGCGGTGCAGGTGCCGGCGAGCTCGCCAATATGCGCCTTCCACTCCGGGGACTGGTCGTTGCTGTAGAGCCGGTCAAGCGAGGCTTCGCCCTGGAGAGTGTCCAGCATGCAGGCACAATAGCTGGAGCAGAACTCGGTGTCGCGTGCCTGCTCGCAGGATATCTGGCAGGATTTCAGAAAACGCACCTCCCTGGTTTCGGCCTGCGCCGGCATGAATTGCGAAAACAGCCAGACCGAGCCGATCAGCACCGGCTGATGGATCAAATAGAAGGCAAGGCTGTGCCGGCCGATGAAGACCAGCGGATTTGCCCAGCGGCCAGGCGCCAAGGCCGACAGCCGCGTCAGCGCGCCGGAGGTGGCGGCGAGCTTGGTAACCGCGATGCCGGCAAGTACGGCGCCGAACCAGGGCAGCAGTGGAACGTAGTCGTTGGAGCGCGGGTTGGTCGCCGACAGGCCGACCCACCACAAAGCCGGATGATCGAAAAGCTCAGATCGCAGGTAGAAAGGCGCGGCAATAGCGAGGGCCGCCACGGCAAGCGTCAGTAGCGCCGGGAGGCGCAGGAACGCCAGGCCGAGCAGGCTGGCGAGCGCGATCTCGTGCAATATGCCGAAGAAGATGAAGCCGTCGGGCGTGGCGATGCGGGTGACCAGCGATATTGCGAGCGCTGCCCCGGCAACCATGGCGAAGCGCTTCCAGAAGCCGGTCCAGCGGATTTTCTTGCCATGGGCGAGATAGAGGCTGATGCCGACCAGGAACAGGAAGCTCGAGGCGATGCAGCGCGCGTAGATTTTCCACCAGCCGAAGGCGGTGAGGCCGGGATCGGTGTAGCCGAAGAATTCGAGGTCCCAGGTGAAATGATAGCTCGCCATGGCAAGCAAAGCGATGCCGCGTGCAATGTCGATAGCGGCGATGCGCTTCGACTTCGGTTGATCCTGAACGGCTGCGCTCGGCGTGTCGATGCTCATGGTCTCGCTGTCTTGGTTCAGCCCCGGCAAGACGACTATCACGGTTGCCACCGTCAAAAGAAGCAGGGCCTTGCGTCGTGTTGGCGCCGGTCGGCATCAGAGCTGCTTTAGGCCAGAGCCGGAAAGCCTTTGGCCGGCGTGCTGGCGTTCTTCGGCCTGGGCGCGGTTTTCGCGACACTCGGCCTGCTGGCGGCGGCCTGCGGCTTCGTCACCTGGCGCTATCTGCCCAAATCGCTTTGATGTGCGAGCGCCGCATGGCGCTCGCGCACCCAGTTGTGGAAGCGGTGCAAGTCGTATTCCTCGGGCATCAGTACGCCGGCCTTGTGGCGCATCGAGCGCAGGCCCATCTGGTTGACCTCGCAGATATCAGCATCCTCCTCCAGCACCTGGGTACCGAAGGCGACGATGTTGTCGATATCCGCGGCCGGATCGGCGAGCGCTTCGCCTCGCGGCGGACGAGCAGCCAGTTGCGATACCAGATGGCCTCGAGATCGCGCTGATAGGCCGCGATGTCCCAATAGGCTGATGACGGCAGCGTCGGCTCGGCCCGCGTCAGGCCCTTGTAGGGACCGCGCTCATTCGGGCTGGGTTGCATGCCGGCTTCCTCCCCATCCGCCAGCCGACACCCGGCTGCGAAAATTGTCAATCGCGGCGCCGGCCGACCGGCTTGGCGAGGCGGCGCATTCGCCACACGATCCGGCGGAATTTGGTTTGCCGGGCGCGGCGATTCTGCCTATAGTCGCTGATGTCGTCGGTTCCGTTTGGAACCAAGAGGGAATGCGGTGAGGGCAAGTTGTTTGCCCAATGCCGTGGCTGCCCCCGCAACTGTGTGCGGTAGTCCTCTCCATATGCCACTGAAGGTTCGCCTTCGGGAAGGTGGGGAAGGGCGCTGATCCGCGAGCCAGGAGACCTGCCGGCGACAGGAAACTGACTTCTATGCCCTCGGGTGGAGGGCGAAAGGACAAGACATGAATACCGCTTCCGTTTCGCTCGGCGCTTCCGCCTCCTCGCAGTCGCGTCTCATGCAGCTGGCGCTTGCTGCATTCCTCGGCATTTTCGTCATGGGCTTTGTCGGCTTCTCGCATATCGATGCGGTCCACAATGCCGCGCACGACTATCGCCATTCGATGGGCTTTCCCTGCCACTGACAAGGGGCTGACATCATGACACTGTTTCGCAACGTCGTGTTCATCGCGGCGATCGCAGGGCTTGTGGCCGGCGTGGCTCTCGCCTGCATGCAAGCCTATGCCACGGTGCCGCTCATCCTGAAGGCGGAAATCTACGAACAGGCCGGCGGCGGCCATGACCATGCCGCGGCACCTGCGGCACCGGCCGAAAACGCCGCGGGCACGACGGCTATGAGCAGCGCCGCGCCGGCACCGGCTGAAGCAATGGCTCCGGCGGAAGGCGAAGGCTGGGCGCCGGCCGACGCTTTCGAACGCTTCGCCTTCAGCGTCGTTGCCAATATCGTCACCGGCATCGGCTTCGCGCTGGTCCTGGTCGCGGTTTCGGAATTCGCCGGCGGCATCGGCAACTGGCGCCAGGGCGTGTTCTGGGGGCTTGCCGGCTTTGCCGTGTTCACGCTGGCGCCGGGCCTCGGCCTGCCGCCGGAACTGCCGGCGATGCCGGCGGCCGACCTTGTCCAACGCCAGATATGGTGGTGGGCAACAGTGGTGGCGACAGCGGCCGGTCTCGGCCTTATCGTCTTCCGCAGATCGCTGCCGCTGGTGGCTCTTGCCGTGGCGTTGATCGTTGCGCCGCATATTGTCGGCGCGCCGCAGCCCAATAGCTTCGAGACGGCGATCCCGGAAGGCCTGCACCACCAGTTCGTGGTGGCGGTGACGCTGACCAATCTGGTGTTCTGGCTGGTGCTCGGCGCGGTCGTCGGCGTGGTGCGCGGACGCTTCACGGGCACGGCGACCAGCCTGCGCGACAGCTTTGCCTGACCGCGCTGCCGGGGCACTGACCCTGGTCATCGGCGGCGCGCGCTCCGGCAAGAGCGCGCATGCCGAGAGCCTGGTGACGGTCGGCCCGCCGCCTTGGAGCTATATCGCCACGGCGCAAGCCTATGACGAGGAGATGCGCCAGCGCGTCGCGCTGCACCGCTCGCGCCGCGGCGCCGGCTGGACGACCATCGATGCGCCGTTCGACCTTGCCGGCGTGATCGAGGCGCTGCCTGATGGCCAGCCGGCGCTGATCGATTGCCTGACGCTGTGGCTGACCAATCACATGCTGGCCGACCATGATGTCGAGGCCGAATGCCGGAGGCTGGCCGATGTGCTGTCGCGGCCGCGTGGGCCGTGGTTCGTGGTGTCCAACGAGGTCGGCCAGGGCATCGTGCCGGACAATGCGCTGGCAAGACGGTTTCGCGACGCCGCCGGTCGGTTGAATCAGGATGTCGCGGCTGTTGCCAGCACCGTGCTTTTGATGGTGGCGGGGCTGCCGCTCAAGGTGAAATGACATGGCTGATACTGTCGATCCCAAGGACGAGGAACGCCACCGCGCCAAGATGGCCAAGCGCAAGGCGGTGCAGGACGCCGAGGTCGCGGCCAAGACGGTCGAGAAGGGGCTGCTGATCGTCAACACCGGACCGGGCAAGGGCAAGACCACGGCCGCCTTCGGGCTGGCGCTCAGGATGCTCGGCTATGGCAAGCGCGTCGGCGTCGTCCAGTTCATCAAGGGCAAGTGGCACACCGGCGAGAAGGACGCGTTTGCTAGTTTTGGCGATCGCGTCGTCTGGCACGCCATGGGCGAGGGCTTTACCTGGGAAACGCAGGACCTGAAACGCGATATCGCGGCGGCCGAGGCCGCCTGGGCGAAGGCGCTCGAGCTGATGGCCGAGCCGTCGATCAGCCTCGTGGTGCTCGACGAGCTGAACATCGCGCTGCGCTACGACTACCTCGATCTCGAAAAGGTGGTCGCGGCGTTGAAGGCGCGTCGCGAAGGCCTGCATGTCGTCGTCACCGGCCGCAACGCCAAACCGGTATTGGTCGAGGCGGCCGATCTGGTCACCGAGATGGGCGTGACCAAGCACCACTTCTCCGCCGGCGTGAAGGCGCAGCAGGGGATCGAGTTCTGAGGGGTGTTGCTGGGGAGGCAGAGGCGCGGTGTCTCGACCTCTCAAGATTTGGGTTCCTCGCCCGCCGCGAAGCGGGGGAGAGGTGGCCGCGCCGCGCCCGGAGAGGGGGCTTTCGTAGAGCGCGGTTCCCCTCTCCGTCTCGGCTTCGCCGAGCCACCTCTCCCCACTTTCGTGGGGCGAGGAACCCAAGCTGGAACTAAGCTGCGAACCTTCAAGGCTGAAGGCGCCCTATTTTGTTCTTGCTTTGTGCCGGCAGCTATGCTACTAATTTCGGTATGGTGCTAATTGGCTCCAACGACCCGTCGCTTGGCGGGTTTTTTGTTTCCGCTCGATCTCGAGCGCAGATCACGCCAAGATAACAACCACCGCGACCACGCCGAACAGCGCGATCAGCAGAAAATCGGCAGTCCGGTAGAGTTTCAGCGCCCGTCGGATGTCGGTGCTCTCGACATCATCGCGCCGGCCGCCTTCGCCCATCAATGCGTCTTCGACCATGACGCCGTCATAGGAACGGGGGCCGGCGAGCGCCAGGCCGAGCGCGCCGGCCATCGCTGCTTCCGGCCAGCCGGCATTGGGCGAGCGGTGTTTTTTCGCATCGCGCCGCACGGCGTGCCAGGCGCCGTTGGCGTCGGCGCCCTTGACCAGAAAAGCGGCGAGTACGATCAGCAGCGCCGTCAGCCGCGACGCCGGCAGATTGATCCAATCGTCGAAGCGCGCAGCCGCCCAGCCGAAGGCTTCGTGGCGCGGGGTGCGATGGCCGATCATCGAATCGGCGGTGTTGGCGGCCTTGTAGGCGACGCCGCCGGCGAGCCCGCCGATACCGAACCAGAAGGCCGGAGCGACGACGCCGTCGGAGAAATTCTCGGCCAGGCTTTCGATCGCGGCGCGGCAGACAGCGGCCCTGTCGAGCTTTTCCGGGTCGCGACCGACGATCCGCGAGACGGCAATGCGGCCCATGTCCAGTCCGCCGCTGTCGAGGGCGTCGGCGACGGCTTCGACATGCTCGGCCAGGCTCTTCTGCGACAGCAGCGACGTCGCCAGGATTGCGGTAACCAACAAGCCGAGGGGAATGCTCCAAAGCAAGGTTTCGAGCCAGAGGGCGAGGGCGGCCGGCACCAGCACGATCACCAGCAGCGTGACGACGCCCCAGCCGCGACGGTGGGCGTCGGAATCAGTGGCGCGGTTGAGCCTGCGGTCGAGAAAGGATATCAGCCTGCCGAACCAGGTGACGGGATGGCCAATGGCATCGAAGAGCCGGGCCGGGTAGCCGAGTACAAGTTCGATGGCCAGCGACAGGAAAGTGATCAGGATCGGCATGAAGGCTCTTGATGGAGTGACGGCGGCAGTGGACCACGGCGGAAGCCTTGGCCGGGCGAGGGCGCTTTTCCCTCACGCGCCGCTGCCTTTCGTCGACCTCTCGACCGGGATTAATCCGCACTCCTACCCGCTTTTCGATTTGCCCGCCACCGCCCTGTCGCGATTGCCGGAAACAGCGCGCGGCCGCGACTTGGCTGAACGCGCGGCAAGCGCCTATGGCGCCCCGTCGGCGGCGAATGTCGCAGCGGCGCCCGGCACGCAGATCTTGTTGCCGCGCGTCGCTTCCCTGGTCAGCCCGGGCACGGCGCTGGTGCTCGGGCCGACTTATGCCGAGCATCGGCGGGCAGCGGCGATCGCCGGCCATGCGGCGGCTGAAGTCGATGATTTCGAAGCCCTGGCGGCGGCCGACCTTGCCGTCGTCGTCAATCCCAACAACCCGGACGGGCGTGTCGTCGAGCGCGAAAGATTGCTTCGACTTGCCGGGACATTACGAGCCAGAGGTGGGCTGCTGGTGGTCGACGAGGCTTTCATGGATGTCGGCCCGCGCAGCGAAAGCCTGGCCGGCGACGTCGACCAGGGCGGCATCGTCGTGCTGCGTTCGTTCGGCAAGTTCTTCGGCCTGGCCGGCCTGCGGCTTGGCTTTGCACTGGCCGATGCGCTGACGGTCGAGCGGCTGGAGGCGCAATTCGGGCCATGGGCGGTTGCCGGGCCGGCGCTCGAATATGGCATAAGGGCGCTTGCCGATACCGGCTGGCAGGCCGGGATGCGGCGCCGTCTGGCCGAGGATGCCGCACGGCTCGATACGCTGTTCGGCCGCTTCGGCGTGCCTGTCGCCGGTGGCACCACGCTGTTCCGCTATCTCAGGCTGGCGAACGCCGCCGGCCTGTTTTCGGTGCTCGGCCAGCGCGGCATCCTGCTTCGGCATTTCGCCGATCGTCCGAATGTGCTGCGCGCCGGCCTGCCGGGAGCCGATGAAGAATGGCGGCGGCTCGAATCGGCACTTGCCGGCTGGGCCTCGCGGCGCGACGATAATGCCAAAGGAGAAACGACCCAATGATCCATGTCTGCTCGCTGTCCAAAGTCGAGGAAACGGTAACGAAGACCGGGGCCGGCCGTCTGCTTTCGCTGCTTGCCGCCGGAACGGAGGTGATGCGACCGGCCTCGATCACCAGGGAAAACCATCTGCATCTGGTCATGCATGACATTGCGGTGGCGCAAGAGGGCATGACGATGCCGGGCGAGGAGCATGTTCTGAACCTGCTCGATTTCGCACGGCAATGGAATCGGTCGCGGCCGCTGGTGGTGCATTGCTATGCCGGCATCAGCCGCTCGACCGCCTCGGCCTACATCATCGCGGCAGCGCTGGCGCCGAAGCGCGACGAGGCCGAGTTGGCCGAGACGCTGCGCGCGCTGTCGCCCACGGCGACACCCAATCCTCGGCTGATCGCAATTGCCGACGCACTGCTCGATCGCAGAGGCCGGATGATCGAAGCGATCCAGGCGATCGGGCGCGGCGCGGATGCTTTCGAAGGCACGCCGTTCGAATTGAAAATCTGAGCCTAAAAACAAATTCCAGGAAAAGTGCGCAGGAGTTCTAGCACACGGCCAAGGGGCGAATGATGATCGGGAGAATTTTGGCCATGGTTGTTGGCGTGGTCTGCGCGACAGGCAGCGCCATGGCCGCGTCCATGCCGGCTCTCAAGTCGATCGACCTGGCAGCGCTCCAAGCCACTGTCGAGGGTTTGGCCAAGGAACTTATGCTGCCCGGTGCCATGGTTTTGCTCAAGACTCCGCGGGGCAACCTCGTCTTCGGCTACGGTACGACTGAACTGGGTGCCACGAACCCGCCGCGCGCCGATACCCACTTCCGTGCGGCCTCGAACACCAAGACGATGACCGCCGCTGTCATCGTGCAACTGGTGCAGGAAGGGAAACTGAGCTTCGCCGATCTGATCTCGAAATACGTCCAGCGCGTTCCCAACGGCGACGAGATAACCATTCGGCAGCTCATAACAATGCGGAGCGGCCTCCCTAACTTCACCAATGCGCCGGAACTTGCCGAAAGCCTGGACAAGTATCCTTACAGGGTATGGACCGCTGATGAAGTACTCGGCATGGCGTTCAAACGGCCGCCGGACTTCGCGCCGGGTGCCGAATTCGAGTACAACAACACCAACTACTATCTGCTCGGCCTTGTTGCCGAGAAGATCGACGGCAAGCCGCTCTCGACCATCTTCCGGGACCGCCTGTTCGGGCCGCTCGGCATGAAGAACACCGCTTTGCCGCCGAGCACGTCGAACGCCATCCCCGAGCCATACTCAAACGGCTATCTCTACGGCAGTACTTCGTACGCCCTGGCTGATGCGCCCTATCCGGACGACCTCCAGGCTGCGGCCAGGGCGGGAACGCTCAAGCCCAACGACGACACATGGCAGAACCCGTCCGCCTACTTTGCGGCTGGCGGAGTCATCTCCACCGCGGATGACCTCGCGACCTGGATGCGCGCGCTGGTCGGGGGCAAGCTCTTCAATGCCGACTTCCAGCGGCAGTGGCTTGCAAGCCCTGAGGCGCCGGAGCCGGGCGAACCCGCCATGCAAAAATACGGCTATGGCATCCTAACGCTGACCTTCGGGCCTAACGAAATCTACTATCACGAAGGCGAGATGCCCGGTTACCAGTCCTTCATGGGCTACGATCCGGCCAATGATGTCACCCTGGTCATATGGACCAACCTGACTCTCGCGCTCGACGGCCAGGCGACCGCCAACACCTTGATGGTGAAGATACTGGACGAAATCTACACGGTGTCGCCGCTTCAAGAGGTGAAGTGAGGATCCTCGCGCGCGAATGGAATCGCCCCTCGTGAGCGAGGCCTGAGCTGGTGGGATCAAACACCTACGCCAACCAATCCGCCAGCTTTGCCTTGCCCACGTCCCTCAGCAGGCCGATGAAACCGTCGGCCTGATGCTCGGCGGTGAGCCGGCCTTTTTCGGCGGTTGCAATGCTGGCGTCGCCGACCACGCCATTCGGGTTGAGGTCGCTGGCGATCCAGGCGAAGGCGTGTGTTCCAGTGTGGCGCAGCAGCGCAAATTCCTTTTCGGCGCGGGCGACCTTGGACACGAAATTGTCGGCCTTCCCCATGTCGACGAGGTCGGGCCGGAAGTGCAGCATCAGCGAGGTCTCGACGTCGCCGCCATGAATGCCGTGGCGGTCCTCGAGCTCGGTGTACATGCCGGCCGGCCGGCCAAAACGCTGCCAGCTGGTCTTTACCGCCAGCATCTTTGCCCGCACGCGCAATTCGCGGGTGACGATGCCCATGATCTCCTCATTGCCGCCATGCGAGTTCACGACAATCAGTTTTCGGACGCCGGAACGCGCGACCGACAGGCCAAGTTCGGTCCACGCCTCGACCAAGGTCGTCGCCGGCAGGGTGAGGGTGCCCGGCGCATGCAAATGCTCGTTCGACTTGCCTACCGCCTGGACCGGCAGGATGCGGATGTCGAGATCGCCGGGCAGGCGCGCGATCACCGTTTCCAGCATGCCGTTCATGATCGAGGTGTCGGTCGAAACCGGCAGATGCGGCCCGTGTTGTTCGATCGCTGCCAGCGGCAGAACGGCAATGGTCGTCTCAGGATCGACGGTCGCGTATTCGGTGGTCCGGTAGTCACCCCACCATACGCGTTTTTTTGCAGTGGTCATGTCATGCCTCTTGAACCGACAAGCCCAGACCTAACGCGGGAACGATCGGCTGTCGATCATCCCGCCGCAATCACCTCGATCTCGACCTTGAATTCCGGCCGGGCAAAACCGGACACGATCATCAGCGTCGAGGCCGGCGCCGGGCTGGCGAACAGCCGGTCGCGAACCTCCATATAGGGCCGCAGGAAGGCGCGGTCGGTGACGTAGGTGTTGATGCGGACGATGTCGGACAGGCCGAGCCCGGCCTCGCCGAGAATCGCCGATATGTTCCGGAAACAGAGCTCGGCCTGTGCGCCGGCCTCCTCGGGGATCTGGTCGTCCGGGGTGATTGCGACCTGGCCCGAACACAGCACCAGCCGCTTGCCGGGCGGCAGTTCGACACCATGGCTGTAGCGGGCGAAGGGCGGCTTGATCGACTTCGGCGTGAGAAATTTGAACATGGCAATCTCCGTTCACGGCAGCCTATCGCATCGGCCCGAAAATCGGGATCGATTTTCGGAAAGCACGATGCGAAGATTCAAAGTTTTAGAGCGTACTTTGTGCGTCCAAGTGGACGCACGTCGCTCTAAGGCCGGATCGATGCGGGCATCAAGATGGCGGTGCATGTCACGAGGGCGATTGTGGACAGGCGATCAAAAAATAGGCACGATGCCTTTCGTACAGCATGACCCGTCCGGCCTTCGCGCCGCCATTGCTCAGGCGGGCATTGCACAAGCGGGCGGTCCCGGCGCAACGCGCCGGTGGCATGTGTCTTGCTTCTTGAAACAATGGTGTCGAGCCCGGCGCGTGACGCGCCGGAGCGAACAAAGGGTGGTGTGGATGTACGGAAAACTCAAGATTTCGGCGGGCGTGATCGTGCTGCTTGGCGCAGGCACGCTTGCCGCGGCAGCGAACGAAAAAGTCACCTTCGGCACCAACTGGCTGGCTGAGCCGGAGCATGGGGGTTATTATCAGGCCGTGGTGGACGGCACCTATGCCGCCTGCGGCATCGACGTGACGATCATGCAGGGCGGCCCACAGGTCAGCGGCCGGCCGCTGCTGCTGGCCGGCAAGATCGATTTTTACATGGGCGGCAATCTGCTGTCGGCCTTCGATGCCGTGCAGCAAGGCATACCGATGCGCGTCGTGGCGGCCGACTTCCAGAAGGACCCGCAGGTCATCATGTCCCATCCCGGCCAGGGGCTGGACAAATGGGAAGACCTGAAGAACGCCGACCAGTACATCCTTGGCGACGAAGGTGCGCAGACCTTCTTCCAGTGGATGGTCACCGATCTCGGCTTCGACGCCGCCAAGCGCGCGCCCTACACCTTCAATCCGGCGCCGTTCATCGCCAACAAGAAGTCGATCCAGCAGGGTTACGTCACCTCGGAGCCATTCGCCGTCGAGAAGCAAGGCGGTTTCACGCCGAACCAGTTCCTGCTGGCCGACTATGGCTGGGACACATATGCAACGACGGTCGAGACCATGCAGGAGACGGTCGACAAGCGGCCCGAGGTGGTCCAGTGCTTCGTCGATGGCTCGGCCAAAGGCTGGTACAATTATCTCTACGGCGACAACAAGGCCGCCAACGAGATGATCAAGAAGGAAAATCCGGACATGACGGATGAGCAGATCGCTTTCTCGATCGAGCAGCTGAAGAAGTTCGGCGTGGTCGATTCCGGCGACAGCGAAAAGCTCGGCATCGGCGCCATGAGCGACGCGCGCATCCAGAGTTTTTACGACAAGATGGTGAAGGCCAAGGTCGCGCCGGCGGGTATCGACATCAAGAAGGCCTACACGCTGGCCTTCGTCAACAAGAGCGTCGGGCTCGACCTGAAGAAGTAGGCCGTGAAGCTGGAGAAAGTGGCGCAACAGCCAGGAAGTGTATCGGAGCCGACGCTGTTGGCGCTGCGTGGCGTCGGCAAGGTTTTTTCCAACGGCGTCACCGCGCTCAGCAATGTCGAGCTGACGATCCGGGAGGGCGATTTCCTCAGCCTGCTCGGGCCGTCGGGCTGCGGCAAATCGACGGCGCTGCGGCTGATTGCCGGCCTGTCGACGCCGACCTCGGGCGTGCTCGACTGGCGCGGCAGCGGCGCCCTCGAGCGTTCGAATATCGGCTTCGTCTTCCAGGAGCCGACGCTGCTGCCCTGGGCCGACGTCTTCGACAATGTCTGGCTGCCGTTGCGTCTGAAGGGTGTGTCGCGGGCCAAGGCGGCGCCGGCGGTGATGGAGATGCTGGCGCGGGTTCACCTGACCGGCTTCGAGAAGGCCGTGCCGCGCGAACTGTCAGGCGGCATGAAAATGCGCGTCTCGATCGCCCGCGCCATGGTGACCAAGCCGCGCATTCTGTTGATGGACGAGCCGTTCGCCGCACTCGACGAGATCACCCGCTTCAAGCTCAACAACGATCTTCTGGAGCTATGGCAGGATGAGCGTTTTACCGTCGTTTTCGTCACCCACAGCGTCTTCGAAAGCGTATTCCTCTCCAACCGCGTCGTCGTCATGGCGGCGCGGCCGGGCCGGGTGTTTGCCGAGCTTGCCGTCGACGCGCCCTATCCGCGCGACGAGGCGTTTCGCACCTCGCCCGACTATGCCGCGCTCTGCCGCCAGGCATCCGACGTGCTGATCGGCGCCATCAACTCAACTGCCGGACCGCATCATGACGGCCATTGAAGAATCAGTCTTGGCGCTCGACCCGGAGGAGGCGCGCCGCGTCCGCCAGGAGCGCTTCGAGCGCATCGGCAGATGGCTGCTGCCGCTGGCGATCATGATCCTGGCCATCTGGCTGTGGGACCGCATCTGTGTCTGGAACGACATTCCGAAATACATACTGCCGCGCCCCGGCGTGGTGCTGCAAACGCTGCACGACGATGCCGGGCTGCTGTTCTCGTCGCTGCTGGTGACGCTCCGGATCACCTTCTTGAGCCTGCTTCTCGCCGTGGTCGGCGGTGTCGGGCTGGCAGTGCTGTTCGCTCAATCGAAATGGGTGGAGATGTCGTTCTTTCCCTTCGCCATCGTGCTGCAGGTGACGCCGATCGTCGCGATCTTTCCGCTGATCAATATCTATGTCGACAACCAGACGACGAAGCTTTTGCTTTGCGCCTGGATCGTCGCCTTCTTCCCGATCCTCTCCAACACCACGCTCGGCCTCAATTCCGTCGACCGCAATCTGCGCGACATGTTCAAGCTCAACGGTGCGACCCGCTGGCAGCAATTGCGCTATCTGCGGCTGCCGGCGGCGATGCCTTATTTCCTCGGCGGGCTGAAGATCGCCGGCGGCCTGTCGCTGATCGGCGCGGTGGTGGCAGAGTTCGTCGCCGGCGCCACCGGCCAGTCGTCCGGCCTCGCCTCGCGCATCATCGAGGCCGGCTACCGGCTCAACGCACCAAGACTGTTCGCGGCGCTGATCCTGATCTCGCTCACCGGCATCCTGATCTTCCTGGTGCTGTCGCTGATTTCGCATCTCATTTTGCGGCGCTGGCACGAGAGCGCGCTGAGGCAGGAGCGGTGATGGTACCGTGTTTTGTAGGCAAAAGCTGCCTGTCGCCCATCCCGGCGTCAGCGCTGCCCCTCATCGCCCTGCCGGGCACTTCTCCCCCTATAGTGACGGGGAGAAGGACGCCTTCCTCGACGATCTCGCCCATCACCAGCGTTGCTGAAAGTGCGCCGCGGTCGCGGTCAGCCCCTTCTCCCCGTCTCTATACGGGGAGAAGGTGGCGGCAGCCGGATGAGGGGCAGCGATGACCTCTGCGATGATCCCCAAATCCGGCCAATTCGTCCTCTCCAAGGTCCGGCTTCACGCCTCCCTGACGCTCGGCCTTGCCGCTCCTTCCGACGCCGACGGTTTTGCACTCGCAGATGTCGCGGTCGCCGACGGCAGGATTTTCAGCATTGCGGCGCATCGGCGATCGGCAGCACCGGCGGACGCCACCGATCTCGGCGGCCGCATCGTGCTGCCGTGCTTTGTCGACTGCCACACCCATATCGACAAGGGCCACATCTGGCCCCGAAAGCCCAACCCGGACGGCACCTTCATGGCCGCTTTGAACGCCACCGGCGCCGACCGCGCGGCGCGCTGGAGCGCCGACGACGTCGGCCGCCGCATGGATTTTTCGCTGCGCTGCGCCTACGCGCATGGCACCAAAGCGCTGCGCACGCATCTCGACAGCGTTGCGCCGCAGGAAGAGATCTCCTGGCCGGTGTTCGAGACAATGCGGGAGAAATGGCGCGGCCGCATCGAGCTGCAGGCGGCCTGCCTGCTCGGCATCGAGGGCGTGCGCGACAGGAAATGGTTCGAGAGGCTGGCCAAACGGGTGGCTGCCGCCAAGGGTGTCCTCGGCGTCGTCACCTACATGGTGCCGGATCTCGAAGAATTGCTCGACCAGGTGTTCGCGCAGGCGATCAAGCATGGCCTCGACCTCGATTTCCACGCCGACGAGACCGACGATGTCTCGGCGATCTCGCTGAAGAAAATCGCCGAAGCAGCCCTTTGGAACGGTTTTGACGGGAACATCCTGGTCGGCCATTGCTGCTCGCTGGCGCGCCAGCCCGACCTCGACGTGCTCGACACGCTGGATAAGGTCGCCAAGGCCGGCCTGGCGGTGGTGTCGCTGCCGATGTGCAATCTCTATCTGCAGGACCGGCGAGGCGACAGGACAACGCCGCGCTGGCGCGGGGTGACGCTGCTGCACGAGATGAAGGCGCGCGGCATTGCCGTCGCCGTCGCCTCCGACAATACGCGCGACCCGTTCTACGCCTATGGCGATCTCGACATGCTGGAGGTCTATCGCATGGCGACGCGCATCCTGCATCTCGACCATCCCGTCGCCGACTGGCCGCAAGCGGTGACCGCGACGCCGGCCAAGGTGATGCGGCTCGACGGTTTCGGCACGCTTGCCGCCGGAGCGCCGGCCGATTTCGTCGTCTTCAGGGGGCGAAGCTGGACGGAATTGCTGTCGCGGCCCGAATCGAATCGCATCGTCGTGCGCGACGGCCATGCGATCGAGCGCCAGCTGCCCGATTATGCCGAACTCGATGATCTGATGGTGGAATGATGGATATTGCGGCGCTCAAGCGCGACCTGGACGGTTTGAAGATCGACGACCATCCGGCGATCGTCCAGCAGAAGAGCCGCGACTTCTACTGGTACAGCCCGGTGCTGAAGCAGCAGCTCGAGCACGTCACCGGTGACCTGATCGTGACGCCGAAAACCGAAGACGAGGTCGTCCGCATTCTCGCCGCCTGCCACCGGCACGGCGTCCCGGTGACGCCGCGCGGCAGTGGCACCGGCAATTACGGGCAGGCGATGCCGCTGTCCGGCGGCGTGGTGCTCAATCTCGCCGAAATGAACGCGGTCAAGACGATCGCCCCCGGCCGTGTCGTCACCGGCCCCGGCGCCGTGCTCGCCGACATCGACAGAGCGACGCGGGCGCATTCCGGCCAGGAGCTCCGCATGTCGCCATCGACCTACAACACCGCATCGATCGGCGGCTTCGTCGCCGGCGGCTCCGGCGGCATCGGCTCGATCCGCTGGGGCGGACTGCGCGACCTCGGCAACGTCATCCGGCTGAGGACCGTGACGATGGAGGCTGAGCCGCGGGTCATGGAGCTCACCGGCGAGGACGTGCTGAAGGTGATGCACGCCTACGGCACCAACGGCATCATCACCGAAGTCGAGATGCCTCTGACCGCCAGCTATGACTGGATCGACGTCATCGTCGGCTTCGACGATTTCATGGATGCGGCTGGCTTCGGCAACGATCTCGCCATTCAGGACGGCATATTGGCGAAACTGATCACGCCGATCGCAGCACCCATCCCCTACGATTACTTCAAGCGCCACCAGCGGTTTTTCCGGCGCAGCCAAAGCATCGTCGTCTTGATGATCGCGCCGCATGCGATGGATGCCTTCCTCGCCTTCACGGCGCGCAGTAAGGGCGAGATCGTCTTTCGCGCCGACAAGGAGGCCGATCTCAAGGGGCTGCCGCCGGCCTATGAGCTGACCTGGAATCACACGACGCTGCGTGCCATCCGGGTCGACCCGACGATCACCTATCTGCAGACCCGCTATCCGTCGCCGGACCACCTCGGCCACGTCAAGGCGATGGTCGACCGCTTCGGCGACGAGGTGCCGGCGCATCTCGAATTCATCCGCTTCGACGGCGCCATCGGCATCGCAGGGCTGCCGCTGGTCCGCTTCACCACGGCGGAGCGGCTCGACGAGATCATCCGCATCCACGAGGACAATGGCTGCTGGATCTTCAACCCGCACCGCTACACGCTGGAAGAAGGCGGCATGAAGCGCACCGACGAGGTGCAGCTCGCCTTCAAACGCGAGACCGACCCGCAAGGCCTGCTCAATCCCGGCAAGATGATCGCCTGGGAGAACCCGGACTATGACTATCGCTCGGGCAAGTCGTTCCTGTTCAAGGGACTGGAGAAGGCGGTTTGAGACGATGACGGGCGTGTGGCGCTGTACCCCCCTCTGGCCTGCCCTCTTTGCCACCACTTGGCATCTCCCCCTCAAGGGGGGAGATTGGCAGTTCCATCGTCTCGACCATCTTCCAACGTCGTCAACTGGCGAAAGCGATACTGACAGCCGATCTCCCCACTTGAGGGGGAGATGCCCGGCAGGGCAGAGGGGGGTGCTTGGTGCCGACTTGCGAGATGTTCTCCTGTGAACGTCCTCGTCCTCTATGCTCATCCTGTGGAGACCAGCTTCAACGCCGATCTGCACCGGACGATCATCGAGCGGCTGAAGGCCGCCGGCCATGTCGTCGACGACTGCGATCTCTATGCCGAGGGTTTCGATCCCAGGCTGACGCGGGCCGAACGGCTGTCCTATCACGACGAACGCAGCGACGGCGATCCGGCGTCAGCCTATATCGAGCGCCTTCTGCGGGCCGAGGCGCTGGTGCTGTCGTTTCCGGTGTGGAACTTCGGCTATCCGGCCATTCTGAAAGGCTTTTTCGATCGCGTCTTCCTGCCCGGCGTGTCGTTCAAGCTGGTCGACGGCAAGGTGCAGCCGTCACTGCACAATATTCGCAAGGTGGTCGCGGTCACGACCTATGGCGGCAGCCGGTTCCGCGCCATGCTGATGGGTGACCCGCCGCGCAAGCTGGTCAAGCGGGTGCTGCGTGCGACGATCAAGCCCGGCGGGTCGGTTTCCTACCTCGCGCAATACTCGATGAACCTGTCGACCGACGAGAAGCGGACGAGGTTCATCGCGAAGGTCGCGGCCAGGATGGACGCGTTCTGACACGGGAGGGGACTTTTCCTTCTCCCACAAGGGGAGAAGGAAAAGAGTTACATCCGCACCCGTTCCGATTTCGGATCGTACATCGGCTTAAGCGACGCTTCCGCCGCAAAGCGCTCGCCGGCGATCTCGATTTCGTAGGACGACGCCAGCACGTCCGCCTCGCTCTCGCCCTGGCACGGCACGTAGCCAAGCCCGATCGCACCGCCGAGATGATGGCCGTAATTGCCCGAGGTGATCGGGCCGACGATCGTGCCGTCGCGCAGGATCGCCTCATTGTGGAAGAGCAGGGGCTCGGGGTCGTTCAGGCGGAACTGCACCAGCCGCCGGTTCAATCCGCTTTCTTTCTTCCTCAGCACGGCATCGCGGCCAAGAAAATCGCCCTTGGCCGTCTTCACTGCGAAGCCAAGGCCGGCCTCCAGCACATTGTCCTCGTCGTTGATGTCGTGGCCGAAATGCCGGAACGCCTTCTCGATGCGGCAGGAATCCAGCGTGTGCAGGCCGCATAGTTTTAGCCCGACATCGGTGCCTGCCTCCGCGATCGCCTCGAAGACATGGGCAGCCTGGTCGGTCGAGACATAAAGCTCCCAGCCGAGTTCGCCGACATAGGTGACGCGGTGAGCGCGGGCCAGGCCCATGCCGATCTCGATCTCCTGAAACGTGCCGAACGGATTGTTGTTATTAGAGAAATCATTCGGGCTGACCTTTTGGATCAGCTTCCTCGAATCCGGGCCCATCAGGCAAAGCACCGCTTCGGCAGCGGTCACATCGGTGATGACGACGAACTCGTCGGCAAGATGTTTTCTCAGCCAGGCCAGGTCGCGTTGCAGCGTGGCGCCGGGCACGACGAGGAAGAAGGCGGTTTCGGACAGTCGCGAGACGGTGAGGTCGCTCTCGATGCCGCCGCGCTGGTTGAGCATCTGGGTGTAGACGATCTTGCCCGGCGCCACGTCCACGTCGTTGGCGCAGAGCCTTTGCAGGAAGGCGCAGGCATCGCGGCCTTCGACACGGATCTTGCCGAACGAAGTCATGTCGAACAGGCCGACGCCGTTCCTGATCGCAAGATGTTCCTCGCGCTGGTTGTCGAACCAGTTCTGCCGCTTCCAGGAATAGCGGTATTCGCGCTCCTGGCCGGGCCTAGCGAACCAGTTCGCGCGCTCCCAACCGGCGACCTCGCCGAACACCGCGCCGCTTGCCTTCAGATGTTCGTGCAGCGGCGAGCGCCTTATGTTCCGCGAGGTCGCCATCTGCCGGTAGGGGAAATGATCGGCGTAGAGCAGGCCGAGCGTTTCGGAGACGCGCTCCTTGAGATAGCGGCGGTTCTTCTGGAACGGCTGGGCGCGGCGGATGTCGACCTCCCAGAGGTCGAAGGGCGCCTCGCCGTCATTGATCCATTGCGCCAGCGCCATGCCGGCGCCGCCGGAGGAGACGATGCCGATCGAATTGTAGCCGGTCGCCATCCAATAGCCGGAAAGCTCCGGCGCCTCGCCGAGATAATAGCGGTCGTCGGGGGTAAAACTCTCGGGGCCGTTGAAGAAGGTGTGGATGCCGGCGGTGGCCAGCATCGGCATGCGGTTGACGCCCATTTCCAGGATCGGCTCGAAATGGTCCATGTCCTGCGGCAACTGGTCGAAGCAGAAATCCTCGCTTATGCCGTTCATGCCCCAGGGCTTGGCCACCGGCTCGAAAGCGCCGAGCATCATCTTGCCGGCATCTTCCTTGTAGTAGGCGCACTCGTCCGGCACGCGCAGCACCGGCAAGCGGGAAAGCCCGGGGATCGGTTCCGTGACGAGATAGAAATGTTCGCAGGCGTGCAACGGGATGGTGACGCCGTTCCGGGCGCCAAGTTCGCGTGCCCACATGCCGGCGCAGTTGACGACGATATCGGCCTCGATCAGGCCTTGCTCGTCGCCCTGCGCCCAGGAAACGCCGGTGACGCGGCCGGCCCTGGTATGCACCTTGGTCACCTTGACGTTCTCGACGATCGTCGCACCGCGCTGGCGCGCGCCCTTGGCCAACGCCATGGCGATATTGGCCGGGTCGCACTGACCGTCGAGCGGCAGATGCACGGCGCCGACCACATCGGAAACATTGAGATGCGGGTACATCTGCTTGACTTCGTTGGGCGAAATCTCGCGCACGTCGATATCGAAGGCGCGGGCGAGAGATGCCTGCCGATAGATCTCGTGCTTGCGCTCCTCGGTCAGCGCCACCGTGATCGATCCGACCTGGCGCATGCCGGTGCCGACATCGGTCTCGGCCTCCAGCTTGACGTAGAGGTCGGCCGAGTATTTCGCCAGCCGCGTCATGTTCTGTGAGCCGCGCAGCTGGCCGATCAGGCCGGCGGCGTGCCATGTCGTGCCCGACGTCAGCTGCTTGCGCTCGAGCAGGACGATGTCGGTCCAGCCGAGCTTGGCCAGATGATAGGCGACCGAGCAACCGGAGACGCCGCCACCGATGATGACCGCCCTCGCTTTGGGAGGAATGGCCTTGGTCGGAATGGTTTTGGTGGGCGAGGCGCTCATGCGGCCTCACGGCGATAGAAGGAGGCGAAGCGGCGCAGGCGTGTGGCGGCCTCCATCAGCACCGGCTCAGGCTGGCAGAGGCTGAAGCGGATGTGGCCGGCTGCAGCCTCGCCGAAGCTCGAGCCGGGCATAACGCCGACCTTTTCCTGGTCGAGGAAGGCCCAGGCGAATTTTTCGTCGTCCGGCTCGATCGCCGATATGTCGAGCATGACGTACATGCCGCCTTCGGAGCCGCGCACGGTGATGTTGTTCATACCGCGCATGGCATCGAGGACGACGGTGCGCCTCGCGGCGTAGCGCTCGGCGATCTCCTTGACGCCGTAGCCATTTTCGAGCGCCTCGGCGCAGGCGAGGCTGATGAAGGCCGGCAGGCCGTAGGTCATCACCAGATTGAGGTCGGTCAACAGCGAGACCATTGATTCCGGCCCGGTCAGCCAGCCCATGCGCCAGCCGGTCATGCCGTGGCTCTTCGACATCGAATTGATGACCAGCGTGCGTTCCGCCATGCCGGGCAGCGAGCGTGGTGAGACGTGCTCGCCGCCGCCCAGCGTCCAGTAGACCTCGTCCGACAGCAGCCACAGGTCATGCTCGCGGCAGATCTGCGCCAGCTCTTCCAGGCGCTCTCGCGAATAGACGGCACCTGTCGGGTTGTTCGGCGTGTTGATCAGGATGGCGCGGGTGTTCGGCCGAAGGGCGGCGCGAATGTCGGCGGCGCGCGGCTGAAAGCCATCCTCGGCGGGGGTCTCGACGACGCTGAACTCGGCGCCCGCCGCACTGAAGGTGTTGGGATAGGTGGCGTAATAGGGCGCGACGACGATGGCATGGTCGCCCTGGTCGAGAACCGCTTGAATGGCCGCGTAAAGCGCGGCCTGCCCGCCCGGCGTGGCGATGACCTGGTCGGGATTTGTCGCAACGCCGGTGCATAGCGTCGAAGCCACCGCCATCGCCTTGCGCAGGCGCGGAACGCCGGCAAGCGGCGTGTAGTGGTGATTGCTGGCGCGAACCGCCGTGACGCAGGCTTCGATCGTCTCGCTCGGCGTGTCGAAATCATGGTCGCCGACCGACAGCATGATGATGTCCTCGCCGGCCTGCTTGCGCGCCCAGGCAGCGGAATGAACCTCCCAGCCATCCTTGCCCGAAGGCACGATGCCGGAAATGCGCGATGATGGCCTGGGCATTATGCTGCTCCCGAAATTTCATAACCGGCCTGTTCGAGCCGGTCGCGCAGCGCGGCGATGTGGGCCGGTCCGACTTCGCAGCAGCCGCCGACGATGCCGGCGCCGGCCTCGACCCAACCGACCGCCTGGCCGGCATAGGCATCCGGATCAAGGTCGTGGCGGGCGTGCAGCACTTCCACGGTACCGCCATGCTTGAGCGCCTCAATCGAGGTGAAGCCGTTGGCATAAGCGCCGACCGGACCGCCGAGAGCGATCAGTTCGGGCAGCGCTGCAGCGATCGCTTCGGGCCGGCAGCAATTGATCAGCCGAGCCGCGACGGGCAGGCCGGCAAGAGCGCCCGACGCCGCCGCAATGGCTTCGCCGCTGCGCAGGCGCGGCGTGCCGTGGTCGGCAAGCGTCCACGACACCCATACGGGCTTGCCGCTTTCCGACGCCGCGGTGACGGCGGCGCGCGCCTCTTCGGCCGACGCCATGGTTTCGCACAGAAACAGATCGACGCCGTCCGCCTGCTCGGCAACGATACGGCGATAGATGTCGAGCGTATCCTGGAAGGATATCGTCAGCGCCGGCGCATAGCTGCCGAACAGCGGCGACAGGCAGCCGGCGATCGCCGCGTCGCCGGCCTGGTCGCGGGCTTGCCTTGCCAGTTCGATGCCGCGCTTCTGCAGCGGCTTGAACAGCTCTTCCGCGCCTTCGCGTGCCAACCGCTCCGGCGTGGCTGAATAGGTGTTGATGGTGATGACGCGGGCGCCGGCGCGGATGAATTCCGCATGCAGGTCGCGCACCAGATCCGGTTCGTCGATCAGCACCCTGGCCGACCACAGCGGCGTCGGCTCGGAACTGCTACGGCGGACCAGCTCCTGGCCCATGCCGCCATCGGTAAGGATGACAGTCTTCATGCTCTGAGCCTCTCGTTCTTTGGATCCCATAACGGCTCATCCTTCTGCACGACCGCCCGAAAACGTTCGCCGAAGATCTCGATCTCGACCGCGGTTCCCGGCTCGGTGAGGTCGGCGCGCAGCATGCCGAGCGCGATCGACCTTTCGATGCGATGACCCCAGCCGCCGGATGTCGTCTCGCCGACAATGCGGCCGTCATGCCACAGCGTCGACATGTAGGGCGCATCGCAGTCGCCGGGGTTTTCGACGACCAGCGTGACGAAGCGTTTCTTTACGCCCTGCTGCCTTTCGTTCTGCAGCGCCGCCTTGCCACGGAAGTCGGGCTTGTCCCATCTGACGAAGCGCTCCAGCCCGCCCTCCAGGATCGAATAGTCGGTCGACAGGTCGCCCTTCCAGGTGCGGTAACCTTTTTCGAGCCGGAGCGAATCCAGCGCGTACATGCCGAACGGTTTTAGTCTATGCCTCTTCCCCGCCGCCCAGACGGCGTCGAAGATGGCTGCGGTATCGTCGACCCTGCTGTGGATTTCCCAGCCGAGCTCGCCCGCGAAGGACACGCGCACCAGCTTTGCCCAACGTCCGGCGATACTGGTTTCCTGATGCGTCAGCCAGGGCAGGGTGAGGTCGGCCGCGCAGAGTTCGGCGAGGATTTTTCGCGAGTTGGGGCCGGCGAGGATCTGGGTGGAGTATTCCTCCGTCCGGTCGACCAGCTTGAATGTGGCGTCCTTCGGGATGCGCGATTTCAGCCATTCGAAATCATGCCACTGAGCCACAGCGGCGGTGATCAGCGTCATCAGGTTCTCGTCGTGGCGGACCACCGACATTTCGGTGACGATGCGGCCCTTGTCGTCGGCAAAATAGACGAGGCCGATGCGGCCGGGTTTCGGAACCAGGCCTGTCACCTGGAGGCTCAGCCATTCGGCGGCACCCGGACCGTCGAGATTGAAACGGGAAAACCCCGGCAGGTCCAGAATGCCGGCGGCATCGCGGACGGCGAGGCATTCCTCGCGCACACGATGCTGCCACGGCCCGTCGCGGCGGAAAGTCAGCGTGGATTCTTCGGAGATGTCGTCGCCTGGCTTCGCATACCAGGTGGCGCGTTCCCAGCCATTATAGGCGTCGAACCGGGCGCCGAGTGCCTTGATGCGGTCGTGGAGCGGCGACAGCTTGCGGTCGCGCCCGGCCGGCCAGGCATGGCGCGGGAACTGGATGGCATATTCGTTGCCGTAGATCTCCATGCCCTTGGCGACGCAATAATCCGGGGCCGAGGCAAAGGCGGTGAAACGGCGCGGATCGCACGACCACATGTCCCATTCGGTCTGGCCCTCGGTCACCCATTCGGCCAGCACCTTGCCGGCGCCGCCGCCCTGGGCGATGCCGAAGGTAAAGACGCAGGCCTCGAAGGCGTTGGGCACGCCGGGCATCGGGCCGATCAGCGGGTTGCCGTCCGGCGCATAGGGGATCGGCCCGTTGATGACCTTGGAAAGGCCGGCGGTGCCGAGGATCGGCACGCGGGCGACAGCATCGGCCAGGTAATGTTCCAGCCGGTCGAGATCGTCGGGAAACAGCTGGAACGAAAAGTCGTCGGGCATCGGGTCGTTGTGGCCGACCCAGTGGGCGCGGCAATTGCGCTCATAGGGGCCGAGATTCATGCCGTTCTTTTCCTGGCGCAGATAATAGGACGTATCGACGTCGCGCAGCAGCGGCAGCTTCTTGCCCTGTTCCTTCGACCACGCCGCCAGTTCGGGGATTTCCTCGAACAGGATATATTGATGGCTCATCACCATCATTGGCACCTCGCGGCCGAACATCCTGCCGACTTCGGCGGCGCGGTAGCCGGCGGCGTTGACGACGATCTCGCAGCGGATCTCGCCTTGCGCCGTCTCGACCACCCACTCGTGATTGTCTCGGCTCACGCCGGTTACCGGACAGAAGCGGATGATCTTCGCGCCCATGTCGCGCGCGCCCTTGGCCAGTGCCTGGGTCAGCTGCGCGGGATCGATATCGCCATCATTCGGATCGTAGAGCGCGCCTTTCAGCTCATGCGTCTCGATGAAGGGGTAACGGCGCTTGATCTCGTCGAGCCCGACCACGTCGATATCCATGCCCTGGTAGCGGCCCATGCCCTTGGCGCGCTGAAATTCCTGCATGCGCTCCGCGCTATGGGCCAGCCTGAGCGAGCCGGTGACGTGGTAGTTCATGGGATAGCCGACCTCGTCGGCCAGCCGGCGATAGAGTTCGGTCGAATATCGCTGCATGTTCATCAGCGACCATGACGAGGAGAAAGTCGGCACGTTGCCGGCGGCATGCCAGGTCGAGCCGGAAGTCAGCTCGTTCTTCTCCAGAAGCACGCAGTCGGTCCAGCCCGCGTTGGCGAGATGATAGAGCGAGGAGGCGCCGACGGCACCGCCTCCGATGATCACCACGTGTGCCGTGGTCGGCAAACCGGCCATGTTCTTCTCCGACTATTTGTTTTGATGCATGTCGTTGTCCCAAAACCGCCACGCACTTTTGGGCGACATGCATTCGTTCAATAGACAGGCGGCGAAACCACCCAGATCACCACAGCCGGTTCCGCTCCAGGATTGCGCCAGCGGAACGGCTTGCCGTCGAAGCGGAAGGAATCGCCTTCGCCAAGCCGGTGCCAGACGCCGGCAATTTCGATATCGAAACTGCCGGAAGCGACGTAGCCGGCTTCCTCGGTCGGCCGGCGCGACTCGGTCTGCAGCTCGGCACCCGGGGCGAAGACCGAACGCAGCATCTCGAAGCTACCGCCGAGATCGGGCGACAGAAGCTCCTCCACCAGGCCGGAATCGCTTGTGCCAAGCGTGCGCCGGCTGCCGGCGCGCACGACCACGCCGCGCTCGGTCTCGACAGGTACGTCATGGCTGAAGAACAGGCTGACCGGCACGCCGAACAATTCGGCGAAGGCCCTGAGATCGCCGAGCGACGGGACCGACAGACCGCGCTCGACCTGGCTGACCCAGCCGACGGAACGGCCGAGCTTCAGTGCGATGTCAGCAAGCGTCAGGCCGCGCGCCTTGCGCAACGCGCGGATGTCGCCGGCCAGCAGCCGTTCGCCGCTGTCCTGTTCCGATCTGGCGGCGGTTGAGGGCAAAGCCATCCCTGTCTCGGTGAAAAATTCCCAGCAAATTTCACTTGATGGCGGGTTCATGAAAAAATCAAGAGGATTTTCACGAAACCACAAGATTTACTTGCGCCATTTTGACGGTTCGGGCAAAGGCTCGGCGCACGAGCGGCGAGTGGGGCGTCCGGTCGAGGCGGGTAAGCTATCGGGCGTTCAAAAAGACGCGCAAGGATGCTCCATCACTTCTAGTCGGCGCATGATCCTTCCGGAAAATCGGGTTCGGGATCATACGCAAAAGGACGGCCCATGCTGGAAAACAACTCCCGGATTGCGGCGGCGATCGTCGATGACGCGATCACCTCGCGGCGGTCGGTACGCGCCTTCTTGCCCGATATGGTCGACGACGAGACCATCCGCGATATTCTCGCCGTTGCCGCGCGCGCGCCCTCAGGCACCAACATGCAGCCCTGGAAAGTCTATGTGACCAAGGGCGAGGTCAAACAGCGCATCACCGATGCCATCCTCAGCTCGGGCATCCGCGCCGAAAAGGCCGAGTGGGACGAGTACCGCTACTATCCCGACCAGTTCTTCGAACCCTATCTGACGCGACGGCGGGCCAACGGCTTCGGCCTCTACGGCGTGCTCGGCATCGGCCGGCGCGAGGTCGACAGGATGCGTGCGCAGCACGACCGCAACTTCGTCTTCTTCGACGCGCCGGTCGGCATGATCTTCACCGTCGACCGGCGGCTGAACAAGGGGTCGTGGATCGACTACGGCATGTTCCTGCAAAATATCATGGTCGCCGCGCGGGGCAGGGGCCTGCACACTTGTCCGCAAGCCGCCTTCGCGCCCTATCACCGGCAGATCAGGCCGGTGCTCAACATTCCCGACGAGGAGATCGTCGTCTGCGGCATGGCGCTCGGCCATGAGGATACGTCCAAGCCCGAAAATGCCTTCCGCACCGACCGCGCGCCGCTGGAAGAGTGGGTGACGTTCGCGGAGTGACGTGAAGCGCCGTCCGGCTCTACTGCACTTCGTAGCCGACTTCCTCGCTCGCATGGCAGAGCGCTTTCCAGAACGAGCGGGCAAACGAGCGGAACACATAGATGTCGAACTGATCGGCGCCGGTGCGCTGGATCTGCGCGAAGATGTCGTGATGCATGGTCGAGCGGCCGGCGCCGATCGGGAAGGCCGGCAGCGCGAAGTCGATGGCGAAGAATTTCGCCAGCACCCACTCGGCCTTCGGCCCGGCGATACGGATCGCGGTGCGGCCGTGCGAAAGGTCGGTCACCGTACCGATGGCCGAAGTGACGACATCGGCAAAGGCCGGCGCCAATCCCTCGGCTTCATCGACAACCGTAAATTTTCCCGGCGCAAAGCCGAACACCGACCTGGCGCCGTTCGTCACACCGCCGCCGGCGCCGTCGGGCAAAGCCAGGCCGGTGACCGCATGGATGCCGGCCATCAACGTCTTCTCCTCGCCGGGCCAGGCGGCGAGCTGCAGGATCGAACCCGGCCTGGTTTCGGAGAGGATGATTTCGACACCATGCTCGAAATTGCCATGCGAGCCCGGATGCAGCACCGGCTCAAGCGGTGATTGGCGTTCAACCATGCATGCGGCTCCCGTCCGGATCGAAGAAATGGTTGGAGACGATCTCGACCGGCCCGAACCGGTTGCGCAGCGGGTCGGAGACATAAGCGCGCGTGCCGCGCCGCGCCTTGCCGCCCTTGACCAGGGCAAGCGCGATATATTTACCGAGCGCCGGCGAATAGCAGCAAGCGGTGATGTGGCCAAGCGAGCCGTGCGGATTGGCTTCGTCAAGCTCCTCGACGATGTGCCCGCCGCCGTTGAGCGGCTGGTTGTCGAGCGAAACAATACCGACGAGTTCCAGGCGGTCCGGCGCGATCAGCCCCTCGCGGTCCATCATCGCCGAGCCGATGAACGGCTTCTTCTTCGACAGCATCCAGTCGAGATGCAGGTCGCGTGCCGTGGTGCGGCCGTCGATCTCGGCACCGGTGACGTGGCCTTTCTCGATGCGCATGGTGCCCAGCGCCTCCAGCCCGTAGGTCACCAGCCCGAACGGCTTGCCGGCTTCGATCAGCGCCTCCCAGACATGGGTGCCGTAGCCGGCGCCGGAATAGACCTCGAAGGCCATTTCGCCGGAGAAGGACAGCCGGCAGATCATCACCGGCACGCCGGCGATTTCGCCGTGGACGATGCCCATGAAGGGCAGGGCGGTATTGTCGACGGCGGTGCCGCTAACGCAAGCAGCCAGTATCTGCCTTGCCTTCGGCCCACCGATGGCGGCACCGGCCCATTGGTCGGTGACCGAGGCGACGTGGACCTTCAGCTCCGGCCAGATCACGTCGAGGAAATACTCCAGATGCTGCATCACCTTGCCGGCATTGGCGGTGGTGGTGGTCATCAGGAAATCCTGCGCGCCGAGCCGCCATGTGGTGCCGTCGTCAAAGGCGAGACCGTCCTCGCGCAGCATCAGCCCATAACGCGCCTTGCCGACGGCCAGCGTCGAAAACACGTTGGTGTAGACGCGGTCGAGGAATTCCGCCGCGTCGGGGCCTTGCACCGCGATCTTGCCCAGTGTCGAGACATCGACGATGCCGGCGCTCTCGCGCGTGGCTCTCGCTTCGCGCACATAGGCCTGCTCGATCGTCTCGCCGGGATGGCCGTAGATCATCGGCCGATACCACAGGCCGGCCGAATACATGGTGGCGCCGTTGGCGACGTGCCAGTCATGCATCGGCGTCAGCCGCTCGGGCTTCAGATCGCCGAAGCGTTCGGCGGCTAGCGAGCCGATCGACACCGCCGAAAAGGGCGGGCGAAAGCGCGTCGTGCCGACCTCTGGGATCGGCTTGCCGAGCGCCTCGGCCATGATGGCGAGGCCGGGTATGTTGGAGCTCTTGCCCTGGTCGGTTGCCATGCCGAGCGTGGTGTAGCGCTTCAGATGCTCGACCGAGACGAAGCCTTCGCGATGCGCCAGCCGCACGTCATCCGCCGTCACGTCATGCTGGAAGTCGACGAAACTCTTTCCCTTGGCCTTGATCTCGAGCACCGGCGCCGGATCGGGATCGCCAGGTGCTGCCTCGACGGCAGGCAAGGCCGCCGGCGTGGCGGTTGCGCCCGCTGCGGAAAGGCCGGCGGCGCGGCCTTCGGCGATCGCCTCGGCGGTGGAGAAACTGCCGGTGAAGGCGCCGGCGCCGATCCATTGCCGCGTCGTCGGCTTGGGCGGCAGGAACGCTTGCAATGCTTCGTTCCATTCCGCTCTCGCGCCGGCCTGGCTGGCCAGATGAATGGTCGGCGACCATCCGCCCGACATCAGCAGGCAATCGGCGTGGATGCTGCGCGCTTCGCCGGAAAGCGCGCCGTTGACCATGTCGAAGCGCTGCACCTTGAAGCCGGAAAGCGCCTTGCCGCCCTCGGTGGCGATTACCGCGTGGCCAGAAAGGATCTCGGCCTCCGCTTCGCCGGCCAGCTTGCGCATTTCGCTCGAAAGTTCTGGGCGCACGTCGACGATGGCGACGACGACGGCGCCGGCCTTCTTCAGCGCAAGCGCGGAGCGATAGGCGCTGTCATTGTTGGTGAACAGCGCGACCCTGTCGCCGGGCAGCACGCCATATTCAATGGCATAACGCTCGGCAGCATGCGCCAGCATTACGCCTGGCCGATCATTGCCTGGAAAGACCAGCGGACGCTCCAGGGATCCGGTGGTCAGCACCACCGACTTGGCGCGGATCGTCCAGTAGCGATGGCGCGATTCGCCCTTGCCGGGCGTTTCCTTGTGGTCGGTGACACGTTCGAGCGCGGCAAGCGTGTTGCCGTCATAATAGCCCCAGACGGTGGTGCGCGGCAGCAGGCGGACATTGTCACGGCCTTCGAGCTGGCCAGCGGCGCGCGCTGCCCAGTCGGCGGCCGGCATGCCATCGATCGTCTCGCCCGACCAATTGGCCGAGCCGCCGAAATGCGGCTCGAGCTCGGCCAGGATGACGCGTGCACCCTGATCGGCAGCCGCCCTGGCGGCCATCAGCCCCGCCGGGCCGGAGCCGACTACCAGCACATCGCAAAACGCGTTCATGCGTTCGTAGCGCGCCGTATCGGGAGCCGTGCCTGCCTTGCCCAGGCCGGCGGCACGGCGGATGAAATGCTCACAGAACATCCAGAAGCGAGTGCCCTTCAGCGGACCGATCACCGGTCCCATGAAGGTCTTGTAGTAGAAGCCGGCCGACAAAAGCTTGCCGCCGAGCTGGTTCACGGCACTGACGTCCCAGGCAAGCGAAGGGAAGCGGTTCTGGCTGATTGCGGCCAGCCCGTCATAAATCTCGACCATTGTGGCGGGGATGTTCGGCTCGCGAACCTCGCCCCTCAACACTGTGACCAGCGCGTTCGGTTCCTCGACGCTGGCGGTCAGCACGCCGCGCGGGCGGTGATATTTGAACGAACGCCCAAACAGGGTGACGCCGTTGGCCAGCAGCGCCGAAGCCAGCGTGTCGCCGGCATGGCCGGTATAAGGCGCGCCGTCGAAGGTGAAACGGATGGTCCGCAGCCGGTCGATGCGGCCCCCGGCCTCTGTACGGCGCGGGCTCATGGCTTGTCCTCGGCCCGGTGCCGCGCAACCGAGTTGTGGTCGCCGCGCGCGAACGCGGTGCTGGAGATCTCGTGCGTCAGCGTGTTGCGCACGACCCTGAGATGGGCGCGGCAGCCGCCGGAATGCTGCCAGATCTCGTTGTGGTCGCCGGCTGGATTAAGCCGGTCGTAGACATAGGCGTTCCAGGCGTCGAGGTTCTGCGAGGCGGGCTGTGGGCGCTGGCGATTGCCGTCGCCCTGATAGGTGAATTCGATCACGTCGCGCGGGCCGCAATAGGGGCAGGTGATGAGCATGGATCTCTAACCTAATGCAGCCGGGGCGTGGCGCCCTGGCCCTTGTCGTCGATCACCAGGCCACGGTAGAAGCGGTCGAGCGTGAAGGCCGCGTTGAGACCGTGCGGCTCGTCCTTGACAATGGTCCAGGCAAAGCACCAGCCGGAAGCCGGCGTCGCCTTGAAGCCGCCATAGCACCAGCCGCAGTTGAGATACATGCCCGGCAGCGGACCGGTGGTGATGATTGGCGAGCCGTCCATCGACATGTCGCAGACGCCGCCCCATGAGCGCAGCATGCGGACACGGGCCAGCCCAGGGAACAGCGCCAGCATCTCGCTCATCACCTCATCGACGATCGGCAGGCTGCCGCGTTGGGCGTAGCTGTTGTAGCCGTCGAGATCGCCGCCATAGACAAGGCCGCCCTTGTCCGATTGCGACATATAGAAATGGCCCATGCCGAAGGTCAGGACCGTATCGATGAACGGTTTTAGCGATTCCGTGACGAAGGCCTGCAGCACATGGCTCTCGATCGGCATCGTCTCGATGCCGGCAAGCCGCATGACCCGCCCGGTGCTGCCGGCAACCGCGACCGCTACCTTTTTTGCGCGGATTTCGCCGCGCGTTGTCGTGACGCCGGTGATGCGGTCGCCGTCGCGCAGGAACCCGGTGACCTCGCAATTTTCGATGATGTCGACGCCGCGGCGATCTGCGCCGCGCGCATAGCCCCAGGCGACGGCGTCGTGGCGGGCGGTGCCGGCGCGCCGCTGCATCAGGCCACCGACGATCGGGAAACGCGCGGTGGCTGAGACGTCGAGCGCCGGCACCAGGCGCGCGATTTCGGCCGTGGTCATCAGTTCGGCGTCAACGCCGAGATGGCGCATGGCGTTTCCGCGCCGGGCATAGTCGTCGAGCTGAGCAGGTGTGTGGGCGAGGTTCAGGCAGCCGCGCTGCGAGAACATGACGTTGTAGTTGAGGTCATGGGCCAGGTTCTCCCACAGCTTCATCGAATGCTCGTAAAAGCGCGTGTTGGCCGGCAGGAGATAGTTGGAACGGACCGCCGTGGTGTTGCGGCCGACATTGCCGGAACCGAGCCAGCCCTTCTCCAGCACCGCGACATTGGTGATGCCGTGCTCCTTGGCGAGATAGTAAGCGGTCGACAGGCCATGGCCGCCGCCGCCGATGACGATCACGTCGTAGGACGCCTTCGGGTCGGGCTTGCGCCAGGCCGGCTTCCAGTCCTTGTTTCCGGTCAGCGCGTTCTTGAGAAGCGAAAAGGCCGAATATTCCGCCATTCTTATTGTCATCCATTTCAGGCTTTGCGGCAGACTATAGAGCAGGCCGCCAACGCAAAGCCAAGATTGCGCCATCGCTTTTCGACTCCCCGACTTCGACTGGATTGGCCGACTTCGACTGGATTGGCCGACTTCGACTAGATTGGCCGACTTCGACTGGATTGGCCGACTTCGATTGGCGGACTTCGAAAACGAGCCGCCTGGCATGACTTGCCCCGTGATATGAGCGTCTTTATCAAGGACGTGCTTCAAAACTGCCTCTGCCGCCCGCGAGTCGCCAGAAAAATCATGTTCTTTCGTTTACTCCGCCTGGTCCTGATCGCTGCACTTGTTGTCTCGGCGCCGCCGTCGTTCGACGCGATGGCGCAGGCGCTCGGGCAGGGTGCCGCCGGGCTGGTCACAGACCAGCAGAAGGTCATCCAGAGCCTGACGGCCAAAACCGACGATCTCGAGAAGAAGATACAGCAGGACGGCCAAGACGATGCCACCCTGGTGGAAATCCGCCTGCAATTGGAGGATCTGTCGCGGGCGGCGCTCACCAGCGCGCTGGCGTTCCGCTCGCGTCTCGGCGATATCAACGATCGGATCGAGACGCTGGGACCTCCGCCGGCCGCGGGCCAGCCGGCCGAGCCCGACATCGTGACCGGTGAACGCCAGGCGCTGGCTTCCGAAAAAGCCGAGATTAACGCCGTCATTGCCAGCGCGCAGAACCTGTCGATCCGCATCAGCGGGCTGATCGAGAAGATCGGCAACATGCGCAGCGAGCTGTTCCGCAATCAGCTCACCAAGCGCTACGTGCTGTCCGATGCATTGAGCCCGGAGGTCATTTCCGACGCCAATGACGAATTTGCCAGTTTCTACAAGGCGGTGTCGTCCTGGCTGAGCTTCGCCTTCAAGTTCAAGTTCCAGGCAATTCTTGCCGCGACGTTGATGGCGCTTGCGCTGGCCGCTGTGCTTTTTGTCGGCGGGCGGCGCCTGTTCGGCCGCGTCTTCGAAGCCGATTCCTCCGTCGAAGATCCATCCTATCTCAGCCGCCTGTCGGTGGCGTTCTGGTCGACATTGCTGCCGTCGCTGGCGGTTGGCGCCTTCCTTATCTCGACGGTCTTCTTCTTCAATTATTACAATGTCTTGCGCGGCGACATCGGCATCTTCCTGAATTCGCTGGTTGCCGTTATCGCGGTGGTGTTCTGCGTCAACCGGCTGACCAATGCGGCGCTGGAACCGCGATTGCCGAACTGGCGTCTGATCCCTGTCGAAACCGGCCCGGCGCGCTGGCTGGTGCGGCTGACGACTGCCATGGCCGTCGCCATCGGCATCAATTATTTCCTGTCGGTCGTCAACGACAAGATGGGCTCGCCGCTATCGCTGACCATCGCCAGAAGCTTTGTCGCCACCATCAGCGTCGGCGTCATCCTGATCCTGATGGGCCTGCTGAAACCCTTCAAGGCTGCCGACGGGAGCTGGCGCCCGTGGCCGGCATGGCTGCGCTACACCGCCGTCGCGCTAGGGCTATTCACCATAGCGTCGGCGCTGCTCGGCTTTATCGGCCTTGCTATTTTCGTCTCGGTGCAGGTCGTGGTTACCGGCACTATCCTGGTCACCGCCTATATCGGCTTCCTGTCGGCGCGGGCGATCGGCGAGGAAGGTGGTTTCGCCAACACTTCGATCGGGCGCTGGCTAGCGGCCAATTCAAGCTACGAAGAGACCGCGCTCGACCAGCTCGGGCTTGTCGTCAGCGCCGCCATCAACATCATGATCGTGCTGGTGTTCCTGCCGCTGATCCTGTTGATGTGGGGCTTCCAGCCCGGCGACATCCAGGCCTGGGCCTACAAGTTGGCGACGGGCCTCACCATAGGCTCGGTGACGATCTCGGTCACCGGCATCCTCACTGGCGTCGTCGTCTTCATCATCGGCTATTTCCTGACGCGCTGGTTCCAGGGCTGGCTCGACGGTTCGGTGATGGCGCGCGGCCGGGTCGACACCGGTGTGCGCAATTCGATCCGGCTGGCGGTCGGCTATGCCGGCGTCGCGGTCGCGGCACTGGTCGGCATCTCGGCGGCCGGTATCGACCTCTCCAATCTCGCGTTGGTCGCAGGCGCCCTGTCTCTCGGCATCGGCTTTGGCCTGCAGAATGTCGTCTCCAACTTCGTCTCGGGCCTGATCCTTTTGGCCGAGCGGCCGTTCAAGGTCGGCGACTGGATCGTCGCCGGTGACATCAGCGGCACGGTCAAGAAGATCAGCGTGCGGGCCACCGAGATCGAAACGTTCCAGCGGCAGTCGGTGATCCTGCCCAATTCAAACCTGATCAACAATGCGGTCGGCAACTGGACGCACCGCAACAAGCTCGGCCGCATCGATATCAAGGTCGGCGTTGCCTATGGCAGCGACATCAAGCACGTGCATGGCGTCCTGTTGGAGATCGCGCGCAGTCATCCGCTGGTGCTGAAAAACCCCGAACCCTTCGTGCTGTTTTCCAATTTCGGCCCCGCCGCGCTCGAATTCGAGATTCGCGTGTTCCTGGCAGACGTTCTTAGCGGCAATATCGTCCAGAACGACATCCGCTTTGCAATCTTCGATGTGTTCGCCGACCAGCATATCGAAATTCCGTCGACGCCGCGCGCCGTCGTCGAGACCAAGAAGCACGAAGCGTGGCCGATCGACGACGACAAGATCGAAGTCGAATTCGCCGAGCGGGAACAAGCAAAAGCCCTAGCGGCGGTCGAGGCGAAACGTCTCGCCAAGTCGGGACGCAAGGTACGGAAGCCCGATCCTGACTAGCTGATTGGAGCTTGCCTTCAAGCCTTCGGAAACCAATTGCGGCATGAATGCGGCATTCAGTTGCCGTTCAGCTTGCATTGCATATAAGCTCACCTGCAAACGGCGAGAATGCCTTGCGAAATGCAACAGAGGCGGTGGCAACACCGATACTGCAAAATGTGGAAGTCTCTCGTCGCCGCCATCGCTTTTCTGGCCGTGGGCGGTTCGGCCCATGCCGCCAGCGCGGTCAACAAGGACGCCGAGACCCGCACGCTGATCGTGACGGAAGGCGGCGGCAAGACCGAGTTGGCGCTGGCGGCTGGCGAAACCGTGGAATTTTGCCCGAGCGGCTGTTTTGTTACCTTGCCGAATGGCGACCTCGAGGCGCTGACCGGTTCGGAGACGATTGAGATCTCGGGCGGCGTCGCGCGCATCAAGTAAAGTCGACGCCATGATTTTTGAAGGCCGGGCAAACGCCCGGCCTTTTATTTGCTTCCGGTAATCGGCGATGAAGGTATGCACTTTTCTTCGAAGCTGCGCAGGACGGGCTCTAGCAGCGCCTTCGGTCTAACTGCATTCGACGGGCTGGTGGCGCGGGCTTTTTTGGCGATGTCGCAAACAGGCTGCAAGCGCGGCGCCGCGCCGCCCTATAGTCTGCTCGCAATAGCATCTTGGAGTCGCGGGCAATGGCAGGGTTTCCGGAAAAGGCGAAGGTCGTCATCGTCGGGCTGGGCGGCATCGTCGGCGCATCGGTCGCCCATCACCTGATCGAGCGCGGATGGGACGATATTGTCGGCATCGACAAATCGGGCATCCCGACGGATATCGGCTCGACGGCGCATGCCTCCGACTTCTGCTACACGACCAGCCATGATTTCCTGTCGTGCTGGACGACGCTCTATTCCATCGATTTCTACGAAAAGATGGGTCACTACGCGCGCATCGGCGGCCTCGAGGTCGCCCGCGTCGGCGACGACGCCCGCATGGCGGAGATCAAGCGCAAGATCGCCTCGGCGAAGGCCTTCGGCACACGCGCCCGCCTGATCGATCCCGCCGAGATCAAGGAAAAATTCCCGCTGATCGAAGAACAGATGGTACAGGGCGGCCTGTGGGATCCCGACGCCGGCCTCGTCATCCCGCGCTCGCAGACCGTCGCCGGCAAGCTTGTCGACCAGGCGGAAGCTTCCGGCAAACTCAGGGCGTTTGCCAATACGTCGGCCAGGTCGCTCGTCATCGAGAACGGCCGCATCAAGGGCGTGGTGACCGACCGCGGCACCATCGAGGCCGACTATGTCGTGGTCTGCACCGGCATCTGGGGACGGCTGATCGCGGAAATGGCGGGCGAGGACCTGCCGGTCATGCCGATTGACCATCCGCTTACCTTCTTCGGGCCGTACACTGAGTTCGCCGGCACCGGCAAGGAGATCGGCTGGCCGCTGCTGCGCGACCAGGGCAACTCGGCTTACATGCGCGATACCGGCGACCCCAAGACCGCCGAAGGCGGGCAGATCGAATGGGGTTATTACGAAGAGACCAATCCGCGCCTTTGCCATCCGCGCGATATTCTCGAGAAAAACGAGGCGCGGCTTTCGCCGTCGCAACGCGATCTCGACATGGAACAAATCCTGGCGCCGCTCGAGCGCGCCATGGAACTGACGCCGATCCTGGGCGAGCTGGGCTACAATGAGAGCCATTCCTTCAACGGCCTGTTGCAGGTGACGGCGGACGGCGGCCCCTCGATGGGCGAAAGCCAGAAGGTGAGGGGCCTCTGGTATGCCGTGGCGATCTGGGTCAAGGACGGCCCCGGCATGGGCAAGCTCATCGCCGACTGGATGACGGATGGCCGCACGGCGATCGACCACCACGCCATCGACTATTCGCGTTTCTATCCGCACCAGACGAAAGAACAGTTCATCTGGGATCGCTGCACCGAAACCGCGATGAAGGTCTACAACCCGGCGGTCCATCCGCGCGAGCCGTTCTCCAAGGCTCGCAATGTCCGCCGCTCGCCCTTCTGGGAGCGCGAGAAGGAACTCGGCGGCTATTTCATGGAGCTCGGCGGCTGGGAGCGCGCCCATGGCTACGCCGCCAACGAGCATCTGCTCGAGAAATACGGCAACCGGGTGCCGGTGCGCCAAAACGAATGGGATAACCGCCACTTCTGGCGCGTCTCGAACGCCGAGCATCTCGCGATGAGCGAGGATTGCGGCATCGTCAACCTGTCGCATTTCGCCATGTACGACGTCGAAGGCCCGGATCATGTCGCGCTGATGGAATGGCTGTGCGCGGCAAAGATCGGCGGTGACGGCAATATCGGCAAGGGCATCTATACCCATTTCCTCGACGAGGAAGGCATGGTGCGCGCCGACCTGACCGTCATCCGCATGGCCGACCGCTGCCGCGTCATCGACGGCGCTGATGCCGGGCCGCGCGACTTCCAGTACATGCGCCGGACGGCAGAGGACAAAGGCTTCGACGTTACCGTCACCGATGTGACCGAGAGATATGTGACCGTCGGCATCTGGGGTCCGAACGCGCGGGCAACATTAGGCAAGGTCGTGGAAAACCCCGACGGACTGACGCCTGAGAATTTTCCCTTTGCCACGATCAAGCCCGTCAGGATCGCCGGCAAGGACGTGACCGCCTTCCGCATCTCCTATGTCGGCGAGCAAGGCTGGGAACTGCATATGCGCTACGAGGACGGCCTGGCTGTCTGGGACGCGCTGCGGTCGACCGGCGTGATGGCCTTTGGCGTCGAGACCTATGCCAACAGCCGCCGCATGGAGAAGAGCCTGCGCCTGCAGAATGCGGACCTCTTGACCGAATACAATCTGCTGGAAGCCGACCTTGCCCGTCCGAAAGTCAAGGAGGCCGATTTCTGCGGCAAGGCAAAGCATCTGGAATATCGCGCCCGGGTGCATCAGCCGGCCATGCTTTGCACGCTTATCATGACGGACAATACAGATTCGAATGGTGTTCCCCGCTATCCGGTTGGCACGATGCCGGTGATGGACCCGCAAACCGGTGAGACGCTCGTCGACGAGCTCGGCCGCCGCTCCTTCACGACCTCGGTGGCTTATGGTCCGACCCTCGGCAAGAACATCGCGCTCGCCTACCTGCCCTGGGCGTGTTGCCAGGAGGGCCGCAAGCTGAGCGTCGAATATTTCGGCGAGAAGTACCCGGTCGAAGTGGCCGCCGTCGGCTACAGGCCGCTCTACGACCCGGAGAACCTCAATCCGCGCAGCTGAATTTCGAGATGCGCTCGTAAAACGTGACTGGAGCAGCCGGGTTCCCGTCCGGGCTTTTCTCTTTGTCGATCAGCGATTCTCGACTACCGTGGCGGCATGTCTGCTTTTGCCCGTGCAAGACATCTCGTCTCGGGTGCCGCCGCGCTGGCGTCGGTGCTATGGCTGACTGCAAACTCCCGCGCCGCCGAGCCGGTCGACATCGAACTGGTGCTGGCAGTCGACGTTTCGCTGTCCATGTCGCCGGACGAGCTCGAAATCCAGCGTCATGGCTATGCGGCGGCGCTGACGCATGACGATGTCTTGCAGGCAATCGGCGAAGGCGCTCATGGCAAGATTGCCGTCACCTATGTCGAATGGGCTGGCGCGACCTGGCAGCAGGTCGTCGTGCCGTGGACGGTGATCGCCAATCGTGCCGACGCCGAGCGGCTGGCAGCGCAGCTTTCCGCTCATCCGCCGGCCAGTGCCAGGCGCACCTCGATCTCCGGCGCGCTGGAATTCGCCAGCGATCTCTTTGCTGAAAGCGGCTTCCAGGGCGTCAAGCGGGTGATCGACATTTCGGGTGACGGCCCCAACAACCAGGGCGCACCTGTCGATATCACCCGCGACGCCGTGATCAAGCAAGGCATCACCGTCAACGGCCTGCCGCTGATGACCAGGGGCGGGTTCAGCAGCGCTTACGATGTCAACAATCTCGACCGCTACTACAGCGACTGCGTCATCGGCGGGCCGGGCTCCTTCATGATCCCGGTCAATGACTGGACGCAGTTTCCGGAGGCCATCCGCCGCAAGCTGGTGCTGGAGCTTGCCGGTCCGGCCTCGCCGCAGCGAGCGGCGGAAGGGGCGGCGCATCCGCCATTGGTGCTGGCACAGGACATCCCCGTCACCGACTGCCTGGTCGGCGAAAAAATGTGGCGCGACCGCAGCTGGATGTACAACAGCCGCTGATGGCGGAGTTTGCTGTCGATGGTGACATACCGCAGTGCAGCATCTGCTTCATTGACAAGCCTGCGGGCGTCTGTGACACAATTCCGCATCCGAACACATAAAAGGGGAACCGACATGAACAGGATCGGAATTCTTGCCGCAAGCTTGACGCTTGCCGTCGGATTGTCCGCGCCGGCGATGGCCGCCACATCGGTCAGCATTGGCATCAGTGGATGGACCGGCTTTGCGCCGCTGACGCTCGCCAAGCAGGCCGGCATCTTCGAAAAGCACGGCCTCGACGTCACCTTGAAGAAGGTGCCGCAAGCCAGCCGGCCGCTCGCCATCGCCAGCGGCGACCTGCAATGCGCCGCCACCACGGTCGAGACCTGGCTGGTCTGGAACGCCAATGGCGTGACGACCAAGCAGATATTCCAGCTCGACAAATCCTACGGCGCCGACGGCATCGTCGCCCGCAACGACATCAAGACCGTCGCCGATCTCAAAGGTAAGTCGGTCGCGTCTTCGGCGCCGGGCACCTCGCCCTATTTCATGCTGGCCTGGGTGCTCAACAAGAACGGCATGTCGACCAAGGACGTGACGGTCGTCAACCTGGAGCCGGATGCGGCGGCGCAGGCGTTTCTCGCCGGCCAGAACGATGCGGCGGTCACCTATGAGCCGTTCATCTCGGCGGTGCGCGAAAAGTCCGACCAGGGCCATATCCTTGTGACCACTCTCGACTATCCGATGGTGCTCGATACGGTCGGCTGCACGCCGGAGTTCCTCAAGGCCAATCCGGATGCGGGCAAGGCGCTTGCCGACAGCTATTTCGAGGCACTCGACCTGATCAAGAGCGATCCGGCGAAATCCTATGAGACGATGGGTGCCGACGTGAAGCAGTCGGCCAAGGAATTCGAAGAGTCGGCCAAATACCTGAAATGGGCCGACAAGGCTGAAAACAAGCAGTTCTTCACCAAGGAATTCCAGGACTTTTCCAAGACCGCCGGCGAGCTTCTGCTGCAGATGGGTTTGATCAAGGAAGCGCCTGACGTCTCGACATTGGCCGACACCAGCGCCGTCGCCGACTAACCGGCAGGATTGTCGCCCGGCGGCGGCGCGTGCGCCGCCGCTTTTTCATTCAGATCAGAGGACGGTCGAAGATGCCGCGCCCCTTGCATCCGGTCTCGCCGGGCATTCGAACCGTGCTCGGCATTTCGTTCTTCGTGCTGTTCGTGGCGTTCTGGGCGTGGATCACGCTTGGCGGCCACGTCAATCGCATTTTCCTTGCCGATCCGCTGTCGATGGTGAGAGACGGTTGGCGGCTGCTGGTCGAGGACCGCTTCTGGCTTGACATCCTTATCACCATCTGGCGCGTCTTCGGCGGGTTCCTGATGGCGGCCATCGTTGCCGTGCCGCTCGGCATCGTGATGGGTGCCTGGAAGCCAGTGGAGGCGTTCCTGGAGCCGTTCGTCTCCTTCGCCCGCTATCTGCCGGCATCGGCCTTCATCCCGCTGCTCATCCTGTGGGCGGGCGTTGGCGAGCTCGAAAAACTGCTGGTGATCTTCGTCGGCTCGGTGTTCCAGATCATCCTGATCATCGCGGTCAAGGTCGGCGGCACACGGCGCGACCTGGTCGAGGCGGCCTACACGCTTGGCTCGTCCGACAACGGCATCGTGCGGCGCGTGATCATGCCGGCCAATGCGCCGGAGATTGCCGAGACCCTGCGGCTGGTGCTCGGCTGGGCCTGGACCTATGTCATCGTCGCCGAGCTGATCGGCTCGTCGTCGGGCATCGGCTACATGATCATCAACAGCCAGTCGCGGCTGGCGACAGGGCAGATCATCTTCGGCATCATCGTCATCGGCCTGATCGGGCTGTTGTCCGATTTCGCCTTCAAGGCGCTCAACCGTTGGCTGTTTCCATGGAGCCTGGCGTGAGCAAGCTGCTCATCGAAGGCGTCTCGCGCACCTTCGCCGGTGTCGGCGGTGGGCAGCCGGTCAAGGCGCTGATGCCGATCGATCTGGCGGTCGCCGCCAACGACTTCATAACCATCCTGGGGCCATCCGGCTGTGGAAAGTCGACGCTGCTCAGGATCGTCGCCGGCCTCGAAGCGCCGAGTGGGGGACGTGTTCTGCTCGACGGCAGGGTGGTGGACCGGCCCGGTCCAGACCGCGGCATGGTTTTCCAGTCCTATACGCTGTTTCCGTGGCTGACGGTCGCCGAGAACATCGCCTTCGGCCTGCGCGAACGTGGAATGGCCGAGCACGAGCGCAGCGAAATCGTCGCTTCTTACGTCGATCTCGTCGGGCTGAGAGGTTTTGAAAACCATTGGCCGAAGCAGCTTTCCGGCGGCATGCAGCAGCGCACCGCGATTGCCCGGGCACTGGCCAACGATCCGGAGATCCTGCTGCTCGACGAGCCGTTCGGCGCACTCGACAACCAGACCCGCGGGCTGATGCAGGAACTGCTTCTCGGCATCTGGGAGCGCCGGCAAAAAACGGTGCTGTTCGTCACCCACGACATAGAGGAGGCGATCTTCATGGCGTCGCGCGTGGTCGTGATGACGGCACGGCCGGGCCGCATCAAATCGGACGTTGCCGTCGACCTGCCGCATCCGCGCCACTACACGCTGAAGACCAGCCCGGAGTTTTCGGCACTGAAGGCGCGGCTGACGGAAGATATCCGCGTCGAGGCGATGCGCACGGCGCAGATATAGTCGGGTCAGCAAGGCGCCTGAACGGCTCAGAGACTTCGTAAGTCCTTGATAAGCACGTAAAGATGCAGCGGGTCCGTCGGCGATTGCGCGAATCCGTAGCGTTCGTAAAACGTGCGGGCGCCGTCGTTCTTGGCGTGGACGACGACCGCGCGGATACCTGCAATATCGGCCGCCTGCAACCTGCGCAGGACGGCATCGCGCAACAGTCCGCCGCCGACGCCTTTGCCTTGCCAGTCCAGACCGACCGCAAGACGCGCCAGCAGCATTACAGGCACCGGATGGCGGGCGAGACCTTTCGTCGATCGCTCGGGCGCCACCCTCATATTTAACTTCACCAACGACCAGGGTGTAAAGGCCGATCACATCTTCGCCAGAGAGACCAATGTAGGTCTGCGATGCATTGGCTTGCTCGTTTTGGAATGCATAGCGTACGAGAAAGCGATTGAGCGGTTCTTCACCGCAGTCGAACATGTCCACCAAATGCTTGCGGGCCAGTTTCTCGATCTGGAACTCGCTCACGCTGGATCGCGACCGGAAAAAATGCTTGGTTCGTTCAATAAGCGCTTGAGGCGGGGGAGATCACGCGTTGGCGCGTCGAGCCCTGCCATGAACGCGATCCATTTTTCGGCGTCGAGATGAAAGCTGCGCCGGTCACATTCGCCAGACAATGTCATGACAATTTCGGCCGCGCGCGCGAAACGTGCTGGATCAAGCCGCCAGAAGCTGCTTGCGGTCGACGCGTTCCTGTTGCGGCGAGCGGGCGTACAACTCGCGATAGCATTTGGAGAAATGCGAGGCGGAAACAAAGCCGCAGGCGACCGCCACTTCGACCACCGGCAACGACGACTGGATCAGCAGGTGCCGGGCGCGGTCGAGGCGGATCTCCAGATAGTAACGGGCAGGGGAGCGCCCCATCTCGGTGCGGAACAGGCGCTCAATCTGCCGGCGCGACAGGTCGACATGGTCAGCGACCTCGATCAGCGAGAGCGGCTCGGAGAGATTGGCTTCCATCAGCTCGATAATGGTCAGAACCTTGGAATTCTGCACGCCAAGGCGGGCGCGCAGCGGCAGGCGCTGGCGGTCGGTCGGGCTGCGCACGCGATCAGTCAGCACCTGCTCGCAGACGCGGTTGACGAGGCTTTCGTCGAAATCGTCGCCGATCAGCTTCAGCATCATGTCGAGCGCGGCGGTGCCGCCGGCGCAGGTGTAGATGTTCTGGTCGATCTCGAAGAGGTCGGCGAAGACATTGGCCTTGGGGAACGCCTCGGAAAAGCCCGGCAGGTTCTCCCAATGGATGGCGCAGCGCTTGTTGGACAGCAGGCCTGCGGCGGCCAGGATATGCGCGCCGGTGCACAGGCCGCCGACGGCAACGCCGCGATTGTACTCCTCGCGCAACCAGGCAAAGGCCGATTTGTTCTGGTAGCGCTCGACATTGATGCCGCTGCAGACGATGGCCATGTTCGGCCGGTCCGGTCCGGACATTTTCTTGCGCTCTTCCTCCAGCGAGGTGTTGACGGCGCATTCGACGCCGTTCGAGGCGCGCACCGGCTTGCCGTCGATGCTGGCGAGCCGCCAGCGATAGGCTTCATAGCCGAGCATGCGGTTGGCCGAACGCAACGGATCGAGCGCCGTCGCGAAGGCGATCATGGTGAAATCGGGGACCAGGAAGAATACGAACGATCGCCGGATCGGGTGCTTTACGACGTTCACGGGTAGATCCTCACGCTGCAATGGCGCGAACAGGATGTCGCGATTAGCATAGCGACATCAGGAAAGACGTTTCCTGTCAATTGGCTAGATGGCAACGGAGCGACTTTATTTGCGACACGGGTCGCAAATGGGCAATCGCTATGCAGCGAAGGACGCGATATGCCGCCGGATCGAGCAAACGAGCCTACGCAGTCTGCGCACACGAAAACGCCGCCTCGGCAAAACCGAAGCGGCGCTGGATCGACTTCGAAGCAGCGCTAGGCTGCTTCCGCCGGGATTGCCGCGTCTCAGGCGACGAAGCCGAGGCGCGCGGCAGCCATGGCACCGGTCTGGCCAGGCATGGTGTTGGCTAGGCGCTGGCGCTCGAGCGCGGTCGTCAGGTTCATTTCGCGACGGGCAAAGAGGCGGGCAAAAAGCTTCATGATCATCTCCATTCGGTTGCTCAGACGGGTCGCCTTCGCTTGATGGAGTGGGGCAGCTCGTTTGTTGATGATGATATAGGCTTACGTGAGGGGAAACTAAATCGCAAAAGCGAAGCACTTGATATGAAAAGCGACACGGAATGCGACAAATTTGGGCATTCTGCCCCGGATTTTCGATTATTTACAATGTGTTGATTGCCAGTGCGGGCTGCTATGCGACTTGCTCATATGCGGCATGCGACGGCGACATGGCTCGGGAAAATCATTGGAGTACAAACAAAAAGGCCTGCCGGGCTGATCTGCGCGGCAGGCCTTCAGCTGTTGATACACACGGTTTACTTTGCTCCAGCCCAGGATCCCACACCATGGCGAGTGCCGGCCTTGGCATCGGCAGCTTCAGGCCAGCCGATATCCTTCTGCAGTTCAATCGGCAGCGCGCGGATGGCGCGTTCCGTCTGGTAGCGGGCACGGGCCTCGCTGAACTCGGTCGCGATCCGACCGATGGATGACAGGATAGACATCTCATTCTCCTTCGCGTTGGGCCGGGTTGTCCCGGCGCTTGCAGCGTCAGGCGGTACACCGGGTTTGTTTCAGCTTCATTTCGTGTCGATTGCAGGTCCGTGTCATGGTTGTTTCGGGACCACTTCGATGCGTCCCGCCTTCGATGGAGTTGACTATCCTCCCAAACTGATGTTCAATCAAACGAAATGGAATGATGGTTTGCATCAGAAAAATTGAGGGTCGCTTGCCATGAACGCCCCACTCAATCATCCGCTGCCGCTGCTCGATCTCGATGTTCTGCGCACTTTCGTCGCAATCGCCGAGACCGGCAGCTTCACCACTGCGGCCAATGCGGTCTTCCGCACGCCGTCGGCCGTCTCGATGCAGATCAAGAAGCTGGAGGACATTCTCGGCCGCTCGGTGTTCGCGCGCGACGCCCGTTCGGTGACGCTGACCACCGATGGCGAGATGCTGCTCGGCTATGCGCGCCGGCTGCTGTCGATCAATCGCGAGGTGGTGTCGAAGTTCATCATTCCAGACATTGTCGGGGTGGTGCGGCTCGGCTCGCCGGACGATTACGGCGAACGTGTGCTGCCGCATGTGCTGAAGCGGTTCGCACAGTCGCATCCATCGATCGCGGTCGACGTCACCATCGACCAGAGCGTCAATCTGCGCCGGCGCATGGACGACCGGGCGCTCGACATCACGTTGCTCACCAACTCCTACAAGACCAGCGCGATTGGCGCCGAAGTGCTGCTCACCGAGCCGATCGTCTGGGCCGGTGCCAAGGGCGGTTGCGCGCATCTGCGTGAGCCGCTGCCGGTCTCATTGTGGGAAGAGGGGTGTGCCTGGCGGGCAGGGGCATTGGAGGCGCTTGGCCGCGAGGGCCGCAACTACCGTATCGCCTATATGAGCGCACACACGGCCGGCCAGCGCGCCGCGATCATGGCGGATCTTGCAGTCGCGCCGTTGCCGAAATCATTCCTCGGCAGCGACATGGTCGAGCTGTGCCCGAAGGACGGCATGCCTGACATCGGCACCTACAATCTGGCCATGGTGGTGACGCCGGACGCCAGCGCGCCGGTGAAGGCAGTCGCCGATCATATCCGCGCGACGTTTGAGATGTTCAGGGAAACTGGGAAGTTCTGAGCCAAACTACGACCTGAGCGGCGCAACCAGATCGCGAGGGGTTCCGTCGCGGTCTGCCCATTGCAGCGACAACTCTCCTGCCTTGGCATGATAACTGTCAGTTTCGTTGGTCAAGAAGGCCACTATGCTGTCCCGCGCGCGTCGCGCCTCCGGCATGTCGATCAACGGCCAGACATGGAACATGCCTTGCTCGTGGACGACCTCAATTTCGACGCCGGCCGCGCGTGCCTTTTCCGCAAAGATCAGATTGTCGGGGGTGAGCAGATCGCGTGAACCGGTCAGCAGCAGCGTTTTGGGCAGCACCGACAGGTCGCCGTAAACCGGGCTGATGCGCCAGTCGGTGGGATCTATGCCGGCGCTGTAAAGCCGGATCGCCTCGCGGCCGCCGGCAATGCCCAGCCACGGATCGTTGCGTTCGGCCTCATACATTTCTGGGTTGGCGAGCGACACGTCGAGACCGGGCGAAATCAGCACGTGGCGTGATGGCAAGGGCAGGCCATTTTGCGCAGCCATCATCGTCAGCACGACGGCCATGTTTCCGCCGGCGGAATCGCCCATGAAGATGATGTCAGTCGCGCTGGTTTCGCCGAACATCAGGCGGTAGACAGCGCCGACCATACCAAACATGGCGTGGAAATCGTGTTCGGGAGCAATGGGATAGATCGGCACAGTGATACCGAACCCGAGACGGTCGGCCATGTCGGCGATCAGCCGCCAATGATAGGGGGTGATTTCGAAGACGTAAGCGCCGCCGTGCAGGTAGAGAATCCGCTTCCGCTCGCCAGCCTTGGGCGCGATCTCGTAGACGGGAAAGCCGTTGATCGTGCGGGTTGTGATCTCCAGGCGTGACCGTAGCGACGCAGGCGGCTGATGGTTTTCCGTCTTGCGCGCATAGGCGATCCAGCGCTGCAGGTTCTCGGGGCTAGAAAACGCCTTCTTGCGGCTGTACCTGAGGACGAACGACACGACGTGGCTTTTGAGACTGGGCATGCAGATACACGGACTTCGGCTGAGCCGACTAAGAGAACCCCCGACTATTTCGAAGATTGTGTCGCCACCAAAAAAGTCAAGATTGATGCAATCTCAACACGGTCGTTTGATCCCAGCTGTCGACAAAGCGTCCGGCCATGAAGTCTCTGGCCTACCGGCGCAGCTCAACGCCGCGGCAGCAACGCGGCGCGCAGCCAATTGCTGGGTGCAGCCGGAGCCGCATTGCGGCTCCGGCGAATACCGAGCAGCTTGCATTTGTCGATGAATTTCATCCGCGCTGCATGCCCCATCCGACCGAAAGCTGCCTTTCGCTCGAACGCGGCGACACCGGCCAGCCAATGTCCTTTTGGATCTCAGGCGGCAAGCTGTTGAGGATGCGCAGCGACTTGCGCGCTTCGCGTGTTTTCTTGAAGGCCGCACCATAGCGGCCGAGGCTTTCGAACATCGACATCCTGATCTCCTTGGAGCGTTGCGGTGGCCGAAAACTGTTTCCGCCTGCCGTTCGATGCCGGTTAAATGCTCCGCCTATGTATCTGGCGGATTTCACGAAAACGCGATTTCGTTTCCAGATCGGCGCGATCTGGAAACATTTGCATACAAATGAAAATGGAAGGTCTGACAGCCTGGCGGAGGCGAGTCATCCCCGCCCGCGCCGCGCGGCGTGGCCTTCGCGCGAACGCCGCCGCGGGGCAGCGTCGCCGGCAATGCCGTCTTCGCTCACCGTCTTGCGCGGCGGCAGTTTCACCGCCGCCGACAGCTTGGGAAACGGGTCGATCTTGTTCGGGAGCGCCATGGCATAAACGAAATGTTCCTGGAATTTCGGCTCCAGCGCCGTCTCGATCTTCTCGATCTTGCTAACGGTTTCCTCGATCTCGCGGCGATAGCCACGGTTCAACAGCGCCATGCGGGCGCCGGCGCCGGCCGCATTGCCAACGGCCGAGACCTTGTCGAGATCGCAATCCGGAATCAGGCCCAGCACCATTGCGTATTTCGGGTCGATGAACGAGCCGAATGCGCCGGCGAAGTGGATGCGGTCGACATGATCGGTGTGCTGCTTTTCCATCAAAAGCTTGGTGCCGGCATAAAGGGCGGCCTTGGCAAGCTGGATAGCGCGCACATCAGTCTGGGTGATGGTGATCTTGGGCTCGCCTTCCTTCAGCACATAGGAGAAGGTGCGGCCATTGGCGACGACGCGAGGCGAGTGGCCGCTCAGCGATCCATCGACGACGCCGTCCTCGGAGATGATGCCGGCGAGATACATCTCGGCGACCACCTCGATGATGCCGGAGCCGCAAATACCGGTGACGCCGGTCGCCTGCACACTGTCGAGGAAGCCCGGCTCGTCGGACCAGAGTTCCGAGCCGATGACGCGGTATTTCGGTTCCAGCGTTTCAGGATCGATGCGGACGCGCTCGATGGCACCCGGTGCGGCGCGCTGGCCACCGGAGATTTCCGCACCTTCGAAGGCCGGGCCAGTTGGCGATGAGGCCGCCACGACCCGGTGGCGATTGCCGAGCACGATCTCGGCATTGGTGCCGACATCGACGATCAGCATCATCTCGTCCTGGCGGTGCGGCCCTTCCGACAGCGTCACTGCGGCAGCGTCCGCGCCGACATGGCCGGCAATGCAAGGAAGCATATAGAGCCTGGCGCCCTGGTTGAGCTTCAAACCGATATCCGATGCCTTGATGTGCACGGCGCCGGAGACGGCTAGCGCGAAGGGGGCGCCGCCGAGCTCGGTCGGATCGATGCCGAGGAACAGATGGTGCATGATCGGATTGCCGACGAACACGGAATCCAGGATGTCGTTGCGTTGGACGTTGCCTTCGGTGCAGACCTTGTCCACAAGCCCCGAAATGGCCTCGCGCACGGCGACCGTCATGCCTTCGCGGCCGTCCGGGTTCATCATCACGTACGAGACACGGCTCATCAGATCCTCGCCGAAGCGGATCTGCGGATTGGATGTGCCCGACGAGGCGGCGACGCGGCCCGACAGCAACGACACCAGATGCATGGCGATCGTGGTCGAGCCGATATCGCAGGCAAGTCCGTACGCCTCGTTCTTGAGGCCGGGCCACAAAGCGATGACCCGTGCGGTCTCGCTGTCGGTGTCCTTGTGGATGGCGGCGGTCGCGGTCCAGTTGCCTTTGCGCAAAATGCCTTGCACCTGCGGCAACAGATGGAAATCGAAATCGAGGCTCTTGAGGCCCCAGTCCTTCATCAGCGCGATCTTCAGCCGGTCGAGGTCGCCGAGCGGCTTGTGCATGTCGGGTTCTTCGATCTCGACATAGCACATGCGGATTGCCGCATCGCGGGCGATGACCCTGGTGTCGGCGTCCTTGCGGATGGTCTGCGCGTTGATGACGGTGTCCTGCGGCACGTCGACGACGAGATCGCCGAGAATCTGCGCCGAGCAGGACAGCCGGCGGCGCTCGGGCAGGCCGCGTACGCGCTCGTAGCGCTCTTCCTTGGCGCCCTTGGGCGAGAGGTGATCGTTGGAGGAAACAATCTTGTGCTTGGCGAAATTGCCTTCCTGCACCTCGATCTGGCAACGCCCGCAAGTGGCACGCCCGCCGCACACGCTCTCGACATAGACACCGAGCTGGCGCGCGGCATCCAGAACCGGCGTGCCGACCGGAAACCGCCCGCGCTTGCCCGACGGCATGAACAGCACGAGCGGATCGGTGATGTTGACGGGAGAGTTCATACGTTCCAGACTTTACTTTCTACGCAGCTCGGGTCTTGGCCACGGCAGCGATGCCGCTGTGTCTCGGTTCCTCCCAAGTCCTGGGCCCCATATCGTGTCGGCCAAGACCTGGCTCAACCCCGGGCCATACGCGCTTCGCGGCCGCCGCGCCTGCGTCCGCCATTGCCATTGCCATCGCCCGGCGCGTTGACCTGCGTCCGGGCGGCAACGGCCTGGCCGCCTTCAGCAGGCTTGTAGTCCTTGTAGGTCCTGATCCAGTTGGTGCAGTTCTCGTCGGTGCCGTTCAGCACGTTGGCGCCGCGCACCGCTTCCATTTCCTGCGGCCGCACCGGGTTCATGATCGCCGAGGTCATGCCGGCGCCGATCACCATCGGGATGAAGGCGGCGTTGATGCCATGACGGTGCGGCAGGCCGAACGAGATGTTGGAGAGGCCGCAGGTGGTGTTGACCTTGAGCTCCTCGCGCAGCCGGCGTAGCAGGGCAAATACCTGGCGGCCGGCATCGCCCAGCGCGCCGATCGGCATGACCAGCGGGTCGACGACCACATCATGCGCCGGAATGCCGAAGTCGGCACAGCGCTGAACGATCTTCTTGGCGACGGCGAAGCGCACATCGGGGTCCATCGAAATACCGGTCTCGTCGTTGGAAATGGCGACGACGGGAACGTTGTATTTCTTGATCAACGGCAGGATGGCTTCGAGCTTTTCCTCCTCGCCGGTGACGGAATTGACCAGCGGCCGGCCCTTGGCGACCTTCAGCGCCGCTTCGATTGCCGCAGTCACGGAGGAGTCGATCGACAACGGCAGGTCGACCAGGCCTTGCACGATCTCCAGCGTCTGCACCAGCAGCGCCGGCTCGGTGGCGTTGGGATCGACTGCAGTGACGCCGGCATTGACGTCGAGCATGGTCGCCCCACAGGCGGCCTGCTCCAGCGCATCCTTGATGACGGTCTCAAAATTGCCGGCGATCATTTCGGCGGCCAGTTTCTTACGGCCGGTCGGGTTGATGCGCTCGCCGATCACGCAGAAGGGCTGATCGAAGCCGATGATGATTTCTCGTGTCGCCGAGGCGACGATGGTGCGGGTCATGAAATCTCTCCATCGTGATATAAAGAGTTCTTTATATCGTTATCTGTTTCTGATCAAGCGAATGCTGACGATTCGCGCTGTCAATGCGCGGTCTTGACCATGTCGACCTGGGTTTCGGTGAGGTCGTCATGCAGTATGTGGTCGAGCCGGTCGGCAACGAGCTGGTCGTCGCGACGGATTTCGCGTTTCCACGGCCGGCGACCCTTCAGCACGCCGGATTCGTCGACGATCTCGGCGACGTATTCTTCCTGGCGGTAGGCCATCACATGGACGCCGGATACACCGGGAATTTCCTTCACCTCATTGATGATGTCGATGCAGAGCTGCTTGCCTTCCTTCTTCTGATCCTGGGCGCCTTCCAGGCGCTTGACGATCTGATCGGGAATGTGAATGCCCGGTACGTTGGAGCGGATCCATTTGGCCGTCTTGGCCGAGGCCAGCGGCCCGACGCCGCACAGGATGAAACATTTCTCGGTATAGCCGAGATCGCGGACCTTCTGCATGTAGGTGCGGAACATCGGTACGTCGAAGCAGTACTGGCTCTGCACGAATTGTGCCCCGGCGGCGATCTTCTTGCCCAGCCGATAGGGCCGGAAATCGATCGGCGGCGCGAACGGGTTGATGGCCGCGCCAAGGAAAAGCTGCGGCGGCGTCGTGAGTTTTCGGCCGGACAGGAATTTGCCGTTATCGCGCATAACGCGGCAGGTTTCGAGCAGCGACATGCAGTCGAGATCGAACACCGGCTTGGCGCCGGGCTGGTCGCCGGCCTGCACGCCATCGCCGGTCAGGCAGAGCATGTTGGCGACGCCCATCGCAGCACCCCCAAGCACGTCGCCCTGGATGGCGATGCGGTTCCGGTCGCGGCAGGCGATCTGCATGATCGGGGCATAGCCCATGCGGGTCAGCAGCGCGCAGATGCCGACCGACGACATGTGGCAGTTGGCGCCGGAAGCGTCGACGGCATTGATGGCGTCGACCCAACCGTCGAAAATCCTGGCGCGGTTGTAGACGTCTTCCGGATCGGCGCTGTCAGGCGGATTGAGCTCGGTCGTCACTGCGAACTCGCCGCGCCTTAGGACGCGTTCCAGCCGGCCGCGCGAGGTGTGGCCGGGCAGGGGATCGAGCGGCAAATGGATGCCGGCCGGATTCTCGTCTGGCTGACGGCCGATCATGCCGACGCTCCGGTCTTCGTAGTATTCCGGGCCGCATTGCGGGCGGCCGCGGCCTGCGCGGTGACCCGCAGCCAGGCGGAGGTTTCGCGCAAGGACTGATCCACCGGCTTCTGCACGTCAAAAATCTTGTCGCCATGCGCCATGTTCCGCGAGCCTTCCCAAGCTTTGACCCAGACGCAAGGCATATCAGGCTCGACCTCGCAATTGCCGTTGGCGCGGACACCGCCGCAAGGGCCGTTGCGCAATTGCTTGGGGCAGTTCATCGGGCACGACATGCCGGTCGAGGAAAGAATGCACTGGCCGCACATGCGGCAGTCGAACATGAAGCCCTTGACGCGCTTTTCGACGAATTTCACGGGCCCTTCGACACGGCTGTAGCCGATGCCCTTCCACAGCGGATGGAGGAGCAGGAACATGTCGGCGAATTTGCCGTAGAACCATTCGAGCAGCCGCGAATGCCGCACAGACCAAAGGCGCACCGCGAAAGAGCGCTGCACACGCCGCTGTGGCGACACGTCGGCCGGCTTGTAGTCGGATTTCGGCGCCGCCTTCTTGACGATGGTCGCCTGGGTTACGCCGGCTCGAGCCGTCGTCGCCGGCATTGATTGGGGATCAGACATTTTCTTTGCCCCCCGCCTTGACCAGAGCGACCAGCCGCTCACGGTCGTATTTCGCATCAAGTTCCTGAAGAGCCTTCTCGGCCTCGGCTTCAAGATCGTCACTGACCGGGAGGGGTTCTGCCTTGCGCCATTCGGCAAGATAGTCGTCGGTGCCGCCAGCGCCGGTGCGCATGGCGCACATGTCGATCGCCTCGGTGAAGCGCAGCGGCAGTTCGCGCTTGGCGTTCTGCCGGCCCTTCTTGACGATGACCTGGGCGGGGATGTCGCGCCAGTAGACGACGATCAGATCGGCCATAATTTCCTGCTCCTGCAGAGCGCCGTGCGTCCAATCGGACGCACAAACGATGCTCTACCATTTAACTCCGCTGCATCGTGCTCTCCGAAGATCGATTCCGATCTTTTGGCCAATGCAGTGGTTTCGAGCATTGCCGGAAGCGCTGTTGGGCTGCTTGTTATGGGACGACGCGGGGGCCTTCAAAAGCGACGCAATCGACGGCCGCGGTTGAAAGCGGAGTTTCTTCCAGCACTGGTCAGCCGGCGCGGCCATCGTAGCTGCCGACCAGCTTCCTGTGGAAGCGCACGTAACCTCGTTCGGTCGTGCGCAAATGCTCCCCGACGATGTCATGGAAGCGCGGCAGGCGGTGGAAGGGAACGGCCGGATAGGAATGGTGCTCGGAATGGTACGGCATGTTCCAAGCCACGAAGCGCACCAGCCTTGTGGTGAAGGTGGTGCGGGTGTTCTCGAGCATGTTGGCGACATGCGGGCACAACGCGTGCTCGGCCAGCAGGTAGGCACGCAAAAACGGCTGTCCGACCAGCACCGGCACGATCCAGACCCACAACAGCAGCGCCGACTGCGCGGCGAGCGATGCGGCCAGCAATGCCGCATAGCCGATCAGGAACAGCCGTGCTTCGGCAACCACCTTGCCGCGGCCCTTTTCCGGCACGAAGCCGTCGCGATTGCGGCCAGCCGCATTGGTTACGATCACGCGGCCCATGGCGATCCAATAGGGGCTGCCGGACAGATAGCGCAGATATTGGCTGACGGTCTCCGGCTTCGGCGCCATCAGTTCGGGGTCGTTTCTCCGGTCGTGCGTGTGGCGGTGATGGGCGAAATGGAAATAGCGGAACCATGCCGGCGGCAGCAGGATCAGGAAGCCGGCCACGGCAGCAACAGCGCGATTGAGCCACGCCGTCCTGAACGCGGTTTCATGGATGGTCTCGTGCAACGGCGTGAAGAAGAAGACGATCAGGACTCCCTGCGGCAAGACGAGCAGCGGCCAGAACGGGATGCGGGCGGCGATCAGCGCGCCCAGCAGGATAACCAGCCCGGCATGGACCGCCAGCCGGACAATGCCTGGCCGGTCAAGCCTGGCGGTGAGGTCGCGACGGTCCTCGACCGAAAGGCCGGCAATGATGGTGCGGTGGTCGATGTCGCTCATGATGCAATGTTAGTGGCGGGTGGCTGTCCGGTAAATCGGCGCGTCACCAGACGCCGTTCCTTATCCCCGTCCAGAGATAAAACCATACCGTCGGATGATACCATTGTTTCGAAGGCAGGCCGGGATCCACCGTGCCGACCTTGCCAGCCAGCGCATCCCTGACCGCTTCGACGCAGATGTCGCGCGAGAAGGCCGCCTGCCGCAACGCGTAGCTTGAAATTGTGTCGCCCGGCTGCGGTTTGCCACGCGTCTGCCGCAGCACGCCGCCAGTATCGACGCCGGCGTCGACCAGATGCACGGTGGTGCCGAAGTTCTCCGCATCGCCTGAAGCCAGCGCCCAGTAGCCGCCGTTCATGCCACGATATTTCGGGGCGATGCCGGCATGGTAGTTGAGGACCGGGCAAGGGATTTTCGCCAGCGTCTGCAGCGACAGCAAGCGGCAGCCGGCGAGCAGCACCACACCCGGCTGGATTTCCGCAATCGCCTGCAGGCACTCCGGCGCGTTGGCCGACGAGACATAAATGATCTTTTGCCCAGGCTTCGGTTCGGTTTGCAGCTTCTGCCCGGCGGCAAGCCGTGCTGCGTGGCCGGCGAAGAAGCGCTTGCCGAGGCGCGTCAGCACCATCGTGCCGAGTTGACCGATGGCCGAGGTCCAGCCTTGCCGCCGCGCCCGCGCGAGAAGCAATTGCTTTTTGGATTCAGGAGCTTCGAGGATGACGCTGACCGGGCCGAGTTGATCGGCGAGGGCGTTGACGATCGCCCAGATATGCGGGCCGCCTTCGGTGACGACGACGATCGGCCGTTGGTTTGTTTTCGACAGTGCCATGCTCTGCGACCCCCCGCAAAGAACCTGTTCTTTGCGCGCGAATGCTAGGCTGACCGGGTTAACCCCTGGTGATCGGGGCTCAGCGCTTGAATTCGAGGATATCGAGCTTCGATTCGTAATAGGGCGCCGGGAACTCGATGCGCCATTCACTGGCGCTGTTGCGGAAGGCATAGCCGACCTGATCGCTTTCCGGCCCGCTGCCGTAGGGCTTTGCCGGATCGTCGTTGACGTGGAAGGAACCGAGATAGATCGCGCGTTTCTCGCCATCGTCGAAGAAGCGGCCCTTGGTGCGTTGCGAGCCGGTGATCTTTTCCAGTCTCCAGCCAGAACCGTCGTCGCTCACCTCGCATTTGAACCAGCCATAGATGACGAGCGGGCTCAATCCGCCGGCCTTGATGGTGCGGCATTGCCATTTGCCGGTCAGGTCCCTGTCAGAGAAGGGAACCAGCGGCTTTGCCAGCAAAGCGTCGAGCTGCTTGACCTCGGCGGGATCGCCGGCCTTCGCCTCGTCAAGCGCTGCCTTGCGCGTCTCGCCATATTTGTTGAGCCGCGCCTTGTCGGCAGCCGTTATCAGCGTCTGCACCTCGCCATCGGCGAACGCGGGCATGGTCAAGCAGAGGACAGTTGCTGCGGCAAACATGAGGCGAGCGATCATCGGTGGCGTTTCCTTTTTGATGGCTGGAGCAGGCTGTTTTCTTGTCTGGCGCATACCTTAATGTTTCGCCGCGTTCTGTCATCCGTGCCTGAGCATCGACAGCAGAAACGAGGTGGAAAGAATGCGGATCTTGCTGACGGGATCGTCCGGTTGGCTGGGCAGCGCCTTGGCGCCGCGCCTGCGGGCTCTTGGCCATGACGTCACCGGCCTCGATCCCGTTCCGTCTTCGGAAACGCCAATCGTCGGCTCAGTGGCCGATCGCGACCTGGTCATGAGGGCGGTCGAGGGGAACCGCGTCGAGGCCATCATCCAAGCGGCGCGCTGCACAAGCCTGACATCGAACGTTATCGCAACGAGGATTTCGTCGAGACGAATGTGCGCGGCACGCTCAACCTGCTCGACGCGGCGGCAGCATTCGGCGTTCAGCGTTTCGTGTTCACGTCGACGACGTCGCTGATGATTTCCCAAACCATTCGCGCCGGCTTCACCGGCGGGACGCGCAAGGCGGCATGGCTGACGGAAGACATGTCGCCTGAACCGCGCAACATCTACGGCGTCACCAAGCTTTCAGCCGAACAGCTCTGCCGGCTCTATCATTTGCAGTTCGGCCTGCCGGTGATCGTGTTGCGCACCGCCCGGTTTTTTCCCGAGGCGGACGACATGGCGCACGTGATCGAACAGTCGGATGCCAACACCAAGGCCAATGAGCTGTTGTTCCACCGGCTGACGGTGGAGGACGCAGCCGACGCCCACATCGCTGCCCTGGAGAAAGCGCCGCAATTGGGCTTCGACACTTTCATCATCTCGGCACCGACGCCTTTCCAGCCCGAAGATTGCGCGGCCTTGATCGCCGACGCGCCGTCGGTCGTGGCGCGCTATTTTCCGGATTATCCGGCGCTCTACGCGAAGAAAGGCTGGACGATGTTTTCGTCGATCGACCGGGTCTATGATGCGTCGCGGGCGAGGAAGCGGCTGGGTTTCATCTGCAAGACGAGCTTTGCCGATGTGCTCGCCCGGCTTGTGGCGGAATAAGAGCGCGGGTATTCGTCAGGAATGCGCGTCACTGGGAGAGGTAGTTGGGAGTAACAATCTACTTTGAAGGACAGTTACGGGGTCACGAGCAATATGCTGCTTTGCTGCACGAAGCCAAGGCGTTCGCCATTGCGCGAGACTGGCCGGTGCGCGAGATCGATGAGCGCGAGAAGACGCTCAATCGAGTCATTGATGAACGAAACGTGGACTATATTGGCCCTGTGTTTGGAATAGAGCTTCAACCGCATCCCAATTCGGAACCGCTGCGGCTTGAGTTCGACAAGCACCTCTTCGTTCAACAACACTGTAAAACTCAGTTTTCAGGTGCAGGCGCTCATATCGAGATCATCAGCTTTCTTCGCGAAATTACTCGCTTGTTCTCCAGTCTCAATGTCGTCGATGAAGGGGAGTATTGGGAGCTAAGTGATCCGTCAATTCTGCAAAGTAATTTTGACAATGTCGATGCAATGCTTGCCGAAATATTGCTTAAAGATCCAACCGCGCGGGGACCGATCCGCCTTGAAACCGGACGCATTATCGATGTCATATCGGATCGGTGAATCGGTGGGCGAAAATGAACGGCAGCCTCCGGCAAACGCTTAGAGGACGCTATTTCTTTTACGAATGTGCTGAGGCGCTGGCCAGTTCCTTCGTCAGGTCACCATAGCCGGTCGAGCGGCGCTCATAGGCGAGGCCGAGCATTTTCGCCGCCTTTTCGGCGACCTTGTCGAGTTCCGGGTCGTTGGTCTGAGCGATATAGATCAGCTTCTCGTAGTTGCCGAAATAGTCCTTGATCAGCTCCGGGTGCTTGTCGAGGCCGAGCGGCTTCATGAAGAAGGCATCGAATTGCCGGCAGAGGAAGTCGGTCATGTAGAACGACATCATGTCGTCATCGGCGACCTTCGCATAGGCATCCATGCCCTGGTAGAAAGCAAAGCAATGCGGCCCGGCCATGCGCTCGACGCCATGCTTCTCGCAGATCCGATCGAGCAGGCCACCCGTGCCGCAATCGGCATAGCCGACGAAGATGTGTCTGTAGCCGTCGGTCTTGGCCTTCTCGATAGCCCTGTCCATGGCCGGCGCGATGCGGTCCGGACAGAAATGGAACTCCGCCGGCAGGCAGGTCAGGTCGAGATGGTCGAGCCCGAGCTGCTCCTTGACCGCCAAAACTTCGCGCGCGATCATCCCGCAGGCGATGACGAGCAGCCTGTCGCCTTGATCGGATTGTTGTTTTCGCGCGGTAGTCATGGAACCAGTCTAATCGATCTTCGTTGCTGTCCAGCGAATTTATATGCTGAGGGAGACACCAATCATGAAATTGTTCCGCGTCGCGCCAATCGCTATTCTCGCCTGCGCCTTGGCTGTTTCGGCCTGCGCCAACACGGTGCGCGGCGTCGGTAAGGATATCAAATCCACTGCGAAGGCAGTTGACGATACCGTCAAGAAACCCTGATCCGCACGGCTCTCAACATCTGGGAATAAAAAAGCCGCACTGCAAGGCGCGGCTTTTCTCGTTCGTGCCGGACTTATTGGCTCAGGCGGAAGCGCGGACGTTGTGCTTGCGCTTCATGAAGTCCTTGGCGGTCTCGACCGCCACCGCGGCGTCGCGGCAATAGGCGTCGGCGCCGACGGCTTTGCCGAATTCCTCGTTGAGCGGTGCGCCGCCGACCAATACGACATAGTCGTCGCGAATGCCTTTTTCCTTCATCGTATCGATGACGACCTTCATGTAAGGCATGGTCGTCGTCAGCAGGGCCGACATGCCGATGATGTCGGGCTGGTGCTTTTCGATGGCATCGAGATATTTTTCGACCGCATTGTTGATGCCGAGGTCGATGACATCGAAGCCGGCGCCTTCCATCATCATGCCGACCAGGTTCTTGCCGATGTCGTGGATGTCGCCCTTGACGGTGCCGATCACCATCTTGCCCTGCTTCGGCGCGCCGGTGGCGACAAGCAGCGGACGCAGGATGAACATGCCGGCCTTCATCGCGTTGGCCGACAGCAGCACTTCGGGAACGAACAGGATGCCGTCGCGGAAATCCTCGCCGACGATACGCATGCCCTCGACCAGAGCCTCGGTCAACACCTTGTAAGGCGCCCAGCCGCGCTCGAGAAGGATATTGGTGCCTTCCTCGATTTCTTCCTTCAACCCGTCATAAAGATCGTCGTGCATCTGCTGCACCAACTCGTCGTCGGAGAGTTCCGAAAGGATGATCTCGTCGTCGGCCATTTTTTCTCAGGCTCCTTGCCGGCTACAACTATCGCGGCAGCTTAAAAATATCGCGTCAATACCTAACCCGCACGGGCCGGTTGTCCATAGCTGATTTGCGACTTCCCGCAAAACGAAAGCGACCGTAAATCTCTTGGAATTCTTGTCGATTTTGCGACAGGCGTTGGCGCTGGCGGGCCGTTTCGAATAGGGTGCATGGCTACGATCCGGCCAGAGACCGCAATATGCGACCGCAAACGGATTTCAGGCCGGTACAACAGCCCGGCCGGAGTAAATCAGGCCAGAACGAAAGCCAGGGAAGAACGATTATGAGTGAGAACGCGCCGGTCGATCAGGAAGCGTCAAACGCACGGCGCGGGCGCGCTGCCAGCGGTGGCGCCGCAGCCCGACGGGCCGCGCGTTCGGGCGGCGGCCCCGGCACACAGCTCACCTATATCAAGCGCAAGATCAACGTCTATGAAGTGCTGGACGAGGAAGGGCTGGCGCTGATCGAAAAGAACACCGACACGGTGCTGGAGGAGATCGGCATCATCTTCCGCGACGACGCCGAGGCGCTGCAGCTTTGGAAAGAGGCGGGCGCCGATGTCAAGGGCGAGCGGGTGCATTTCCCCAAGGGCCTCTGCCGCTCGCTGTTGAAGACCGCTCCGTCCGTCTACACCCAGCACGCCCGCAACGGCGAGCGCTCGGTGCAGATCGGCGGCAACGCGACAGTGTTCGCGCCGGTCTATGGTCCGCCCTTCGTGCGCGATCTCGACGGCGTCAGGCGCTATGCGACGATCGAGGATTTCCGGAATTTCGTGAAACTCGCCTATATGGCGCCGTCGATCCACCATTCGGGCGGCACGGTTTGCGAGCCGGTCGACGTGCCGGTCAACAAACGGCATCTCGACATGGTCTACAGCCATATCAAATATTCGGACAAGCCGTTCATGGGCTCGGTGACCGCGCCCGAGCGCGCGGAAGATACGGTGGCGATGGCCAAGATCGTGTTCGGTGACGATTTCGTCGAGAACAACACGGTGCTGACCAGCCTGATCAACGCCAACTCGCCGATGGTCTTCGACGAGACCATGCTGGGAGCGCTGAAGGTCTATTCGCGCCACAATCAGGCCTGTATCGTCACGCCGTTCATCCTTGCCGGTGCGATGAGCCCGGTGACGGTCGCCGGCACGCTGACCCAGGTTTTAGCCGAGGTTCTGGCGGGAGCGTCGTTCACCCAGCTGATCCGGCCGGGTGCGCCGGTGCTGTTCGGCACCTTCGCCTCGTCGATCTCGATGCAGTCGGGCGCGCCGACCTTCGGCACGCCGGAGCCGTCGCTGGTCTCGTATGGCGCCGCACAGCTTGCCCGTCGGCTCGGCCTGCCGTTTCGCACCGGCGGTTCGCTCTGTGCTTCAAAAATCCCCGATGCGCAGGCCGCCTACGAGAGCGCCAACACGCTGAACTCGACGATCCTCGCCGGCACCAACTTCGTGCTGCATTCGGCCGGCTGGCTCGAGGGCGGTCTCGCCTCCTGCTACGAAAAGTTCATGATGGATATCGACCAGCTCGGCATGACGCAGAAGTTCTCTGAGGGTGTCGACCTGTCGGAAAACGGCCAGGCGATGGACGCCATCCGCCAGGTCGGCCCGGGCAGCCACTATCTCGGCTGCGACCACACCCAGGCCAATTTCCAGACCGCGTTCTACCGTTCCAACATTGCCGACAACAATTCTTACGAGCAATGGCTGGCGGAAGGCGAAAAAACCGCGCCGCAGCGCGCCAACGAGCTCGCCCGCCGCTGGCTGGAAAGCTACGAGGCGCCGCATCTCGATCAGGGTATCGACGACGGGCTGAAGGACTTCATTGCCAGGAAGAAGGCGTCGATGGCCGACGCCTTCACCTGAAAGGAGCCCGAATCAGGCGGGGCTAAAGTCGCCAACATCATCCACAAGGAAGTCTGGCGGAGTGCCTTCTCCGACCCGGACAAGAAGGGATGATCCCGAGCGCGGCATGACTGAAACAATCGCGGCAGCGCTTTCCGCCTCCGGCCTCATGCTTCGCGGCGGCTTCGATTTTGCGGGCGGTGAGGAAACACCTTTCGGTCTCTCCGGCGCTGCCGCCAGATCCGTTCTGCTGGTGGGGCAGGCGGGCGCCGCACCTTGGCCGCACTTCCTGCGCTGGCTGGAGAGACAGTCACAGCCGATCGACGATCCGCTCGACAGATGGTCTCGCGAAGTGATCGGCGCGGTGGCCGAAAGATTCGGGGCACGCGCGGTGTCGCCGTCCGACAGGCCTTATCTGCCATTCCAGCAATGGGCGATGCGTGCGGAGGGGCTGAAGCCGTCGCCGCTCGGCATTCTCATGCATCCGCAATATGGGCTCTGGCATGCCTATCGCGGCGCGCTGCTGTTCGAAGACGAAATTGCGCTCCAAGAACCCCGCGACGTGATTCACCTTTGCGATACATGTCTGGAAAAACCTTGCCTGAAATCCTGTCCGGTAGAGGCTTATTCTGCGGACGGTTTTGCACATGAAACCTGTCTGGCGCATGTGCGCGGGCAAAACGGCGCGCCCTGCCGGACCGGCGGCTGCCTCGAACGCGACGCCTGTCCTTACGGTACCGATTATCGCTATCCGGCCGAGGTTCAGGCCTTTCACATGGCAGCATTCGCGCGTCTGTAGCGTCGCCGAATGCCGCACGAAATCTTGAAGCAGATCGCCTCATTACAGCTTGCCGCGACGGCCACCGCGGGTATCTATCGCACGTCAGATCAACGGAGCGGATGATGGCCACGCAAGCGATGCAGATCAAGACAAGCGACGGCATTGCCAAGGCCCGGCTGTTCCGTTCGGCGGCCCCAGCCAAGGCAGCGATCATCCTCTACATGGACGTTTTCGGTCCGCGACCGGCGCTTGATCAGATGGCGGAGCGGCTTACGAGCGAGGGCTATGCGGTGCTTGTGCCGGACCTTTTTTACCGCAATGCGCCCTACGGTCCGTTCGATCCCAAGACTGCGTTCGGCGACGAGAGGAGCAAGGCCGCCATCACAGATCTCCTGGACGGCACGACCCAGGAGATGACGATCCGCGACAGCGGCGCTTTCCTCGATGCACTTGTTGCGCAAGGCCTGGCCGGGCCGGTTGGCATTGTCGGCTACTGCATGGGCGGAGCGCGGGCGCTGAACGCGGCGGCCAGCTATCCCGACCGCATCGCCGCCGCGTTCAGTTTTCACGGCGGCAATCTGGCTGGTGACGCAGCCGACAGTCCGCACCGGAAGGCAGCGTCAATCAAGGCAAGGGTCTATATCGGCACTGCCGGTGTCGACCGCAGCTTTCCGCCGGAGCAATCGGCGCGGCTGGCCGAAACACTGCGCGCCGCCGAGGTCGATCATGTCATAGAGAACTATGCCGGCATGGCGCATGGCTGGTGCATGCCGGACCATAGTGCCTTCGATGCAGCCGGCGCCGAACGCCACTGGAAGCGGCTGACGATGCTGTTTGCGGAGACGCTCGGCCAAGGCACGCCAACCATTACGACGTGACCGCCCGCCAAAAAATTCTTTCCATCGCCCCAAGGAACCGCCATTAGCCTTCGTCCAACAGGCAAATGATGGCGATGATGCTGGACGAAAGCGAAGCCTCCGACGCCGAACTGATCGGACGGGCGAAGGGCGGAGACCGGGGTGCTTTCGGCAAGTTGCTCGAAAGGCACTATGGTTTCGTCTATCGCGCCGCCTATCGTTGGTGCGGCAAAAAGGCCGACGCCGAGGACATCGCCCAGGAAGTCTGCGTCCGGCTCGGGCGGGCGATCCGCGACTATCACGGCAGCGGTGCCTTCACGACGTGGCTCTACACCATGACGCTGAATGCGGCGCGCGACATGATGCGCAAGACCGCCCGCGAGACGGTCAAGACCGAGGCCTATGGCGCCTATGCGCTGATTTCGGGGGAAATCTCGGCCGAGCCGGAAGACCCGGCCGAGGCGCTCTGGGCAGCGGTGCGCAAGCTGCCGGACAAGCAGCGCGATGCGGTGCTGCTGGTTTATGGCGAAGGGCTGAGCCACGCCGCCGCCGCCGAGGCGATGGCGATCTCGGAGACAACGGTTTCCTGGCACATCCATGAGGCGAAGAAACGGCTGAAGACGCTGATGCGTTCAGCCGGGGAAGTGTGACCATGGTCGACGACAACGAACTGAACAGACTGCGCGACATCGCAGCACCGGCGCCCGACGCGGACGCAAAGGCGCGTGCCCTCCAGGCCGCGCTGCGCGCCTATGACATGGAAGAAAAAACTTTGCCGGGCGCCCAAGGATCGGTGAGCGGGCTTCGTCTCACAGAGCGAGCACAAAGGCTCTGGAGCGAAATCATGCAAAAGAAACTCTTCGCCACGCCGGCCATTGCCGGGCTCGTTGCCCTGCCGATCGCCGGATACGCTACCATTTATATGCTGGGGGAATCCAAATTCGGCGGGCCCGAATTCGGCGGGGATAAGATCACCGAAACGCTGGCTGACAAACCGGCGACCGTCAAACCGCCGGTCGTTGCCGAAGCGGACAAGCAGAAGAAGGCGGACGCCGACAGTGAAAGCCGCGACACCGGCGAGGCGCTTGTGGCGCCGACATCGCCGCCGAAGGCGGAATCGACCGCAGTCGGCGGGCTGACGCAGCAGGATGTGCTCAGCCGCAATGCACCTGAACCGGCGCAGAGCGGCGAGTTCGCGCTGGATGGGGGTGCAAGCTCCGCGGCTCCGGCAGTCGATGGCGGCGCGCGGGTCGGACGCATGCCTGGCACGGTTGCCGAGCCCAAGCTGATGGCACAGCAGCCCGCCGCTGCGCCGGCCGACCAGATGCTGCCGCAAGAGGAAAACCGCGACCGCGTGGAGAATTTCAAGACCAACCCGGTGCATGCCGCACTTGAAGACCCGGTCTCGACCTTCTCGATCGATGTCGACACCGCTTCCTATTCCTTCGTCCGGCGCTCGCTGAAGGAAGGCTTTATCCCGCAGGCCGACACGGTTCGCGTCGAGGAGATGGTCAACTACTTCCCCTATGACTGGAAAGGCCCGGACTCCGCCTCGACGCCGTTCAACTCGACCGTCAGCGTCATGCCGACGCCGTGGAACGAGCACACCAGGCTGATGCATGTCGCCATCAAGGGTTTCGACGTGAAGCCGGCCGAGCAGCCCAGGGCCAATCTGGTCTTCCTGATCGATGTGTCGGGCTCGATGAACGAGCAGGACAAGCTGCCGCTCCTGCAGTCGGCCTTCCGGCTGCTGGTCAACAAGCTGAGACCTGACGACACCGTCTCGATCGTCACCTATGCGGGCGATGCCGGTACGGTGCTGGAGCCCACCAAGGCTTCGGAAAAGGACAAGATCCTCGCTGCCATCGACAATCTGACATCCGGCGGCTCGACGGCAGGCGAGGCCGGCATCAAGGAAGCCTACAGGCTGGCGCAGAAATCCTTCGTCAAGGACGGCATCAATCGGGTGATGCTCGCCACCGATGGCGACTTCAATGTCGGCCAGACCGACGACGACGACCTGAAGCGGCTGATCGAAAAGGAGCGCAAGACAGGCGTATTCCTGTCGGTGTTCGGCTTCGGCCGCGACAATCTGAACGACCAGATGATGCAGACCATCGCCCAGAACGGCAATGGCACTGCTGCCTACATCGATACGTTGGCGGAGGCCGAGAAGGTGCTGGTCGAGGATGCCTCCTCGACACTGTTCACCATCGCCAAGGACGTGAAGATCCAGGTCGAGTTCAACCCGAACAAGGTCTCGGAGTACCGGCTGATTGGCTACGAAACCCGCGCCTTGAACCGAGAGGATTTCAACAATGACCGGGTCGATGCCGGCGAGATCGGCTCAGGTCATTCAGTCACCGCGATCTACGAGATCACGCCTAAGGGCAGCGGCGGCGAACAGATCGACCAGTTGCGCTACGGCCAGGCCTCGGTGAACAATGGCGGCGTTGCCAATGCCGACGAATATGCTTTCGTCAAGATCCGCTACAAGCTGCCGAACGAGGACACCTCGAAGCTGATCACCACGCCGGTAACGTCAGCCAACGAGGTGGCGTCGTTCGACCAGGCCAGCACCGACCAGCGTTTCTCCGTTGCCGTTGCTGCCTTCGGCCAGAAGCTGCGCGACGAGGATGCGACCGCGAAGTTCGGCTACGACAAGATCATGGAGATTGCCACCGCCGCCAGAGGAGCCGACCCGTTTGGATACCGGTCCGAGTTCCTCTCGCTTGTGCGCCTTGCCTCGGCGCTCGGCGGTAACCGGTAGTGGCAATGACGGCCGGTTTCTTTCAGATGGGATCGTTCTGATAGGGGGAGCCGGCCTACGGGCGGGTGAGGCAGGCGGCAAGGGAAACCTTGCCGGCCTTTTTTTGTTGCAGCGCGCGTCCATTTTGGAGATGTGACCTGCCACTGAATTTTCATCCGGCTGCAGTTAGAGCCTCGGCGGGTTTTACGCCGTATGGCGCGGGTTGAGCAACGGGTGA